>NZ_JADMOU010000016.1:0-124497 GCF_015558905.1 Bacteroides sp. D55t1_190419_B8
TGTTGTCGATTTTTAAGTTCGACACAAAGGTAAAAGAGATTAGAGGTTGGGACAAGAGCCATACAGTGAGTGCTTACTATTTTATAGATGGATGACGCTTTTATAGGTAGATGATGCTCTGGTGATTTATCTTTCAATCCAGAGATTCAATTCATTATTCAAATTCCAAAGTACCGAAGAAATCAGGACGGTGAAAATCCGGCTGTTGAATCTCTATCGGATTCCATGAAAGGAAATGAGGAGTCTGCAATTCATCTCCACACTTATAGAAATTAGCTTTTATCTCCTTTTCATCAAGCGAATCGATCTGATGCTTAAAGAACACAGAATACGGAATAATAAGAGCCACTTCCCAATCCGTTTCACCGATACGTTCTGCAAAAGGCTGATTACCCAAACTAGACCAGCGTTGTACAAGAGCAGTCACTTCTTTCGGTGCATGTTCCCGGTTGTTACGGACAGGACCTGCACCCACCAAGATCGTTCCGATGCAATTGCATTCTATATTATAATAGATCCCGTCACCTGCTGGTATAGAAAAGAATTCCACGCAGGAGTCAGTCCATACAGAACCATTATCCTCCCCGTACTTGGCACGCACACTCTCCTCTTTCACTTTAAAATGTAGTAAAATTGAGTTCTGTGTGTGAGCAATTCGAAAATTCACTTTAGGTTTGTAAGGATATTCAGCCCAATTGACACACTGGATCGGCTGAAAATCTATTTTCTCTTCATCGAATAATTTAGGAAGCGAACAAGCCTCCACGTTAGCCGCACTAATTTTCTTTACTTTCATATATCTTTCGTTTGAATGATACAAATATAGTTACTTTCTTTGGTTTACACCTTATTTCCATGTTATTTTTAAACTGCAAATTATCCTATCATATTGCAATTATTAGTTAAATATACATCAAATATTATATAATGAGATATTTTTTTATATATTTGCCGTCACTTAACCGATTAAACAAATACTATTTATGAAAACATCCCTTAAAGACATAGCAGAAACCTTAAAATTATCCAAGACTACAGTCTCTTGGGTACTTTCTGGTAAAGGGGATGAAAAAGGCATTAGTCTCGCTACACAGGAAAAAGTCTTTCAATGTGCCAAGCAACTGAATTACCAACCAAACTTATTGGCCAGAAGTCTGAATACAGGCATATCAGGCACTATCGGACTAATTATACCAGACATTACAGACTCTTTCTATTCCAAAGTTGCCCGTTCTATAGAAATGGAAGCAGAAGCACAAGGCTATTCATTAATGATTTGTAGTTCTGAATCAGAAATAGAAAGAGAAAACAGGATGATTCGATTGTTCAAAGCGAAACAAGTGGACGGGATTATAGTAGCCCCCACAAAAGTTTCCAAAATTGAAATACAGAATCTAGTCAAAGAAGGCTATCCTCTAGTCTTATTCGACCGCTACTTTCCCGAAATGCAGACAAACTATATCATTATTGACAACGAAGGAAGCAGCTACGAACTGGTTAAAAGAATGATTGACAATGGAGCATCCAAGATAGCTATTATCACGACTAATCCCCATCTCCGCACAATGAATATGAGGCGAGAAGGATATGCCAGAGCTTTAATCGAGGCCAATCTACCCGTTGATCCTGATTTATACGGAGAAGTGACTTTTGTGGATTATGAAGAGAATGTTTTCAAGGCACTGGATCAGATCTTCGGCAAAGTACCTGATGTAGATGGTTTCTTTTTCACAACACACATTCTAGCTTTGGAAGCATTCCGCTACTTTTATGAAAAAGGAATCAATATAAATAATGGATATGAACTAGCTTGTATTCATGGAGTATCCGCATTCCGTGTCTTAGCCCCCAATATGAACATTGCAAGGATGCCAATAGAAGAGATTGGGAAAAATGCAGTAAGGATTCTACTTGGCGATATTAAGTATCGCCTTGAAAATTCCAATGGCAAGAAAGAAGTAGAAACACTTGTCCTGCCGTGTTCATTACCTTAATCGTCATTTTATATTTTTTCCCTGATTACTTAACCGGTTTAGTGAAAATAAATAATGATATTAAATTAACAGATGTAACAAAAGAGAAAAACACTCCTTGATTATTAACAAAAAGAAACAGGATTATGAAGTTCCAAACTAAAAATGAAAAATACATGCTGGCTTTATTAGGACTACTAGTATGGGCATGTAACAGCAACAATATTGATATTGAAAATATGCGATGTGAATACCAAGTCGCTCCGCTCGGTATTGATTCACCAGCCCCGCGTTTTACCTGGAATTACACAACCAATAATAAAAATGGAAAAGAGTTTTCTCAAGACAGTTATCAGCTATATATAGCCACTCGGGAACAAGACTTGGGAAAAACATCCGATAATAGCTGGCAATCTGACACAATTTACTCTAATACTCCTCATGCGATCTATCAAGGATCAGAAAAACTAAAAACCAGAACTCGTTATTATTGGCAAGTAATAGCATGGGATAAAACAAAGAGACATAAGATTACCTCTCCGATATCCAGTTTTGAAACAGCTCAACTCAATCAAAGTGACTGGACAGGAGCATGGATTACTGATAATCATGATAAAGATTATATGCCAGCACCCATGTTGCGCAAGTCATTTATCGCTCAAGATGAGATACAGCAAGCAAGATTATATGTAAGTGCCGCTGCATACTATAAAATGACATTGAATGGTGAATCAGTAACATCTTCACATCTCAATCCGGGTTTCACTCATTATGATAAAAGAAATCTGTATAACACATACGATGTAACTCCCCTACTGCTTAAAGGAGAAAACGTACTATCTGCAGTGCTTGGAAACGGATTTTATAATGAAGCAGCTCCTGTAGCAACATGGAGCTATGAGCAAGCCCGCTGGCGTAACCGCTCAAGAATGATCTGCGAAATGGAGATATTATATAAAAATGGAGAAAAGCAAACTATCCACTCAGATTCTACTTGGAAAGCGACTACCGGTCCTTATATACAAAACAATATTTATAGTGGCGATACGTATGATGCGCGTCTTGCAATTGCCGGATGGAATAAACCGGGTTTTGATGACTCTAAATGGACAAATGCAATTCAGGTAGCTGCCCCTTCTCCCCTACTAGTATCACAAAACATGCCTGCCATTGAAACGGAACAATTTATCACTCCAATCAATATGCGTTCTTTTGGTGATACAGTCTATGTATACGATTTTGGAGTTAATATGTCAGGCGTCTGTACTCTTTCTGTTAATGGCGAGAAAGGCACTAAAGTCAGTATGCAACACGGCGAATTGCTAAAAAATAACGGACGCTTGGAAATGCGCAACTTAGATATTTACTACAAACCACTACCTGGCCTCGCTTTTCAAACAGACACTTATATATTGGACGGAAAACAAGGTACATTCACTCCAGATTTTACATACCATGGATTTCAATATGTAGAAGTTCGTTCAGACCGTCCTGTGAAACTTACCAAAGAGAGCTTAACCGCACAATTCATACATACGGCTGTTCCTCCTGTTGGCAAATTCAGTTGTTCAAATGAACTATTAAATAAAATATGGAAAGCTGCTAATCAATCATACTTATCAAATCTGATGAGTATCCCGACTGACTGTCCCCAACGAGAGAAAAATGGATGGACTGCCGATGCACACATAACAATGGATTTAGGATTATTAAACTTCGATGGCATTACTTTCTATGAAAAATGGCTGGATGATATGATTGATAATCAAAATGAAGAAGGACGTATATCGGGAATCATTCCGAGTTCCGGATGGGGCTATGACGACTGGATAGGTCCTGTATGGGATGCTGCCATGTTTATCGTACCTATGGCAATTTACCACTATTATGGAGATACAAGAAGCATCGAGAAACTATGGCCTGTATGTACTAAATACCTTAATTACCTTGCAGGACGCGAAGATGTGGAAGGAACTGTAACTTACGGAATTGGTGACTGGGTATTCCATAAGACACAAACCCCTACAGAATTCACCACTACCTGTTATTATTATTTAGACAATCTGTATATGGCTAAATTTGCAGAGCTCATAGGAAAAGATGGCAGTAGTTATACAAAGAAAGCAGAAGAATTGAAATTGCTTATCAATCACAAATACTTCGATACATCCAAAGCTATTTATGCCAATGGATCGCAAGCGGCACAAGGAGTCGCCTTATACCTTGGAATCGTTCCTAAAGAATACGAACAGCAGGTTGCAGATAATCTTTCTACAATGATAAAAGCCAATAATAATCTGCTCGATTTTGGAGTTTTAGGCAGTAAAACAGTCCTGCGGATGCTTTCCAAATATGGATATGCTGACTTAGCATACCAGATGGCCACACAAGAAGAAGCTCCATCTTGGGGTAACTGGATAAAACAAGGTTTCACTACACTGGCAGAAACATGGATACTTTCACCGGAGTTTAGAGACGCCTCTGTAAATCACATGTTTCTTGGAGACATTAATGCATGGATGTACAATGTATTGGCAGGCATTAATTATGATGAACAGGAACCCGGATTCAAACATATTCTTATCCAACCTCATTTCGTAAAAGGTCTTGACTGGGTAAAAGCCGAATATAAATCTGTAAATGGAATCATCCGTTCTGAATGGGAACGTAAAGAAGAACAGGTGATTCTCAAAGTCACGATCCCAGTCAATACGAATGCAACAATAGAATGTAATGGTAGAAAGATAGATTTAGGGTCAGGAGAACATCAACTCACGTTTTAATGGAAATAAAAGAAAGGAGGTTTTAATACAGATATACACAAAGAAGTAAAAATGAGACCGTTATGTAATACTATAAAAATACAGCACTAGTTACTTTGTCACACCATCAATTAAATCTATTAACAATGAATAAAATCAGTACACTACTATTTTTGATATTTCTCACTTGTACAAGTGGTGTTTTTGCCGATTCCGGTAATTCCATCTCCTTAAATGGAACATGGGAACTCTCTTATTGGATGCAACCTGAAGAACCTATAACTTCGCCCAAGGACATGCAACTCGCTGAAGTAAAGCATCTACCAGCCCAAGTCCCCGGTAATGTAGAACTGGACCTAATGGCTGCCAACTTAATCAAAGATCCGATGATTGGCAGTAATGTAAATGAATTACGCAAATGGGAAGGCTATCAATGGTGTTATTCCAAATCATTCGTAGCGCCACAACTAAAATCAGGGCAACAATATCAACTCTTTTTTGCCGGAATAGACTGTCTGGCCGATATATGGCTGAATGGAAAGCACATTGGCAAAGCAGAAAATATGATGATTGAACATGCTTTTGATGTAACTAAGGAAATAAAAGCAGGAGAAAGTAATCAACTCCAAGTGATACTCCGTTCATCTGTTATCGAAGGACAAAAACATCTGTTAGGGACATTCAGTATTGGAAACTTCCCGTCTGAAGAATCCGTATTCATCAGAAAAGCTCCCCACACCTATGGATGGGACATTCTGCCACGATTAGTCAGTGCAGGTTTGTGGAGAGATGTAGAATTACGCGTATTGAATTCGGCACGTCTCACAGATGTTCACTATATGGTCGCCAATGTAGACACTGCTACCAGAAATGTACGCTTATATACTGATGTACAAGTAAAACTACCTTTCGAAAAGTTCGACAAAGTGAAAGCCGTATATACATTAAGTCGCCATGGGAAAGAAATATATAAAGGAAGCTCTGTTGTCGTTTCCCCAGCATTCCGATATATAATGGAAATCAAGAATGCTGATTTATGGTGGCCAAGAGGATATGGAGAACCGGCTTTATATGATGCAAAAGTAGAGTTAGTAGATTCTGACGGCACTATTTTATCAACAGATAATAAACAGGTAGGTCTCCGCACGATTCAACTAGAGATTACAGACATCAACCTCCCACCGGATCATCCGGGTAAGTTCTGTTTCATTGTCAATGGAGAACCTATTTTTATCCACGGAACCAATTGGGTGCCCATGGATGCACTCCATAGCCGGGATCATTCTTTCGTAGACGAATCTATCCGCATGGCTGTAGAATTAAACTGCAATATGATACGTTGTTGGGGTGGCAACGTGTATGAAGATCATCATTTCTTTGATTTATGCGATGAAAACGGCATTATGGTATGGCAGGATTTTACAATGGGATGCACTTTCTATCCTCAACGCAGCTCATTTACACAAGCATTGGAAAAAGAAGCCATTTCCGTTGTGTGCAAATTACGCAATCATCCATCACTCGTCTTATGGTCAGGAAATAATGAAGACGATTGTGCACTGCGCTGGTCTTTGCAACCATTTAATATTAATCCGAATCTGGATGTAGTGAGCCGTAAGGTCCTTCCGGCAGTTATTTATGAGTTTGATCCTACCCGCCCTTATCTTCCTAGCTCTCCTTACTACAGCCAAGCGGTATATGAAAGAGGAAGTGCTGACCAATATTTACCGGAAAACCATTTATGGGGTCCCAGAGGATATTACAAAGACAAATTCTATACGGATGCTACCTGCTGCTTTGTCAGTGAAATCGGCTATCACGGCTGCCCTAATTTAGAAAGTCTCCAGAAAATGATGACGAAAGATGCCGTATATCCCTGGACAAAAAATCATGAATGGAATGATGAATGGGTTACCAAATCTGTTCGTAGATTCCCAGAATGGGGAAAGACATTCGATCGCAATAATCTTATGATTAATCAGGTACGTTTACTTTTTGGTGAAGTTCCCTCCAAACTGGATGATTTTATATTCGCTTCTCAATCCGTACAGGCAGAAGCTATGAAATATTTTATAGAAATGTGGCGTGGAAAGAAGTTTGAGGACAAGACTGGTATTATCTGGTGGAACCTGCGGGATGGATGGCCGGTGATCTCTGATGCGATTGTTGACTACTACAATTCAAAGAAGATGGCATATTATTTCATCAAGAATGTTCAACAGGATGTTTGCGTACTAATCAATGATGCGGAAGGCGGAAATTACCCACTGATAGGAACGAATGACACACGCAACGTACAAAGTGGTAATGTAACGGTAACAGATGCATCCTCGGGACGTAAAATCTATGAGAGCACTTTCCGTATTCCAGCCAATCAAAAGGTCAGAATAGCCTCACTACCGGAAGAAAGCGGTCAGGGAATCTATCTGATCCAATACCAGATCGGTAATCAGAAATTCATGAATCATTACCTATACGGCAAGGCACCTTTCAACCTGAAAGAATACAAGCGACTGTTACAAAAAACCGGATTATACGCTAAAAAATAATATTTATGAAAGAGAACTTGTTAGGAATTGACGTAGGAGGCACCAAATGCGCCATCATCTACGGTATCAAAGAAAACGACGAGCTACATATCATCGACAAAAAGAAATTTGATACGACCACAGTCGACGAAACAATAGCCAGAATTCTCTGTGAAACCGAAAAGATGATGAACCTTCACCAGCTAACCCCTACTAACACAAAAGCGATTGGAATCTGTTGCGGAGGTCCTCTCAACAGTGAAACAGGCATTGTGATGTCTCCCCCTAACCTACCGGGATGGGACAACATCCCCATTGTGGCAATGGTGAAAAAAAAGACGGGCATTAAAACCAGTCTACACAATGATGCCAATGCCTGTGCTTTGGCCGAATGGAAGTTCGGGGCAGGAAAAGGAACTAAGAATATGGTCTTTCTCACATTCGGTACGGGACTGGGAGCAGGATTAATATTAAATGGCAAACTGTATACAGGCACCAATGACAATGCCGGAGAACTGGGACACATCCGCCTGTCGGATTTCGGTCCGGTAGGTTACGGTAAAAAGGGCTCTTTTGAGGGATTTGCCAGCGGTGGAGGTATTGCTCAACTCTCCAAAATGTATGTGATGGAGAAATTGCAGACCGGACAGAAAGTTGAATGGTGTACCTTACAGGAACTAGATCAGCTTACTGCCCGAAAAGTGGCTGAAGAAGCTGCCAAAGGTGATAAATTAGCCCAAAGCATATATGAGACGTCTGCCATTTATCTGGGAAAAGGATTATCCATAGTAATCGACATCTTGAATCCGGAAGTCATTGTGATAGGTGGCATCTATACTCGGAATAAAAATATGATGGAACCCATCATGCAAAAGATAATCGATCAGGAGGCATTATCCTGTGCAAACAGAGTATGTAAAGTGAAACCAGCCGCTTTGGGAGAGCAGATAGGAGATTATGCAGCTCTTTCTGTAGCCGCGAACTTAACCGATTAACTATTATGAAAGAGCTTATTGAAACAACACTGGAAGAGGCTCGGCAAACGTTGGAGAGCTTTCTTGAGGAAACAACAACAGTCGGGGTTATTTCACAGGCAGCCTCTACCTGCGCCGAAGCATTAAAAGCCGGAAATAAGATTATCAGCTGCGGTAATGGAGGTTCCTTATGTGACGCCACCCACTTTGCAGAAGAACTAACCGGACGTTACCGCAACAACCGCATCCCGCTACCGGCAATTGCAATCAATGACCCGGCTTACATGACCTGTGTGGGAAATGATTTTTCGTTCAACGAGATCTTCTCCCGCTATATAGAAGCTATGGGATGTAAGGGAGATGTATTATTGGCCATCAGCACAAGCGGGCATTCCAAGAACATACTGAAAGCTGCCGTACAAGCACACAACAATGGAATGAAAGTGATAGCGCTGACTTCAAAAGGAGAGAATGAACTGTCACGACTAGCAGACATTGCAGTCTGCGCCCCACGAGCAGCACATTCTGACAGAATACAAGAAATTCACATCAAAGTTATCCACATTCTGATTCAGGCAATTGAGGCAGAATTAGGCTTTGAATAATAACCTACTAAATTTAATCAATATGGCAATGAAAATGACACATATCAGTAAAACTCTATTGAGCATTGTTTGCACACTTTGGGGAATGTCCGCCTGCTCGGATGATTATAACAAATATGACGATTGTCCGGCTTGCAACTATTATCCTGTTGCAGTAGGGAATTCAACAGGAACTCCGGTTCATGCTATCGGTGTCGAGATGGATCCGCACTTCTTCTCACAAAACATCACCCGCAATGATGGTTCAAAGGCTGAAGATTGGGAAAATATAGTTGTACAACGGGTAAAGAAAATGAAAGTACAGCAATTCCGAATCATGATGCAGCCACAATGGTGGGAACCCTCCAATGACAACAACGATCCTAATGTCGCGGATATGAGCAAATTCACTTTTGATTCGGAAGAAATGCAGTCTGTATATAAAGTATTGGATCTGGCCCAGGAGAATAATATCGGAGTGACATTAGTCGTATGGGGAGCCATTACCAATATCGACTTACTATCAGGCATTAACAATGGTCAAAAGCATTTCTTGTGTGATGCACGAAGTTATAACGTTAATCCGGGTTGGATTGCCGGTATAGATAACTATGAAGAATTTGCAGAAAACTTCTCCACAATGGTGAAATACCTGATTGAAGAAAAGCATTATACCTGTATCAATCAAATTACCCCATTCAACGAGCCTGACAGTCATATACCAGGTTACGGCCGCATCATGTGGCAAGGTGATTTTGAAACCATGGGTTGGCAGGACACCTACGCCCCCATGGTGAAAGCACTGGATGCCAAGTTTAAAGCAGATGGAATACGCAGTAAGGTACACTTCAACCTTTCTGACAATACAGACGGTACACCCGGATATATCGCTGCCTGTGTTTCCGCTTTCACAAACGATGAAGCCGACCTGTATAACTCTCATGTATACAAGTTTGACTACAACACCCCTAATTCGACTCTCGTAAATTGGGAACGTCAAAATATAGCTTCTGCAGGAGGTAAAAGACATTTTGTTGGAGAATTCGGTTTCCCTGGATACGGAAGCGCCCGCCAATATGGTATAGACACATATACGCGAGGGGTACAGCTAATCCGCATTGCTCTGAACTACCTGAATGCCGGTGCTTGCGGAGTAAGCTACTGGAGTCTGATCGATCAATATTATAACCGCAATGCCTCCTATTCGGAAATGCAGCAACTCGGTTTATGGAAATATCTAAAATCCGCTTATACCGAAGATCCTGATGTATATGCCAAAATCAAGGAAGACTACGAGGTACGTCCTCAGTACTATGCATATAGTCTATTGACACGTTTTGTCCGTCAGGGCGACGAAGTATATCCATTGGATCTCGGCGACGAGTTGATAGTCGGAAGTGCTTTTCTCAACACAGAGGGAAAATGGACGTATGTACTTTCCAACGCTACAGACAAAGACAAGATGATACAGTTGGAAAATGATAAAGAAGGTGCCAATGGAGAATACAATGTCTACAAATATATGGAAGGACGCCTACCGGAAGGTGATAATCTTATAGAATCAACAGAAACGGTCAACACGCAAGAGAATAACCTAAAACTTAAATTATCTCGTTCATCAATCAGGGTATTAGTACAAAAATAGAAGTATATATACCCACCAACCAAGTAATTTATCATCAAAAGTACGCGAATGAAAAAAGAAATATCCATAGTAAAAATGCTCTCCGTCATGTTCGGATTCTTCGTTATGGGATTTGTTGACATTGTCGGAATAACCACGAGCTATGTGAAGAATGATTTCAGCCATCTCACCGATACGATGGTTAATCTCATCTCTCTATCCTGTTTCTTGTGGTTCCTGGTGCTTTCTATTCCCACCGGAATGTTAATGAATCGCATCGGACGCAAGAAAACCGTACTACTTAGCTTCGCATTCCATGTATTAGCCATGTGCCTTCCACTCGTTGCATACGACTTTACCGCCATATTAATCGCATTTGCCTTGATAGGTATCGGTAACACTCTATTGCAAGTTTCACTCAATCCATTAGTAACAGACGTCGTTGCAAACGATAAGTTGACAGGTACATTAACCCTAGGGCAATTTGTCAAAGCAGTCAGTTCATTCCTCGGTCCTATCCTGGCAGCTTGGGTGACTGGTAGTTTTTTCGGATGGAAAATGATATTCCCCATTTATGCCGGACTGTCACTGCTCGCTTTGATATGGCTATGGCTTACGCCTATACAAGAAAAACAACAGGAACGGAAGAACATTTCTTTCAAAGTCACTCTTGAATTATTCAAAGACAAATACATCCTTGCTTTCTTTATCGGTATTCTCGTGCTGGTAGGTGTAGACGTAGGTATCAATATGACTTTCCCTAAATTCCTGATGGAACGTTGCGATCTACCACTGACAGATGCAGGAATGGGAAATAGTGTGTATTTCTTCGCCCGCACTGTAGGAGCCTTTTTGGGTGGTCTCCTACTGATGAAATATTCAGAAAGTAAATTCTATATTTATAGCGTCTGGATAGCTCTCGCAGGATTGATACTGATGACCATTAGCACTAATCTCTGGTTTATCCTCGGATGTGTAGCAGTTTTCGGGATAGGATATGCCAATCTGTTTTCCATCATCTTCTCTCTGTCTTTGAAACGTGTTCCCGAGAAAGCGAACGAAGTATCTGCACTTCTTATCGTCGGTGTATCCGGCGGTGCCGTCCTCCCGCCTATTTTAGGAGTAATCACTGATTCATTCCACAGTCAGTTATCTGCAATTATAGTACTTGCCATTGTATGGTGCTATCTGATCGGAATAATGAGAAAAGTAAAAACCACATAAACCTATATTCTAATGAAACATTTCAAGAAAATCGAATCGAAATTCCTGTTCTCATTACTGATTATGAGTGTGTGGAGCATCATAGCCGTGGGTCAGACGACGGCTAAAATCTCCAAACACATTCCTGAAATCGAAAAATGGATTCAGAAACAATTCGCTAAAGGAAAGACACCTCCGTTCTCGTTTATATGTGACGGGAAACCTTCCGCAGAATTTATCCGCCAATGGGACTATTCCCAGCAAAAGATAGAATCCGAAGAAGCGGATGTGATAAAGTATCTCTTTACCTACTACAATCCTACCAACGGACTGAAAGTAGAATGTACCGTAAAAGGCTATCCCAGTTATCAGGCTGCCGAATGGGTATTGAACTTCACCAACAAAGGCACGAGCAACTCTCCCACTCTGGAACAAGTGAAAGTGGTGGACCTTGCCATGCAATACGCTTCTAAAGGAGAATTCAAGTTACACTATGCAGACGGAAACCATATCTCCAAATATGATTTCCATCCACGTTCAGTTACTCTGGCAACGGGTGAAACCAAACAGATGTCTCCACAAGGAGGACGCTCTTCAGAAGGGGACTATCTTCCTTTCTTCAACATTGAATCACCTGCCGGACAGGGAGTCATATTAGGAGTAGGCTGGTCGGGCACCTGGTATGCAGATGTATGCGCACAAGATAATCGTACAATATCCATGGCTTCGGGAATGAAAACCATGAAATTATACTTACGTCCACAGGAAACAATTCGTACCCCAAGTATCAGTCTGATGTTTTGGGAAAATATCGACCGGATGGCAGGACACAATAAATTCCGCCGTTTTGTCCTGGCACACAAGTCACGGAAAATCAACGGAAAATTTGCCGAATATCCTCTTTCCAGCGGATTCAACTATCGGGACCCCGCACCTTGTACGGAATACTCATGCCTGACAGCCGATTATGCCATTGCCATGGTGAAACGTTACATACAGTTCGGATTGAAGCCCGAAGTATTCTGGCTGGATGCTGGATGGAACACCGATGCTGCAGACTTCGAACATGGCAAGACCTGGGCCAACACAGCCGGTAACTGGACTGTAGATACATTGCGCTTCCCCAAAGGACTTCGTCCTGTAGCCGACGAAATACACAAAGTAGGAGCTAAATTCATGGTCTGGTTCGAACCCGAGCGTGTCATCCGTGGTACCCAATGGGCGGTAGAACATCCCGACTGGATGCTCGACATTCCCGAACACAACAATGACACCTACCTACTGTTCGATCTGGGAAATCCGGAAGCCTGCCGCTGGATGAGTAAATATATAGGCGATATGCTCGAAGAAAACGGCATAGACTATTACCGTCAGGATTTCAATATGCAGCCGGATATCTACTGGGCAGCCAACGATGAGCCCGGACGTACAGGAATGAAAGAGATACGCCATATCGAAGGACTATACTACTTCTGGGATTATCTGCTGAACCGATTCCCGAACCTGCTCATAGACAACTGTGCCAGTGGGGGACGACGTATTGACTGGGAAACAATCGGCCGAAGCGCACCACTATGGAGGAGTGATTATTATCATTACGACGATCCGGACGGCTACCAATGTCACACGTATGGCCTGAATTTCTTCCTGCCTTTACATGGAACAGGTAGTTTACAGACCGATCCGTATTCTTTCCGCTCAAGCATCAGCACTGCTTTGATTTATAACTGGAAAATAACCGATAAAAATGCCTCCGTTTACGAAATGCAACGTTGTCTGAAAGAATTCCACGAAATCAGACCTTACTATTACGAAGATTATTACCCACTGACGGGTACAGAAGACATGACGCGGGATGATATCTGGCTAGCCTATCAAATGCATCGTCCGTCGGACGACAGTGGTATTATCGTTGCTTTCCGCAGAACCGCCTCCAAAGATAAACAAATCACCGTCAGACTTTCAGGAGTGGATCCGGAAAAATACTATACAGTGACAGACATGGATAGCCGACAGAGCAAAATCTATCAGGGAAAAGAACTGACCAGTCAGTTGCCACTGATCCTCGAAAAGCCACATAGTTCCTTATTACTAAAATATAAAGTTACCAACGAAAAACCGAATAAAGAATGAAAAAAAGAATACTATATTATCTATTCATTCTGCTTCTGTTCCCTCATAATGGAACAGGACAGACGGTAACCCGCATGAGCGACCGCCCAGTAAACACCAGCCAATGGATAACCACCCACTTTGCCCGCGGTGTGGTCCCTCCTTTCTCTTTCGAATATGGAGGTAAACCTTCACAGGAATTTATCAAAAGCTGGTCTTATACGGCTACGCGTCAGAAAAGTGACGATCCTAAGGTTCTGAAATACCTTTATACTTATCGTGAACCATCCGGAGGATTAAAAGTAGAATGTGAAGTGAAAGGCTTTACCGACTTCAATACGGTGGAATGGGTACTCCGTTTCACCAACCAGGAAAAGAAAAATACGCCGGAGATTGCCAACGTAAAAGTGTCTGATATCACATTCCGCTACCAGCATCCGGGAGCATTCAACCTTCATCATTCCGAAGGCAGCCATGCATCCAAATCAGATTTCAGCCAGCAACTTACAATCTTGTCTCCGGGTGATAATCTTTATATGAGACCGGAAGGTGGACGCTCTTCACAAATGCGTATGCCATTCTTCAATATTGAATCTCCGGCCAATCAAGGAGTTATCGTAGCCATCGGATGGACAGGAACCTGGTTTGCCGATGTGCGTTGTGCAGACCAGCAAAGCGTAGCGCTTACCTCCGGAATTGAACGTTTGAAAACCTATCTGTATCCGGAAGAGAGCATCCGCACTTCCAGTGTATGCCTGTCATTCTGGAACGGTTCCGACCGAATGAAAGGACACAACCAGTTCCGCCGTTTCGTGCAAGCCCACCACACTTGGAAAGTAGATGGTAAACCGACCGTATATCCAATATCGACCAGTTTCAACTACGGTGATCCTACTCCCTGTAATGAATATACCTGCCTGACTACAGATTATGCCATTGCTATGGTGAAACGGTATGAACAATTCAAATTAGTACCCGAAGTATTCTGGCTGGATGCCGGATGGTACAATCACTCGGCAGATGTAGCCAATCATAAGAATTGGGCGAACACCGTAGGAAACTGGACCGTCGACTCTATTCGTTTCCCCGAAGGGTTACGCCCCATCGCCGACGAAGTACATAGAGTTGGTTCCAAGTTCATGGTATGGTTTGAACCGGAGCGTGTTATGAAAGGCTCAGCTTGGGCACTGCAACACCCTCAATGGATGTTGGATGCCAGAGGAAAAGCCAAACAGGAAGACTGGACAAAAGATGGTGAGCACGACTCTTATCTATTCAATCTCGGAAATCCGGAGGCATGTCGATGGATGAGTAAATATATCGGAGACTTCCTCGAGGAAAATGGCATAGACTACTACCGCCAGGATTTCAATATAGAGCCGGAGGGTTTCTGGGCTGCCAATGATGAACCTGGCAGACAAGGTATCTGCGAAATCCGATACATTGAAGGACTTTATTCTTTCTGGGAATATCTGCTGAACCGCTTTCCGGGCTTGCTGGTTGATAATTGTGCCAGTGGCGGACGCCGTATTGACCTCGAAAGTATCTCACGCAGTGCACCGATGTGGAGAACAGACTACAGTTATGGAGAACCAATCGGTTATCAATGTCATACCTACGGATTGAACTTATACCTTCCCCTGCATGGTACAGGAACTGTGAGTGCCGATAAATTCACTTTCCGTTCCAGCCTCGGAACCTCTATTATCTACAACTGGAAAATAACTGAAGCCGGACAATCCATCTATGATATGCGCGACCGCCAGGCAGAGTTCAAAGAACTCCGTCCCTATTTCTATGAAGATTACTATCCGTTGAGTGGAATAAACAACATTACCTCAGAAAATATCTGGCTAGCATACCAACTTTATCGCCCGTCGGATGACAGCGGATACATCGTAGCTTTCCGCCGCAAAGACAATCCGGACAAGAGCTATACTGTCAATTTATCAGGACTACACCCTGACCACACTTATATACTCACCAATAAAGATACAGGAGAGGCTATAAAGAAAACCGGTAAAGAACTGGCTAACGGCTTCACGCTGACACTGGATAACCCGCAAAGTAGTCTGATAATCAAATACCAAAGTTCAACAACTGCCATACAGAAACTTTCTGTAGGAAAGAAAACCGGTGTAAACCTCCGTGCTATAGGTGCAGAACTAGATCCCCACTTCCTCTCACAAAATGTGACCCGCAATGATGGAGCCAAAGCTGAAGACTGGGATCGCATCGTTGTGAAGCGTGTCAAAGAAATGGGACTGCAAAGCTTACGGGTGATGGTGATGCCACAATGGTATGAACCAAAGAATGACAATCCGGACGCATCCAAAATCGAGTGGCATAATTTCACATTCGACTCTTTAGAAATGCAATCACTCTACAAAGTATTGGATATGGCACAAGAACAGAAAATGGAAGTCACCCTTGTACTTTGGGGAGCCCCTCCGGGACATTTCCTGGCCGAAGGGAATTATGGTAACTGGGTAGTAGCCCCGACTAACTATGAAGAATGGAGCGAGAACTTTTCTGCACTTGTACAACACCTGCTCAACAACAAAAAATACACGTGCGTCAAAGAGATTACTCCGATCAACGAACCAGATTGGTCATATATCATCAAAGGTAAAGCTGCTCCCACCGCCGACTATATTGAAATGTGTAAAGTACTCGACAGACGTTTCAAAGAGGATGGAATACGAAATAAAGTACATTTCAGTCTTTCTGACAATTCGGACGGAGGTACAGGAACGCATAAATATCTGGCAGCCTGCACGAAAGGACTGGCGAACGTTGCTGACGTATTCAACTCCCACACCTATATCTTCGGCTACGAAACTCCGAACTCCACAATTCTGGATTGGGAAAAACAAAACTCTCAATTGGCCGCTTCAGTTGGAAAAGCCCATTTCATCGGTGAATTCGGAGGTAATCAATGCGTAGGTGCCACCAGACAAAAAGATATCGACTTGTATGAACGAGGAGTACTCATGACACGCATAGTCATCAATCTACTCAATGCAGGAGCAAGCGGTGTTAGTTATTGGAGCCTGATAGACCAATACTACGGTAAAGATGCAGACTACGGAGCAATGCAGCAACTGGGTTTATGGAAGTATGTAAAAAAGACATACGCTTCGGAGCCATACTACAACGATATCAAAAGTGATTACGAGGTACGCCCGCAGTACTATGCCTATTCTCTGTTGACACGTTTCATACGCCCGGGAGCTGAAATCTATCCGATAGCAACACCGGAGGAATGGTATGCAGGAACTGCCGTCCGGAACACAAACGGCAAATGGGTGTATGTCTTTGCTAACGGAATGGATCAGGAGAAAACAATAAGCCTCATCAACAAACATGCGCAAACCAATGGGAATTACAAGGTTTACCGGTATACCAAAGACAGTCTGCCTGTTACAGACCAAATGCTGCCTCCGGATGCCGAACCTCTAAAGGTAAAAGATGAAATTCAATGCTCTATACCACCTCATTCAGTGGTTGTCTTAAAACAAGAATAACGATGTACTCTATTTATTCATTAAACAAATAGTATTTATGAAAACACATTTCTACATTTTATTAATGCTTGGAATGGTATTCCTTTTGGGATGTGAAGACGAAAAGTTAGGCACAGACCTGGGAGTAACCAATGTAGTGCTTCCGGACATTTCGGAAGAATCCCTGGGCACAGAGATTACCATTCAGGGAAATGGCTTTATTGACTGTGATGTACTGGCACTTTCTCCTTTATCAGGAGGGACAGAACAGCCCATCTACATGGAAACCAGAGAAGTATCCTCCGACCATATTACGGTACTATACCCCTCTACTGCAAACAAAGATTCTTATGGACTTGTATTAGTACGTGGTAGTAAAATGCGAACATTGGGAGTCATCAACAGTACTGTAGGAGTAATGCCCGATGAGAACTTGCGCAATGCCCTCTCTGCTCTCTTCCCCGATATATTCAAAGGAGAGAAGATTTCTTCCAGTGCGAAGTATGTCACATTCACTGATGGCACACTGGATATCAGCGATAAGAATATCACTTCTTTGGAAGGACTCGAGTATTTCAGCAACATCCGTAAACTGATCTGCAACAACAATGATATAAGCGAAATTCCTGCTGAAGTTCTGTCCAGGCTGTCCGAATTGACTGCACAAAACACAGGATTGACTAAACTGGAACTGGCTACTGCAGAACATCCGAATAGCACATTGGTTTCTCTCAACATAGACGGAAGCATCCAACTAGAATCTATCGATCTGTATTACTGTTATACCATTGAAAGATTCTCTGCTCTAAACTGCAAACTGGTCTATTTGGATGTACGTAACTACCACAGCATCTATGGCGGATGTCTGAACTATAACAGTACAGACTTCAAATTTACTTTCAGTGACGATGCAAGCAAAGAACGACTTCTGAAAATGGAATCCTGGTGGATGGACTCATACTATAGCAATAGCGGTTCTATCGTAGATGCCATCAATAATGGAGTGACAGTGGAAGGGTACGATTGGATGCACGACTATCCGGATGGAAACAACAACTACTATTACAGTTACGGAAAATATCAGAAAACATTGAAAAAGTACGGGGAAATTCCTGATATAAACCTACGGAATGCCCTCAAAGCCTTGGTTCCGGATGTCTTCGAAGGGGATAAAGTTCTGACAGTGGCAGCTCTGAATACAGAATACTTCAAGAACAACACAACTCTTGATCTTAGCAACAAGGGAATCACCAATCTGGAAGGGTTGCAATACTTCTGCGGATATAAGAGCCTCATCTTGGACGGTAATAATCTGGGAGAGATCGACCTAAGTAAATATGCAATCAGCACCAGCTATACAGCAGGTCCGGTAGATGAGAAAGGCATTCAATCTTTCAGTGCTAAGAACGCAGGATTGACCAAGTTTATTTCCGGAGACCAGTATATGATAACCTCTATTGATGTAAGCAATAATCCGGGGCTGACATATCTGGATATAAACCGTTGCAAGTCCATCACAACATTAAATGCATCCGGTTGTCCGCTCGTTTATGTCGATCTGCGTAATTTGGCAGGCACTTATTCTGTTTTAGGTTATTCCGGAGGAACAATAGATCCTTCGAAAGTTCAGTTCTCATTTACTAACAACTCTTCAACTCAAAGAAAACTATTAGTAGAAGAGTGGTGGATGGATAGCTCATGGAATGGCACAAGTCCTTGTATTACCGCAAAAGACCAAGGTGTCCGGATAGAACGCTATGAATACATAGGATACGACAAGGACAAAATGTTGAGTTCATTTAATTAGACAGAAAATAATCTTAAACGTTATAGTTATGAAAAGAAGTTATTGGCTATACAAAATGTGCCTGTTGCTCGGGTTGGGAATCTGTATTCCCGTTACAGGAAATGCATCAGATATTGGAGATGCTACCCTGATACAGCAACAGTCCAAGATAACAGCCTCCGGAGTCGTCGTGGACGAGTCCGGTGAAAGCCTGATCGGAGCTTCCGTCATGGAAAAAGGAGCAGCAACGAATGGTACTATTACAGACATAGACGGTCGTTTCTCTTTATCGGTTGCTCCCAACGCAATACTGGAGATCAGTTATGTAGGTTATCAAAAACAAGATGTACCTGCAAAAAAAGACATGCGCATCATTATGCATCCGGACGTAGCGAATCTGGAAGAAGTTGTAGTAGTGGCTTACGGTACCCAGAAAAAAGTTTCTGTCATTGGCTCCGTTGCTTCCATCGACCGAAAAGAATTGATGAAGTCTTCATCGCCCAACTTAAGCTCTGCTTTATCCGGAAAGCTCCCCGGACTGACCACTATCCAGACTTCCGGTGAACCGGGACGTGACGAAGTGACCATGTTCCTTCGTGGTGCAGCCACCACAAACGGTACAAATCCATTAATCATGGTAGATGGAGTAGCTGTAGACGATATGCGTTCCATCGATCCGAACGAAATCGCTAATATTTCCGTATTGAAGGATGCTTCCGCAACGGCAGTATTCGGCGTACGAGGTGCCAATGGAGTTATAATGATCACCACCCGGAGAGGTGAAAAAGGAACTGCCCGTATCAGTGCCAATGTAGAATTCAGTATGCAGGAAATGGCCTTCAAACCCGAACGCCTGGACTCATGGGATTGGGTAAGACTTCGCAATGAAGCACTCACTAACGATGGGAACTCTGCCGAGTTCTTCGGACCGGACATCGACAAGTTCGACTCATGGAAAACAGGTAACCCCGTAGATCCTGATTTCTATCCGAATAATAACTGGCAAGATATCTTATTCAGAGATTATGCACCTATGACCAGAGCTAACATGAACGTTTCCGGAGGTTCGGACAAACTTCAGTATTTTGTAAGTGCAGGCTACCTGCATCAGGGAGGTATGTTCAACGTAGAACCTAAATCCAAGTTAGGTTACAATGCCCAGTCTTCATTAGACCGATACAACTTCCGTTCAAATATTGACTATAAAGTCAATAAGTCAGTGAAGATCAACTTAAATGCCTCCTCTTATCTGGAACGGATCAACGGGACTTCTGCAAGCATGACAAGTGTATTCAATAGTGCTCTGACTTCACGGCCTACTTCCATGTATCTGACTCCGGAAGGTGCATACGCCACCGACGCTATACGCACCTTCCCTATCGGAGCCGGATTATCTGTAGAAGATCCTGCCAACAATTCGTTGAGCGCATATCCTTTAATCAACCGTTCGGGTTATCAACTGGAGACCAGATCGGGAATCAATGTCATCGGAGGAGTGGAAATTGATTTGGGATTTATCACCAAAGGGCTCTCTGTCAAAGGACAAGTATCTTTCGACTCCAAAGGATTCGGCAAAACAATAGGAAAACGTTCCTACACCTGGTATACCTATCAGACGTTAGCTTCAGGAGAACATCTGTTTATCAACCGGCATCCTAGCCTGGAAGATGAAGATGGTCCAATCGAGCTGACCAAGTCTTCCGAGTCCTATTGGACAATGAACCTGCAAGCGCAAATCAACTACAACCGTAGTTTTGCTGAGAAACACAATATTACTGCCATGTTCCTGGCACAGCGGGATGTTAAAGAATCTAAAGAGACATCAGGTGATCTGCTACTGCCTTATAATGTAATCGGTATTGCAGGACGTGCAACCTATGATTATGACAGGCGTTATTTTGTAGAAGTAAATATGGGTTACAACGGTTCGGAGCAATTCTCTCCAGACAAACGATTCGGATTCTTCCCCGCCGCCTCTCTTGGTTGGTTAGTAACTAACGAAAGCTTTCTTCAGGATAATCCAGTCCTGACGAATCTGAAATTAAGAGCTTCTTGGGGAAAAGTAGGAAATGATGCATTTACAACCAGTGACGGAAAGCCTGCCCGCTTCCTTTATCTGGATAATATCAGTCAATATTCCGTAGTAACAGACAGTAAAGGAGACCACTGGTTATCTCCTAGTTTGGGATACGCTTCCAACGGTTCCGGCTGGGGACAAGGTTACAAAATCGCCGAAAACTACATAGGAAACAAAAGTATCACATGGGAAACAGCTGAAAAACAAAATTATGGTATAGACATATCTTTGTACCATGATCTTTCTTTCTCGTTCGACTACTTCGTTGAAAAAAGAAAGAACATCCTGATCATCCCTCAAACTACTCCTATGATTCAAGGTCTACCCTCCTCTGCCCTTCCATTGATGAACGATGGTGAAGTCAAGAACCAGGGATTTGAGATGGTACTCGGATATCAGAAGCAATTCAAGAACGGACTATCCGTTTCTGCCAATGCAAACTTCAGTTATGCCAGAAACAAAGTTTTGGAATATGACGAACCGCTATTAGGTAAGGATTATGCATACCGCACCCGCACCACCGGATTTTCATTAGGACAAAACTGGGGATATATTATCGACCACAGCTATGATCCCGAAAAAGGCCGTGACGGAACCGGTTTCTTCTACAGTGACGAAAGTATCGCCAAAAGCGGACTGACTTACGAAGGTGTAGGAACACCGGAACCCGGAGACTTTATTTATAAAGATCTCAACGGAGACGGTGTGATCAATGACCGTGACAAAGCTCCTATCGGCTATTCATCTCTGTTACCCCGCATCAACTACGGTTTCTCTTTATCTGCCAATTGGAAAGGATTCGACGTTTCCATCATGTTGCAAGGAGTAGGCCAATACAGCAAGACTTATTCGGGAGCCGGTATCTACGAAAGCAGTGGCAACTTTTACAAAATGCACATGGGACGTTGGAGCGAAGAACGCTATAATAATCATGAAAAGATTACGTATCCCCGTTTATCCAGCAGTGGCGGGCCAAGCTTACAGCCCAATGATTTCTTTATCATGGATGCCTCCTATATACGTCTGAAAAATGCAGAAGTAGGATATACATTACCGGAAAGCATCAGCAAGAAAATCGGTGCATCGAATGTACGTTTCTATTTAAGCGGTAACAATCTGTATACATGGACTCACCTCAAAACCGATAGCTTCGATCCGGAACAGAACGGTCCGGCAGCTTATCCGACAATGCGCACTTACAATGTAGGTTTAAATATTACATTTTAACGGCTAAAACAAACCCGATATGAAAAAAAGATTTATTTATATATGCATGTTTGCTTCTCTGCTCACATTCAGTTCTTGTAACGAAGCATTGGATGTAGCTCCTGACGGAAGATTATCGCTGGATGAAGTATTTCAGGATCCTGATCTGACCAAAGCTTATTTCAGCACTTGTTTTGACTACCTGCCCAAAAAGAGTTTGCGATATCACTTCTGGAGCAACTATCCTGTGGCACTTAGTGACGAAGCATGGGATTGCACAGATGGTTCCGGCGGTGGCTTTGCACATGCCGCATCAGGTAACTGTACTACTACAGACTTCTATCTTGATGTTCGTAGAGACATGGGTGATACCTACTCGGAAGGAGGATACTGGCAATTATACTGGGGACAAATCCGCACCATCAACACATTCCTCCAACGGGCAGCCACTG
This sequence comes from Bacteroides sp. D55t1_190419_B8, assembly GCF_015558905.1. Lineage (NCBI taxonomy): Bacteria > Pseudomonadati > Bacteroidota > Bacteroidia > Bacteroidales > Bacteroidaceae > Bacteroides > Bacteroides sp. D55t1_190419_B8. The sequence goes on from NZ_JADMOU010000016.1 coordinate 22,788, forward strand.
CTGCCATCCCGAGCGAAACAGATCGTGACCGCTGGGTAGCGGAAGCTCATGTACTCCGCGCTTATTTCTATATGGAACTGTTGAAATGGTATGGTCCTGTACCTATTGAAAAGGAGCCTTACGGGCTGGATTATGATTTTTCAACCTTATCACGCCCCAGCTTTGAGGACTGTGCCCGCTTCATTGTAGACGATTGCGAAACAGCCCTTAAATCAGCCAATCTTCCCTGGAGGCTGACAACGCTCAACGAAAAGATCAGAATGACCAAAGGCATCGCAATGGCTATCCGTTCCGAAGCATCTTTGTTTGCTGCCAGCACTTATAACAATGGTGGAAAGGATCTATGGGAATGGGCTTACACGATCAATAAAGACTGTTTGGAACAACTGAAAGCCAACGGCTACGAACTCTATACTAAATGTTCGGATACGGAAAAGTATTATAACAATGCTTATATGGAGTACTTCACGCTCAATAACTACATTGGAACAGATCCCAGTGACAAAGAAACAATCTGGCAAAGCACAGAAGGTTATTGGCCCGACCCGTATACAAATCCTTTGTATGATGTTATCGGAGCACCGGTATTAGGGAATGCCCAACTCACCATTGTGCCTTCTCAGGAGTTAGTAGACGCCTATGATATGTTAGCAACCGGAAAACCAATATTGAATTTGTCAAAACCTTATAATGATGAGAAGCATCTGTCTCCTAATTACAATCCCAATAGTGGTTATGATCCTGCAAATCCCTATAATGGACGCGATTTACGTTTACAGGCTACTGTTTTTTACAATAACAGTCCAGTTCTGTTAGGCAAAGAACCGGCAGTTGTAGAAACATATGTAGGAGGAAACAGCGAAATCCGTACCAGTGGAAATACCAACACACGTACCGGTTATTATTGGAGAAAGAGAATGGTGAACGGTAACTGTAAAGCAGCCGGAGTGGCTGGATATGACGGACGTTTCCGTTTCTACCGGTTAGGCAAAATCTATCTGAACGCAGCCGAAGCAGCCATTGAAAGCGGTCATCTCACCGAAGGTCTGGGATGGATCAATGAAATCCGCCATCGGGCAGGCTTTGATCCCTCGGTTGATTTGTCTACAAATGATAAGAACGAAGCACGCTTGTTAGTACGCCATGAACGTCAGGTAGAACTGGCTTGCGAAGAAGACAGATATTTCGACATCCGCCGCTGGACACCAGCAAATGAGAACATGGAAAACGAGAAGTTTACCACAGGTATGAAAATCACCAAGAATGGAAATTCATTCTCTTATGAAAGAATTATTTTAGGAACAGACGGCGGCAAGCCGAGTAAAATGAGTTACGAAAAGAAATGGCACGTATATCCTATCCCTGCCAGTGAAGCAGCCGTATTGGAAGGCACGACAGGACAGACGTGGCAAAATGCAGGATGGTAATCATAAAACAGAATGTATATGAAAAACAGAATAATCACACTTTTGTGCATCGTATGCCTGTTTGCGGGCAACGAAGTATGCCGGGCACAAGTGCAAGAAGTAATATCCGGTGTGGTGCGGAATGAGAGCAACAAACCCTTAGAGGGTGCAATCATTTCTGTTCCGGACAATCCCGAATACACCACAAGCAGTGACAAAGACGGAAAATTCATCATGGAGATTCCGTCGGGAGCCAGTATGGTCATTTGTAAGATTCCAGGATATCGGAACCAGACAATGAAATTCACTCTGAATAAACCGGTGGAGTTTCGTCTGATATCAGATATCGCCGGTCAGGATACATCTCTCGAAGTAGCCATGCTGCAAAAAGAGAGAAAAGGAGGTTATACAGGAGCAATCTCTACCGTTCAGGGAGAAGAGTTAGTTAAAACACCTAATAGCGGATTTTCAGCTACGCTGACCGGACGCTTGGCAGGATTGACTTCTATCCAATCCACCAGCACACCAGCCGATGATGCAACAACGATGTATATACGTGGTCTGAATTCCATAAATGGTAATTCACCTTTGGTTGTACTCGATGGAATTCCGGCTCCATTATTCGATATGAATACACTCGATGCCAACACTGTAGAATCTGTCAGTATTCTGAAAGATGCCGCAGCTAAAGCATTATATGGTCCGCGAGCTTCTTCCGGAGTAATTCTTATTACTACAAAAAGAGGCGAAATAGGACGTACTAAAGTAAATGTGAACATGGACTTCTCCATACAACAGGCTACCCAGCGTCCTAAAATAGTAAGTACCGGTGAATACGCACAAATGCGTAACCAGGCCTTACTCAATGACGGTGGCACTCCACTCTATTCTTTATATGAAATAGCCGGATTTACAGATGGAACTATGCCGGGACACGACTGGTATGACACTTTTATGAATGACGCAGCCAGTATGCAACGTTACAACGTCAATATCAGCGGAGGTAACAACCGGGTTAAATACCTTGTTAATGCCGGTTATCTTCACCAAAACAGCCTGATTGATGCAGAGAAGAATGATAATTATAATCCTGCACTCAAATTGCATCGCTTCAACATTTTAGCTAATGTGGACGTCACTCTGCATCGTTATCTAAACTGTTTCCTTAACACAAATGTCACTATCGACCGGATGAATCAAGGATACAACGGGACAGGAGATATCATGAATTCGATCTATCAGATGGCCCCCACCGTACCTGGACCTATCACCGAAGACGGAAAAGTGATTACTGCAGAATACAATGAATATCCCACTTACGGACTTATCAACCGTTCTGGATATAGCCATCAAACAGGTATCAATCTGAACGTCGCTTATGGAATGAATCTGGATCTGGGATTCCTGACTAAAGGATTGAGCGTAAAAGGAATAGTAGGTTATGAAGCAAACTATGACGGAACAATCTATGGTTCTACCGACTACGCACGTTATGCAGCCAATGGCAGCGGACTTTTCGGTACTCACACCACTCTTCCTCTAAGTTTAAGCAAGACCGCTAATATGCGCTACTTTATCAACTTCCAAGGATTCATCAACTATAATCGTATTTTTGGAGGCAGACATGAAGTAGATGCATTTGTCAGCTATTTCAATGAGAATATGATGAAAAACGGTGATCTCCCATACGATCGTTTGTCATTGATGGGACATGTGAAATACGGCTATAATTCACGATACTATATACAGGGAGACTTTACCTACGATGGTACAGAACAGTTCAGACCGGGTAACCGTTTTAAATTCTTCCCGACAGTATCTGCCGCTTGGGTGGTATCCAACGAAAGTTTCCTGAAAGACACAGATTGGCTGTCCTTCCTCAAAATACGCGCATCTGCCGGATGGCTGGGTAATGACCAGATATCTGACACCCGTTTCCTGTATGCTACGGATGTACGTTATAAAGATGCAGGTTACTTACTAAGCAACTACTATGGCTTTCACACTGTAGAAGGTATGCAAGGTAATCCATATATCCACTATGAAGAATCTTTCCAGCAAAATTATGGAATAGATGTTACCTTATTCAACTCACTAGGTATCACATTTGATTATTGGAACGTGAAACAGACCCAAATGGCTATCCAAGATAACAGTGTATCTTCTGCACAAGGTATCGCCAGTGAAAATCTGCCATTTGAAAATCTGGGTAAGATGAACAACAAAGGATTTGATATCGAATTATCTTATATCAAGAATCTGAAATGTGGATTAAGAATGACTATCAGAGGGAATATGGGATACAATAAAAATGAAGTAACTGACATAAAAGAGTTGAACCGTACCGCCAGCGGATATTACTATCCATATCGTAAAACCGGCTATTCTGCAGGACAACAGTTCGGATATCTGATTGACTATTCCAACGGAAACGGCTACTATAATAGCCAGGAGGAAATAGATAAAAGCGGTCTGCGATTCTCTGGTGCTTCTCCACGCCCAGGTGATTTCATTTACAAAGACTTAAATAACGACGGAAATATAGATGAGCGTGACCAGGCACCGATGGACAAAGCCCAGACACTACCTACACTTTCTTATGGTGGTTCTATTCAACTGGAATACAAAAACTTTGACTTGTATGTTCAGTTACAAGGTGTATCAGGTACAGCAGCCTATTACAGTGGATGCGGTACCTTCGATAATGCTTACCAAGGAGTGTACACAGACCTTCACCGTAATGCCTGGACAGCAGATCGCTATGCGGCAAATGAAAAAATCAGCTATCCGGCTTTGACCACAGGAAGCTCTTCAAGTCTCCAATCAAATGAATTCTTCTATTCCAAAAATAACTATATGAGATTGAAGAATGTAGTATTAGGTTATACACTTCCTAAACGTTGGAGCAGTAAGCTGAAACTGGAGAAAATGAGATTCTATATCAGCGGAGCCAATTTATTGACCACCTCATCTCTCAAGTTCGATAATCTGGACCCGGAACAATATTCCTACTCTGTATACCCCATTTACAGAACATTTAACATAGGACTTAACCTGAATTTCTAAAGACTGAAGTTATGAAAATAAATAAAATCATATCAGGAGTATTCTCCTTGCTCATATTATCCTCATTCATAGGATGTACTGAAATTGAAGATCATCCGGACGGCCGTACGGATTACAGCGATTTGTTTACCACGAACCGTAAAACGTATACTTATATGAATCAATGTTATGGATGGATTCTGAATTACGGAATGAACTATAACTATACCATGCTAGCTGGTTGTACGGATGAAGCCAAAGATTCCTGGGAACTACAGAACGGAGTTACCCGCAAATGGAATGAAGGACAATTATCTCCCTTCAGCAATCCGCTGGAGGGCATCGAAGGAAATCCGGAAAACTACAATTATTATTATCAAGGGATTCGTGCCTGCAACATCTTTCTTGCCAATATTCCTACTGCCAGTGTCTACTCAGAAGATATCCGTAACAGTTTCAAGGCACAGGTACTTACATTACGCGCTTTCTATTATCTTCAATTGGTGAAACGTTATGGAGGTGTTCCCATCATAACAACTCCCGACTACGATTATACCAAGGTTAAAAGAGGTACATTTGGCGAGTGCGCCCGCCAAATATTGGCTGATTGTCAGGCTGCTATTGATATTCCCACTGTTGAAGAATGGGGATGGCGTTCCTTAGATAAGGAGAACTACCGTCACGTTATGACAAAAGCCATCTGTGCAGCCATCCGTTCACAGATATCACTCTATGCAGCCAGTCCTCTGTACAATGACGGAACAATCACTTGGACAGAAGCCGCAGAAATTACTAAAAAGTCTCTGGATGACTGTCTGGCGAACAATTATGAACTTTATAAGAAACAGCCGAATGCTACAGCTGGTTATTCTCCTTATGATGTGTATTTCTATTCGCGCACTGACTTGCCGGTAGTTAATGACAAAGAAACCATTATGGAAGTTGGACAGATGTATATGTGGAATTATGCTGGCCTGCCAACTACCGACGGCCAGACAGATGCCGGTGCGTGTCCGTCGCAAGAGCTACTTGATGCCTATGAAGTTGTGAACGGTGACATGACAGAATCTTATCCTCTGCTCAATTTAGAGAGCCCTTATCTAGATGCCAATCATCTACAGCCTAACTTGAATTCGGCTGTTCAAGGTCTCTACAATCAAGCCAAACCGTATGAGAATCGTGATCCGCGTCTTAAAGCTTCTATTTATTATGATGGTTCCAAACTAAACCTGGAAACCGGTGCACTACTCTCAACCAAGACAGGAGGAAACTGTGCACTTGATCCCAGTAATGCACGTTACACCTGTACCGGCTATTATACACGTAAGTTCTCGCATTATAAATCTGGACGTTCCGGCAATCTGGATGGCTACTTCAAAGAGTTCCGCCTGGCTGAATTATATTTGAATTATGCAGAGGCAGCTAATGAAGCATCCACTACCGGAACTGTACCCAATGATGCGGTAGACGCAGTCAATGCAGTACGTTCCAGAGTAGGTATGCCAGGCATTCCTTACGGATTATCCTGTGATCAGTTTCGTCTGCGAATCAGGAACGAAAGACGCGTAGAACTTGCTTTTGAAGAACACCGCTTCTTTGATGTACGCCGTTGGAAGATACTGGATCAAACAGACAAAGTAATCACCGGAATGAAAGCAAACTCGGATGGAAGTTACTCCCGTTTTGTAGTAGATAATAACCGAAAAGCATATAGTGAAAAATTCCTATTATATCCAATACCGGGTGACGAAGCAATCCGGTTACAGAATGCTTCAGGAACTAACTGTCAGAATCCGGGCTGGTAATCAAATCTAAAAAATACAGATTATGCAAAAGTGGTTATTAACTATTATTATTGCCATACTTCCTGTTATCACTGCATGTTCCAAAACCGATACGGAAGTATCTGTACCGGAAGAAGAAACAGGAAAGAAAACAGAGATTAAGTTCCTTCAACTCAACTTATGGGTGGAGTGTACCAAGGTGGAGCATGCTCCGGAATATCTGATAGAACAGATTGCTGCCCTACAGCCAGACATTGCTACATTTTGCGAATTATATAAAGGTCCGCAAGACGATCCCGTGATGCCTAAACTAATGCAAGGGCTTAAAAATAAGGGACTCATCTATTACGATGCACGAATAGACGGAAGAGCGGTCATATCAAAATATCCGATCAAAGAGACAGAACGCATCAACAAATGGATGTTCAAAGCGATTCTGGATGTCAATGGGAAACGAGTGGCCGTTTACCCGGCACATTCGGAGTATCGTTACTACACCTGTTACTATCCCCGGGGATACAATGACGGTAGCGTTAATTGGGATAAACTTCCGGCTCCTATCACTGATGTAGACAAGATACTTGCTGTCTGCGAAGAATCAGACCGTATAGAATCCGCCCAAGCTTTTATCAACAACGCTGCCAAAGAGCTAGAGCAAGGAGCACTCGTGTTTTTTGCCGGAGATCTGAATGAGCCTTCTTATCTGGATTGGCAGGCCGATACAAAAGAACTATTCGATCATCGCGGATGTATCGTCAATTGGGGAACTTCCAAATTGTTGGTTCAACGGGGATATAAAGATGCCTACCGGGTAATTCATCCCGATCCGGTGAAATGTCCGGGATTCACTTTCCCTGCAGACAATAAATCTGTCATTCCAGAGAATCTCTCATGGGCACCGGAGGCAGATGAACGCGAACGAATTGATTTCGTTTACTATTATCCAAATAAAAATCTACAAATAAAAAATGCCCAGATAGTAGGTCCAACAGGCTCTATTGTACGCGGAAAAAGAATAGAAGAACAAACCAAAGATCCAATCATTCCGCCCGTAAACAATCAGTGGCCAAGCGATCATAAAGGAGTGCTGATTACGTTTTATATCAAAGAGTAATTACAATGATTAACAGGATGCAAAAGTGGATATACATCATTATACTCCTGACCGGATACTCAATAAAAAGTTATACACAGGAGACCATAAATCTCAATATTCCTGTTGAGCAAAACTGGATGTTCGATAACGAACATCCAGTACGCTTCATGCTGGAATTGACATCTGCACAGTCAGGTTTTTCGGATAGGATACGTATGGACATTGCAACAGATTTCGGCAATGCTGTATCGTCTACCTTTATAACCTACTCTTTCGGAACAGATTCGATAGCTCCCGGTGGAGGCTTTCGCAGTCGTGCATCAGTCACTCTCATGAATCTCACTCCCGGGTTTTACCAGGCTTGTTTCATTGCTGGCACCGACACTCTGAAACATTTCTTCTTTGGATACGAAGCCGAACAGATTTTATCCAAACCGGATGGTCTCCCTAACTTAAAAAGATTTTGGAATAAAACCATCACCGAACTTAAACGTGTACAACCTGCCTATAAAATGACACGTCTACCTGAATCTTCGAAGCCAGAGCGTGATGTTTACGAAGTAGAAATGTGCTCGCTTGAAGGAGAAATCTTACGAGGGTATTGGGCAGTCCCTACAGATGGTCAGAGTCATCCGGCCGTAGTGGTTTATCAAGGTTATGATGCCGTCACCTGGATTCCCGGTCCCGACGACTATCCCGGTTGGTGTATCTTGGTCATTCCACCCCGTGGACAAGGCCTCAACAAACCTTATAACCGCTTTGGTGAGTGGATTGCTTTCGGACTGGATTCACCCAAACATTATTATTACAGAGGTGCTTTTGCTGATACAGTCCGCAGTATTGATTTTATTTTTGCTCAGCCATGCTTTGACGGACAAAACCTTTTTGCTACAGGTATTTCGCAAGGTGGAGCGCTCACATTAGCAGCAGCGTCACTCGACCATCGTATTTCCGCAGCTGCGCCTATCGTACCCTTTCTGTCAGACTATCCCGATTATTTCCGTTTGGTTCACTGGCCTGCCAGCTTGGTATTCGAAGGAGCTGCCCGGCAGAATATTGACAAAGATAAAATATTCTCATTACTAACTTACTTTGACTTGAAAAATCTGACCGGATGGATCAAATGCCCAGTATTAATGGGATTCGGACTTCAGGACAACATTACACCACCACATACAAATTTTGCAGCATACAATCACATCCGTACACCTAAACGCTGGATATGTTACCCTACATCAGGACACTTTGCAGCTTATGAGAACATGGACTCATGGATTGCTGAAAGTACTCGTTTTTTCAATCAGTATGTAGTGTGGTAATAATCTGAACTGATAAAAACGAAACAGGCACAAACACTATAACAAGAGGTTAGTCAGGTTAGAAACCGGGAGAGTAATTCTGTTAAATAGGATTCTCTCCCGGTACTTTATAGTTACTTTCTTCTAATAAGGTTCACAGAAATCGAATAAAAACAATATATTTGCATAGATGTAAACACCTTAAAAAATAAATTAGTGAGAAAAGTAATTCTTTTATTTCTGCTATTTTTAAGCGTAGCTGGAGTCCGCACACAAGGTCAAAACATCACTTTTAGCCACTTGACCACGGACGACGGACTCTCCCAATTTTCTGTCAATAGCCTTTATATTGATGAACGGGGAATTATATGGATCGGCACGCGTGAAGGACTGAACCGGTATAACGGTAACGATATCAAAAGTTTCAAACTTAATAAAAACGATCCGAACAGCTTGTTCAGCAATACAGTGCTGCGCATCACCGGAAACAAAAACGGAAAGGTATACCTGCTCTGTACGGACGGAGTGGCAGAATTCGATCTGACCACACAAAGATTCAAAACGTTGCTGCAAGGCAATGTGGATGCTATTTATTTCAACGAGAAATTATATATCGGGAAAAGAGAAGAAGTATTTGTATATAATGAAAGTACGGGAAACTTCGATCTCTACTATCATCTTGCCGGAAAAGATATCACCCTCTCCTGCCTCCACCTGGACGAAAAGAAAAATCTGTGGATGGGAACTACCAGTAACGGACTTTACTGTTTATCGGGAGACAAGAAGATTTCCCAGCCTATCACAAGAGGTAATATCGCCAGTATTTACGAAAATTCGTCTAAAGAATTATGGATTTGTACTTGGGAAGAAGGACTCTACCGGATAAAAACAGACGGTACCATTGAGAACTTCCGTCATGATCCAAAAAATCCAAACAGTATTTGTGCCGACTTCGTAAGGAGTTGCTGTGAAGATAATGCAGGAAATCTGTGGATAGGAACCTTTCACGGGTTAAATCGCTATGAAAAGAGCACAGGCAAATTCCAACTTTACACTGCCAACGCGAACAAACCCGACGGTCTCACCCACTCCTCTATCTGGTGCATCGTCAAAGATGAACAAGGAACAATTTGGCTGGGCACTTATTTCGGAGGAGTCAACTATTTCAATCCGGAATATGAAATCTATACCCGCTACAAGACGGGAGATACAGAAAAAGAAGGTTTAAGTAGCCCGATTGTCGGCAGAATGACTGAGGACAAAGACGGAAACTTATGGATCTGTACAGAAGGCGGTGGCGTGAATGTGTACGACCGGAAAAATAATACCTATCGGTGGTATCGCCACGAAGAGGGCAAAAATAGTATTTCCCATAACAACGTCAAAGCAATCTATTACGACCGGACTAATGAAATTATGTGGATAGGTACACACTTGGGAGGATTGAACAAACTCGACCTGCGTACCAACCGTTTCACAGTCTACCGGATGAAAGCGGGAGACCCAACTTCGCTACCTTCGGATATTGTCCGAGACATTGTACCTTATAAGGACAAGCTGGTTGTCGCCACACAAAACGGTGTCTGTCTTTTCAATCCGGCAACAGGTGCTTGCCAACAACTCTTTAAAGAAACCAAAGAAGGAAGAGGCATTGGCATGGTAGCCAGTCTTTGCATCGACAAAGACGGTACATTGTGGATTGCGGCTACCGGGGAGGGTGTTTATTCTTACCGGTTCGACAGCGGTAAACTTACTAATTATCCGCACAATCCCGCTAATCCGAACAGTCTTAGCAACAATAATATCAACAGTATCATGCAGGACAGTAATGGTAATCTGTGGTTCTGCACCTCCGGAAGCGGTCTCGACCGTTACCGTAAGGCAAGTGATGACTTTGAAAACTTCGATGTACAAACAGATGGTTTATCCAGCGACTGCATCTACGAAGTATGCGAATCATCCATACAGAAAGGCGACTTATTGCTGATTACCAATCAAGGGTTCTCACAGTTTGACTATCCAAGCAAGAAATTCTATAATTACGGTACGGAAAACGGATTCCCGCTAACCGCCGTTAATGAAAACGCACTATTTGTGACACATGACGGAGAAGTGTTCCTTGGTGGTATTCAGGGAATGATTTCTTTCTGGGAAAAGAAGCTACACTTCACTCCCAAATCATATAATATCATTCTTTCCCGCCTGCTTGTCAACGGAAAAGAAGTAGTTCCGGGAGATGAAAGCGGCATCCTGGAACAGTCAATCTGTCACACTCCGGAAATCAGTCTGAAAGCGAATCAATCAATGTTTAGCATCGAATATGCCACTTCCAACTTCATCCCTGCCAACAGAGATGAGATTCTCTATCGCCTGGAGGGTTTCTCGGACGAATGGAACCATACTTACCGGAAGCAAACGCTGATTACTTATACAAACCTGAATCCGGGTAAATATACCCTTGTCATCAAATCACAAAAGGAAGGAATAAAAGAGGCCAGACTGCTGATTATCGTACTCCCTTCATGGTATGAGACATGGTGGGCTTACCTGATTTATACCATTGTCACTATCAGCCTGTTATGGTATCTTATTCAGAACTATAATTCGCGCATCAAACTCCGTGAGTCTTTGAAGTACGAGAAGAAGCATATTGAAGACCTTGAAGCATTGAACCAGTCGAAACTCCGTTTCTTCACTAACATCTCACACGAATTCCGCACACCGTTAACGCTGATCGTGGGACAAGTGGAAACTTTGTTGCAGGTGCAGACATTTACGCCTAATATATATAATAAGGTGTTGGGAATCTACAAGAACAGTCTCCAATTACGGGAACTGATTACGGAACTACTTGATTTCCGTAAACAGGAACAGGGTCACATGAAGATCAAAGTAAGCCAGCACAACCTGGTTAACTTCCTGTATGAGAATTATCTGCTCTTCCTCGAATACGCCAGCAGCAAACAAATCAACTTCAAGTTCAACAAACAGAAGGATGACATTGAAGTGTGGTATGACCAAAAACAGATGCAGAAAGTGATAAACAACCTGCTGTCTAATGCAGTAAAGCATACCAAGGCCGAAGATATGATTTCGATTAATGTATCGCAGGAAAAAGACCATGTCATCATTGAAATAAAAGATACCGGTACAGGTATCGCCGCTGCCGAAATTGATAAGATATTCGACCGCTTTTATCAGACCGAACATCTCAACTCGCTGAATACCGGAGCCGGTACAGGCATCGGACTGGCACTGACGAAAGGTATTGTGGAACTTCATCACGGCACAATCCGGGTGGAAAGCGAACCGGGCAAAGGAAGCAGTTTCATCATTACCCTCAAACTAGGCAAGGAACACTTTACAGAAGAGCAAATAGCAAAGGATGATACGGAAACCCTCCAACAGACAGAAACTATTGTTCCTTCAGTAGAAGTAATCCCTGATTCGGAATGGAAAGAAGAAGATAACAAGCGTATCGAAGACGCCAAAATGTTGATAGTGGAAGACAATGAGTCTATCAAGCAGATGTTAGTCGGTATTTTCGAAACATTCTATCAGGTCAGTACGGCTTCCGATGGAGTAGAAGCATTAGAGATGATACAGAAGGATATGCCAAGCATCATTTTAAGTGATGTCGTGATGCCACGTATGTCGGGTACGGAACTTTGCAAACAGATCAAGACGGACTTTAATACCTGCCATATTCCGGTGGTATTATTAACTGCGCGTACTGCCATAGAGCACAATATCGAAGGTTTGAAGATTGGTGCGGATGATTATATCACGAAACCGTTTAATACCAATCTTCTGATTTCCCGCTGCAATAATTTGGTTAACTCCCGCCGACTACTGCAAGAGAAGTTCAGTAAACAACCACAGGCTTTTGCCCAAATGTTGGCTACCAACCCGATGGATAAGGAGATGCTCGACCGTGCGATGGCTATTATCGAACGTCATCTGGACAATACGGATTTCAACGTCAATATCTTCGCTCGCGAAATGGGTATGGCACGTACGAACCTATTCACCAAACTGAAAGCTGTGACAGGTCAGACTCCGAATGATTTCATCCTAAGCATACGTCTCAAAAAGGGTGCTGTCATGTTAAGGAATAACCCGGAGCTGAATATCACGGAGATTTCCGACCGGATCGGGTTCTCCTCCTCCCGCTATTTCAGTAAATGTTTCAAGGAGATTTATCACGTCAGTCCGCTGGCTTACCGTAAAGGAGAAGAGAGCGGAGAAGAAGGAGACGGGGAAGAAACAGATTAGCAGGCAACTGTACAAGCACTCTTGCAAAATAATCTTATATTATTAGGCACGGATCACACGGATTTCACGGATTAAAAAAACGATGAGTATGAAAACAACAGCGTTCATCCGTGTGATCCGTGCCTAAATTTATGATATAAACGGTTTCTTAGTCCGGACATCTTCGCCCGAATAAAAAAGGTAACTTCTTAAGTGTACTATTTTGTACTTCACTTGTACATTCCTACTCATTCTTTTTCTTCCAATCGCTTATCTTTGTGTTCATTACATTATTTCCTAAAACACTCAGCATTATGAAAAACGTTTCGCGTCTACTTCCCCTGTTGTCCGGCATCGTCACGCTGTCAGGATGCAATCAAGCACCCCAAAAGAGCAATGGGCAGAATAACCAAAAGCCTAACATTATTTATATATTTGCAGATGATCTCGGCATTGGTGATTTAAGCTGTTATGGAGCAACGAAAGTGAGTACCCCCAACATCGATCGGCTGGCAGGACAAGGAGTACAATTTACCAATGCTTATGCAACTTCCGCCACCAGCACTCCTTCCCGTTTCGGACTCCTGACCGGTATGTATCCATGGAGACAAGAAAACACAGGGATTGCTCCCGGCAACTCTGAACTCATTATCGATACTACGTGCGTCACCATGGCAGATATGCTGAAAGATGCAGGATACGCAACCGGTGCAGTAGGCAAATGGCATCTGGGACTCGGTCCGAAAGGTGGAACCGACTTTAACAACCGGATTACCCCTAACGCACAAAGCATCGGTTTTGACTACGAATTTATTATTCCGGCTACCGTAGACCGTGTACCTTGTGTATTTGTAGAAAACGGACATGTCGTAGGACTTGACCCCAATGATCCTATCACCGTAAGTTATGACCACAAAGTCGGCGACTGGCCTACGGGAGAAGAGAACCCGGAGCTCGTCACTTTAAAACCCAGTCAGGGACACAATAATACAATTATCAACGGTATTCCCCGTATCGGCTGGATGACCGGAGGAAAATCCGCTCTTTGGAAAGATGAAGACATAGCTGATATCATCACCAACAAGGCTAAGAATTTCATTGCATCCCATCAGGAAGAACCCTTCTTCTTATATATGGGTACGCAAGACGTACATGTACCGCGCATCCCCCACCCACGTTTCGCAGGCAAAAGCGGACTCGGCACTCGTGGCGACGTCATCCTGCAACTGGACTGGACCATCGGTGAAATCATGCACACACTGGATAGCCTCCACATCGCAGACAACACCATCCTTATCTTTACCAGCGACAACGGTCCTGTTATCGACGACGGCTATCAAGACCAAGCTTACGAACTTCTCAACGGACATACTCCGATGGGGATCTACCGTGGCGGGAAATACAGTGCTTACGAAGCGGGTACACGCGTTCCGTTTATTGTCCGTTGGCCTGCCCGGGTGAAGCCGAACAAGCAACAAGCTCTCTTCTCTCAAATAGATGTGTATGCATCGCTCGCCTCACTTCTGGACCAACCTTTACGCAAGGGAGCTGCCCCCGACAGTCAGGAACATCTGAACGTTCTCCTCGGCAAAAATAATACAAACCGTGAGTATGTCGTTCAACAGAATCTCAATAACACACTTGCCATCATAAAAGGCCAATGGAAATACATCGAACCGAGTGACGGCCCCGCCATCGAACATTGGACGAAAATGGAGTTAGGCAACGACAAACAGCCTCAACTTTACGATTTATCCTCCGATCCATCGGAGAAAACGAATGTATCAAAACAACATCCCGACATAGTGAAAGAGTTATCCGAATTACTAGAATCCGTAAAAGAGAAATAGTTTATGAGAACAGAAAAATTGTATGATTTTGCACCAATCTTGAATAATTCTATCCATATTAGAATATTCAATCCGTCTATCTTTGCAAGCGTAGATTCAATAAAATCACTTAATTTTTAATATATGAAAAAACATTTATCCACTCAAACTAGAAAAAGGATGCTCTCCTCCATCGGACTGATCCTGTTTTCTGTTTCTTTTGTACTTGCACAGGTACTTGTTAAAGGTACAGTGAAGGACAACTTAGGAGAAGGAGTGCCGGGAGCCAGTGTTCAGGTACAAGGTACTTCACAAGGAACAATCACTGACCTTGATGGTAAATTTGCTTTTAACGTACCCAATAAGAATTCAATATTGGTTATTTCTTTCATTGGTTATGTCACTGTAGAAATAAAGGCGGACACTCAA
Organism: Bacteroides sp. D55t1_190419_B8; assembly: GCF_015558905.1. Classification (NCBI taxonomy): domain Bacteria; kingdom Pseudomonadati; phylum Bacteroidota; class Bacteroidia; order Bacteroidales; family Bacteroidaceae; genus Bacteroides; species Bacteroides sp. D55t1_190419_B8. Next base: position 37,929 of record NZ_JADMOU010000016.1, read on the forward strand.
AAGCCAATGGTTATCACATTGAAGGAAGATACAAAGACATTGGATGAAGTGGTAGTAGTCGGCTATCAGGAAATACGCAAGAGAGACCTGACGGGTTCTGTTGCCAAAGCCAGCATGGCAGAACTGCTTAGCACTCCGACCGCTTCTTTCGGCGAGACATTGGGCGGACGTATCGCCGGTGTCAACGTAAGTTCGGGCGAAGGTATGCCGGGCGGACAGATGAACATCGTTATCCGTGGTAACAACTCATTGACACAGGACAACTCTCCTCTTTATGTCATTGACGGTTTCCCGGTGGAAGACCCTTCCGTAGCCGCAGCCATCAATCAGAATGATATAGAATCTCTTGATTTTCTGAAAGACGCCTCTGCTACCGCTATCTACGGTGCCCGTGGCGCTAATGGCGTTGTGATGATTACCACCAAGAAAGGTACAATCGGACAACCTAAAATTAAATACGACGGAAGTTTCGGTATTCAGCATATCACTAAAACAATCCCGATGATGGATGCCTATGAGTTCGTCAAACTACAAGCAGAACGTAGTCCAAAAGATATGGAAACTACCTACTTCATGAATTATGACGGCAAGAAATGGGGATTGGAAGATTATAGGAATATCCCGCAATATAACTGGCAGGATGAAATCTTCCGCAGCGCATGGATGCAAAGCCACAATGTCAGCCTGACCGGTGGTTCGGAAGGAGTTCGTTACAACGCTTCTTTATCTTATTATGACCAGGACGGTATCTTGTTGGAATCGAACTACAAGCGTATACAAGGCCGTATGGGTACTACCATTCAAAAGAAGAAACTGAAAATCTATCTGACAACCAACTATTCAAGCACTACAACCACCGGTGGTTCTCCTTCGCAGAACTCATATAGTGGTATGAACAACCTGTTCTATAGCGTATGGGGATATCGCCCCGTGACGGAACCGGACAGACCTTTAAATTCATTGATGGATAACATCATGGACGATGCGATAAACAATACCAACGACTATCGTTTCAATCCTATCATGTCTTTGAAAAACGAATATCGCAAGACGTATGCCAACTATATCCAGTTCAACGGATTTGCAGAATATGAATTTATCAAAGGATTGAAGTTGAAAGTTTCCGGCGGTTACACGTTCGATACCCGCAAAGGGGAAACATTCAACAACTCGAAGACCCGTTATGGTAATCCGAAATCATCCGATAAGGTGAATGCAGAAATCTATCATTCTCAACGTGCAACATGGTTGAACGAAAATATTCTGACCTATCAGACCAATATCAAACGGAAGCATTTCTTCAATAGTATGGTAGGTGTAACCCTGCAAAATTCTGACTATGAATACTATTCATACAAGACAGTGCAAATTCCGAACGAAGCACTCGGGATGGCAGGAATGAGCGAAGGAATTCCCAGTACGACCAAATCACTAAAGAGTTCCTGGTCTATGCTTTCTTTCCTGGGACGTTTGAATTATAACTATAAATCATTGTATTACGCAACAGTTTCTTTCCGTTCCGACGGTTCTTCCAAGTTCCGTGGTGATAACCGTTTCGGTTACTTCCCTTCCGGTTCATTGGCTTGGGGATTCATGGAAGAGGATTTCATGAAACCATTGAAATCTGTTGTTTCTTCCGGTAAATTAAGAGCAAGCTGGGGATTAACCGGTAACAACCGCGTAGGTGAATATGACACATATGCTTTATATCAGATATTAAAAGATAAAGTTGGAGATTTTATTTCGATCGGTAGCCTACCAAGTGGTGTATATCCGTTCGAAAACAGTCTGACAAGTGTAGGTACAGTGCCTACTTCTTTAAGAAACAGAAAACTGAAATGGGAAACGACCGAGCAGTGGAATCTGGGTCTGGACTTGGGCTTCCTGGACGAACGTATCGGACTAACCGTAGACTGGTATCGTAAAACGACTCGTGATTTGTTGCTGAATACTGCACTTCCCACTTCTTCCGGCTATTTCAGTGCCATGAAGAATGTAGGAAAGGTACGCAACCAAGGTGTCGAATTTACCTTGAACACGACCAATATCAGGAACCGCCATTTCTCTTGGACTACCAACTTTAATATCGCATTCAACAAGAACAAAGTATTGGAATTGGCCGAAAACCAATCCTCTCTGTTGAGTGCAGCCAAATTTGACCAGAACTACAACTCACAATACAGCTACATTGCCAAAGTGGGTTATCCGATGGGAATGATGTACGGATTCATCTATGAAGGTACATACAAATATGAAGATTTTGATAAAGTGGGCGATACATATACACTGAAACGTAATGTTCCTTACTTCTCTTCCGAAAGCAATACACAACCGGGTATGCCGAAATACGCAGACTTGAATGGTGACGGCATTATCGACGATAACGACCGTACTATGATTGGTAACGGTATGCCGAAACATACAGGTGGATTTACCAACAATTTCGAATACAAAGGATTCGACTTGAGTATCTTCTTCCAATGGTCGTATGGAAACGATGTATTGAATGCCAACCGCCTGTTCTTCGAGAACAGCAATAAGACACGCGACTTGAACCAATACGCAAGTTACGCAAATCGTTGGACACCGGAAAACCCGGAAAGCAATATTCCGAGAGCTACCGACTCCGGCTCTAACAAAGTGTTCTCTACACGTATTATCGAAGACGGTTCTTTCCTTCGTCTGAAAACCGTATCTTTAGGATATACACTGCCGAAGCAACTGACCAAGAAATGGAAGATAGACAATGCGCGTGTATTCGTTGCAGGTCAGAATCTATGGACATGTACAGGATATTCCGGTTACGATCCGGAAGTATCTATCCGTGAAGGCGCACTGACTCCGGGACTGGACTTCTCCGCTTATCCGAGAGCCTACTCTATCAGTTTTGGTATAAACTTAGGTTTCTAATCAATCATCCTTCAAACAATTATGTATATGAAAACAATAAAAATAATCATCATATCACTTCTTGTCGGACTTAACCTGACTTCCTGCGATTTCCTGGAAAAAGACCCGACGTACACTACCCCTGAAAATTACTTCAAGAATGAAGCGGATGCTGCCTCTTGGCTAACAGGAACCTATGCTATTCTGGGGCAAAGTTCCTTCTACGGAAATGAATTCTTATACCTTGTAGGAGGTGACGATCTGGGACACTATGGAGGGGCTAACCGCGGACCTAACAAAAGTGGCTTGATCTGCAACAATGCCAATACGAGTGATCCGACTGTTGCAGCATTGTGGTATACCTTATACTCCGGTATCAACAGAGCCAATATTTTCCTGGAGAATATTGATGCAGTGCCCGATATAAACGATGATACCCGCAAGCAGTATAAAGCGGAAGCCCGCTTCTTACGCGCATTCTATTATTTCACTTTGGTAGAATGTTGGGGAGATGTACCTTTTAAGACTACTTCTACAGAAGATGCTTACAATCTCTCTATTCCACGTACGGACAAACAGACGATTTATGACTTTATCATCAAAGAGATGTATGGTTCTGCCGAGGATCTTAAATCTGCTCAAGAGTTGAACTATTTGCCGGGACGTGTTTCCAAATCGGCAGCTTGGGGAATGCTGGCACGTGTGTATATGTTCAGAGCCGGTGAGCCTAAACGTGACAAGGAAGTAGGTTTGGCCAACAGTACGACCAGCGCCGAGATTACAGAATATTTCAAGAAGGCAAGTTACTATGCGCAGTTAGTTAAAAACGAAGGCCATTCACTGACTGCCAAATATTGGGATTTCTTTATCGACATTTGTTCTGACAAGTATAACACAGCTCTCAATAAGGATGGTGCCAAAGCTAATGAGAGTATCTGGGAGGTAGAATTTGCTGGTAACCGTTCAACGGATGTACGCGCAGAAGGTAGAATTGGTAATATCATCGGTATTCAGGGAAAAGACCTTTCTTCCAAAGCCTCCATCACCGGTAAAGGTGACCCGGGTTATGCATACGCTTTTATCTGGAATACCCCTAAGCTACTGGAATTGTATGAAGCAAACGGTGACATTGACCGTTGCAACTGGAATATAGCTCCATTCACCTACACCCAATCAGCAGGAGAAGGCACTCCGGTAGACGGTCGTGAATTTGTGAAAGGAAAAAGAGATGAAGTGGAACAACAATATTGGGATCAATCCTTCAGCTATGGCAAAACAGATCCAGGTTCTACTTACGGTGATCGCGAATCGAAGAATGATGCTAATAAGAACCGTAACAGAGCTGCAGCCAAATATCGTAGAGAATACGAAGCAGACAAGAAGAGCAAGAACGATACTTCCATCAACTTTCCTCTTCTCCGCTACTCTGACATTCTGCTGATGATTGCAGAAGCTGAAAATGAAGTCAACCATGGTCCTAATGATCTTGCTTATGAGTGTATCAATGCAGTAAGAGAACGTGCAGGAATCAGCAAGCTTCAAGCAAATCTGGATGAAGAGAACTTCCGCAAAGCTATCAAAGACGAACGCGCTATGGAACTCTGCTTCGAATATACACGACGCTTCGACCTGATCCGTTGGGGAGACTATTACAAACTGATGCAGGAACAAGTGGACAAGGCACAGACTGACGAATCCTGGAAATTCGGAATCAATGTATACACTTACTTCAATATTCCGAAGTCTTACAACTATTTCCCGATTCCTGCCAATGAAATAGGATCGAACGGTGCTATTAAAACGAATAATCCGGGTTGGTAAATCTCTTATTAACTTTAAAAAGAAAAAGGATATGAAGACAATATATAAAAGTTTGATGACTATCGCTTTTGCCGGACTCTGTCTCGCTTCATGCGACAAGGAATTGAAAGAAGAGACAGCAATGGAAGTTGGCGTGGTGACAGACAGCAATGTCAGCTTCGACGGCAAAACTGTGACTGTAAAGAAAGGAAGCCCGGTAACGTTCAGCTTCGATGGTGATCCGGATTTTATAACATTCTTTAGTGGAGAAATTGACCATGAATATAGATTTCGGAACCGGACAGAAATGAAAATAGAGGATATCGAAAAATGTGAAATTAATTTCGATATGATTGCCCAATATGATGCGCCGCCTAAAAACACACCGCAGACTGCATTAGACATTTTCATTTCCGATAAATTTCCGGGAATGGCCAAGAATAATTTCGAAGCAGACAAGCAACTAGTGGAAGGATTTGACTGGACCTATTTAATACCGACAGATGAATTGCCGGTGAAAGTAGAAAATAACGACAAATCATATCCATACATTAAGAACTTGTCGTCTTATCTTGGAAAGCAAATCACCATTGCTTTCCATTACAAAGGCGGTCAGGATGGTGCTGTTAGACAACCTAAATTTTCCTTTAAAAATATACGCATAGAATTGGCTTTTAATAATAATAAATCAGAAACTGTCTATGCAAAAAATCTAGGTTTCACACCACTAAACATTGTAAATAATGAAAGTGACCAGCAATCGGACAAAGTTAAAGACAGAGAGTATGGAGCAGTTGATGGCGGTGTCCCCGGATTCTGGAAAACAAATTTACCGACGGAAATAATTGTATCTAGCTCTGCGGCTGGAGCTACACTAAAAAATAGTTGGCTAATCTCTGAACCACTTTTACTCAACGGTTCCTGCGATCCTGACGCTGGTGTAGCGATTAAGAATATCTCGCAATCGTTGGAGATATACTCACATACCTATGAAGAGACCGGTACATATACCGCTACCTTCGTAGCCAACAATGCAAACTACGTCCATCAAGGTGGTCAAGTAGTACGTGAACTGACTATAAACGTTGTAGAATAAAAATATATCCCCCAATTTTTCTAACCTTCAATCATAGAAAACGTTTATAAAAATCAGACTTTAATCAATTTAACATCAGAAAGAGAGGGACCGCGAGGCTCCTCTCTTTTACTTTTTCTGTATCTTTGCACAAAAATAAAAACAATGCCAAAGACTCTTCCTATTCATTTTGCCCCATTACAAGGTTACACCGAAGTGTTTTACCGTAATGCTCATGCTGCCTGCTTCGGAGGTATAGATACTTATTACACCCCATTTGTACGACTCGAAAAAGGAGGATTCCGCCATAGAGATGTCCGGGGAATCGAACCCGGGAACAATCAAGTACCCCACCTGATTCCCCAACTGATAGCCCCCTCTTTTGAGAAAGCAGAAAAAATCTTATCCCTATTCATTGAAAAGGGATATAAAGAAGTCGATATCAATATGGGATGTCCTTTTCCTATGCTGGCTAAACGTCACAATGGTTCCGGTATTCTTCCTTATCCTGAAGAAGTTCAGGCATTACTTAACCTGATTACAGAATATCCACAAATAAGTTTCTCTATCAAAATGAGGTTGGGTTGGGAAGATTCGGAAGAATGCCTGAAACTGGCTCCGATTATCAATGAGCTACCCTTGCGACAAGTGGCAATGCATCCCCGCTTGGGAAAACAGCAATATAAAGGAGAAGTTGACCTTAAAGCGTTTGAAGCTTTTCAGGGAGTCTGCAAACATCCGCTCATCTATAATGGGGATATCAATGGCGTAGAAGATATTCACCGCATTCAGGAACAGTTTCCCGGATTAGCCGGAATTATGATAGGACGGGGATTGCTTGCCAACCCGGCATTAGCATTGGAATATAGACAAAACCGTGCACTTGAGTCCGATGAAATGAGGGAGAAATTGCAATCTATGCATAAATGCGTATACAGTCAATACGCAGAACAGTTGGAAGGAGGAGACGAGCAGCTTTTGAATAAAATGAAAACTTTCTGGGAATATTTAATGCCGCAAGCAGACAGAAAATCACTGAAAGCAATTCATAAAAGCACAAGCCTCAACAAATATAATCAGGCAATCCTTGCCTTTTTTAATCAACGATAAACTAATAACCAGTAATTTTTCGTAATTTTGCGCCCGTTTATAAACAAGCACATTATGAAAAAATACATTCTAATCTTTCTTTGTCTGATAACCGTATCAGGCAGCTTCGCACAAATGCAGGATTTCAAGTTTAAGTTCTACGGACAGATTCGTACTGACTTCTATTATAATAGTCGTGCTAACGAGGAAACCGTAGATGGATTGTTTTATATGTATCCGAAAGACAAAGTGCGCGATCCGGACGGGAACGATCTGAATTCAACACCCAACAGTAACTTCTATACTTTATACTCACGTCTCGGAGTAGACGTTGCCGGTCCCAAACTGGGAACAGCCAAGACGTCTGCCAAAGTAGAAGTTGACTTCCGCGGCACAGGTACTTCTTATTCAGTCATTCGTCTCCGTCATGCTTATTTGAATCTGGATTGGGGAAAATCAGCTTTATTGCTCGGGCAAAACTGGCATCCGTTATTCGGAGATGTGTCTCCGCAGATTCTTAATCTCTCTGTAGGAGCACCGTTCCAACCCTTCAGCCGTGCGCCACAAATTCGTTATCGCTATACAAACAAGAATTTCCAACTTACCGGAGCCGCAGTGTGGCAATCACAATATACTTCACAAGGACCGGAAGGGAAAACACATAAGTATCTGAAGCAAAGCTGTATTCCCGAATTTTATGTCGGAGCTGATTATAAGAATGACGGTTTACTGGCCGGCGTAGGCATTGAGTTGTTATCATTGAAACCACGTACGGAGTCCACTGTAAATAAAGATACATATAAGGTAGACGAACGCATCACAACTCTTTCATACGAAGCTCATGTGAAATACACCAACAAAGACTGGTTCATCGCTGCGAAGAGTGTATTAGGATCCAATCTGACACAAGCTTCCGGCTTGGGCGGATTCGGGATCAAGTCTGTCAACGAACAAACGGGAGAACAAAAATATACTCCGATACGTTTCTCCAGCTCTTGGTTCAACGTTGTCTACGGAAAAAAATGGAAGCCGGGAATCTTCGTAGGCTATGCCAAGAATCTGGGAACAAGTGATGCACTATATGCTCCCAAAGGAAATGATGCAAAACTTTATGGAACAGGAACAGACCTTAACCAATTAGTTACGGCAGGAGCAGAACTGACCTACAATGTCCCCCACTGGAAATTCGGGTTGGAATATACATTAAGTTCTGCATGGTATGGTTCGCTTAATACGTCCAATGGGAAAATTCAAGATACCCATGCCGTATGTAACAACCGTATTGTTGCCGTTGCCATGTTTATGTTCTAACCTCTCTATACAATTATTTTAATTATATATCTGTCACCTGTCACCGATTGCTGCTTAACGATTTGATTATTAACAATTAACACCGTGACAGCAATCGGTGACAGCAGTGTGACAACAATAATGCTGTCACCAGAAACAGATAAACTACATTTCACAACGCGGAGGTATTCACTCTGGAAGCTCCAAGCAATCCTATTTATTTCATGAATGCATTACCTTTGTTTCTCGTGGGGAAACTTTTAGTTTCAAGGCTTGAAACCAAAGGTTTCGTACCGGGAAACTAAAGTTTCAGCACCGAGAAACAACAGTTTCAACGGCATGGAAACTATAGTTTCTCCAAGAGAAACTACTGTTCCCCTATCAGGGAAAGCAAATGATCTCCTGTTGTCTGACTTTTATCTCCTTAACTCCACTTCAAAGCTAGCGCCATCTTTGCAACTGAACTGCAAAACTGTTTGCTTCTTATCAGAAGAAATCACCTTGCAAAACGGAGTTTCTTCTACATTCCATTGCCCTTTTATCGTTACAGTCACAGGTATTTCACCACTGGCATTTTCAATCCATGGTCGGGAATAGATACTACGTTCGATGCGTTTCCCATCTTTATCAAACGCTTCATCGCTTGGACCGCGATACAAAGCCAAATCCGGTTGTGCCACCGTCAACTTAATCTTATCAGCAGATTCTTTATGAGTCATAACCAGACAGGAAGTATCCACACGTTGTAATAAACCACCCGGCAATGTCGTTTCAGGAGTTTCAAACAACACATAAGAAATGATCTGTTCGGAAACGGACTCTACAATATGTGCATTCCGGTCTTGCCGTAATACCTTATAAGTGGGCTTCTTTGCAAATTTCTTCATGAGAGCTTCATTCGTCTGAGGCAAAACAGCGTATTCGTAACTTCCGTTTTTCGGTGCCTTTCCATGATCTACAACCAAAGAAACCCAATCACCCTTTGTTTCTTTTCCTGTATTTTGCATTCGCGAGTATTGAGGAAAGTTCTTCTCAAACCGAATGGGAGTCGGAACATAATAACCCGTTCCCAAATGATCTACCCATACGTTCTTATCCCTTTGATAATTTTTCCAATAATCATGCCCTGCTTTATCAGTAACCGCTAATTGGAAGATAGTCGTTTCTGTCGGGAACTCCGTATTTGTATTTTCAATATCCGAACCAAGACAGACAATCATTCCATCGATGAAATGGTAAGATTTACGTGCCCGATGTGATCCGTTGTACTTATCATGCTCATGCAACTTCATTCCGAAATTACCATTCATCTTCTGTTGAGACAAACCACCGGCAAAAGCCTCGTCGGAGTAAAGCATCTCTTCCATTCCGGAGTAACTATCTACATTGAGCACCTTAGCCTGCAGTTGCTCCAATGGCAAATGAATAGATGTCACTCCCGGAATACGGTTCCAGTCAAAACCTTCCTGCTGCCAGCCACTAGTGGTGGGAGTTACTGTCTGTCCCGGCGCAGCAGTCAATATCTGTAAACTGCCGTGTGCCAGATAACGACCGTATAGATTTGCCCCCAGATAATGCTCTGCCGCCCATAAATAACGGGAATGTCCGCGTGCCACAGCCGACCAGTTACTACGACGTTGAACAGAGATGCAACCATATCCCATTGCTATATTTCCCTGCGGGTCCGTCTCCGGACGGAAACCTTTCTCTATAAGAAGTTTTGCCACCTTACGCTCTTCAGCATTTGAAACCTTAGGCATATATTCGGGAGAGTCATTTTCAATACTTGGGTCTGAAATCAGACGGAGGTAAGAAGAAGCCATTTCACTATCATATTCCTCCTTTCCATCGGGAGAACCGGCTAAAGCCATCATAGCAAAATGCATAGGAACCAGTTTACCTTTTCCATCCGGATGACGACCGGACATGGAAAGAGGGAAGTTCAGCTTATTGCAGTAAAAACGCATGGTCAACAGTACATTTTTCACGGTTTCATGAGCTAACTCGGAAATAGCAAATTCCGTCCGGCTGAAAAGATAGATCATATTGGTTGCTCCATCGAGTCCGCCCACAGCATAAGCCGGATAGTTGTTTCGATGATGGAAAGCACCTCCGTCTACTTTAAACGAACCGGACAATCCCAATGCAGGACGGCAACCAAAATCAATCCAACGGGAGAAAGACCGGAGATATTGTAGTTTTTCCGGTGTATCTTCCATCATTAAAATGCTGGCAATGCGTCCGGTGGTCTGTGTATTGAAAGAGTCCATATCAATTCCGTTGACTTCCGGTTTAGGGTATACTTCGTTAGTAATCGCATACCAGCGCAATGTCCGTTCGGCTTCCTGAAGTTTACCAGCTTCCCTAAGCACATCTTTCATCAGAAAATATGCCAGGTACAGACCGCGGACACTATAACCGTAATGATGGATGTTTCCCCAACAACTACCATAAGCTACTCCCTGATCGGTTATATGATCGTACATTGCCAAGAACTTCTTCTTCATTTCTTCCCGAATCACCGGATTTGCCGCATTATTATATGCAACGGCAATTCTTTTCATCAGGTCGAAATAAGCACGCATTTCCACTTCCATTTTAGTCAGCATATCTTTGTCCCAGTTCGGTATGATCCGTTCATAAGCTTCTGAAGCACGTACCATATAAACAGGTACTCCCGATACTTGACCGTTCTTGTAGGTTATCTGATAGAAATCATATTTCTTGCGGATAGTTTCCACTTCTTTATCTGTAGTTTTCCCTTTCGTGTAGATCATATCACGAAAACGCTTTTCCAACAGTTGCATTTCTGCTCTTTGCTTATCGTTCACAGAAGTCAATTCAATATCCGGTTTCAAAAGCGAGTGTTGATAGACAACCAGCCAATGGTTGGTGGTTCCGGCATTGACAAAAGGGACTTGCAGATCGGCTGTCTGTTGACGTGCATCAACCTTAGTAGCCGTAATCAGATGATCGATGAAAAGGCTTCCTTTTGAATTTGGAGCAATCATCCGAAGTTCATTCATGCCTTCCTCCGGTGTGCCTTGCATATCACGTTCATAGCAGACCCATGCAGCACGCCAACCACTGAAATTAATGCCAAAAGGGAAAGATGTGCATTGTTTGCCATCTTTCAGAAACTGAAACTCAATGGTCGCATTCTGGGGAACTTCATTATAAACCCACACAATAAAAGCGGAAAGGTATAAATCCTTGCCGGTCGGATCTTTCTTCTCAAACTTCAAATCTTTCTTGAATTCCAATATACCACCCGGTTCAAATGTCCATTCCAACGAATGTTTTCCATCTTTATAATGCAGGTCAGATACCGACAGGCGGGATTGGGTAGCGGTGATACAATCCGGGATTTGCGGTTCTTCAAAAGAAAACATCCGCTCATCTGTTACGACTTGTGCATGAAGGAATGCTGAGCACAAAAGAGAAAACAGAGTTGTCACTCCAAATTTAGTAAAAGGTTGTTTCATCATGGAAATATTGTCTTATCAGGTTTTCAGTATATCAGTCAAAGTATGGTCGCTTTAAAATCTGTAAAGAGTATATGATTCTGCAAAAGACGTAAACCGAAGTGTCCGTCACCTTCACCACCCGCAAGGGTATAGCGGAACAACTCTTCATCATTCACAGAATAAGTTGTGATTCCCTTTTCCACTCGAATCCGAATCTCATACCACTGATTGGGAACAAGTAAGTGGGAGGTATCAGTATATTCTTTCAATAACGGTTTCACCTTATCATCTGCCACTCCATAGTACTCTCCTCTGTATCGACGAAAACGGGTCGTTGAGTTATCATTTCCTCCGTATCCAACGTAGAAAAGGTTTAATGTATTGTAGTTTTTAAAGATGCCGTCACGCCACTGACTACGGGCAAAAAGATCATTAGGGTATTTAGGATCATTGGCAGCCCAAAAGCAGTTCAGATCACTCAAGCGGTCATACTTTCCACCTTGCATCACCATACAGATACGATAACTAATTTCATAATCACCTGCCAATCGTTGCCGATACCACATAGTCAGTCCGTCCGGAACTATCAATTCTAATGTATCTGCACGTTCTATTATCTGCAAAGCATGGGATGCATCTTCTATTTTCCACTGTTGCACAAAAGAAGCTTTGTGTTGTGCCAAAAGCATCACACTATCTAAGAGAAAAAAAGTAATCAAACTGTAGCCTATAAAAAATCGCTTCGTCATTACGGTATTAGTTTAAAGATTATTCTTCCGGATACAAAGAAACCCCTCTTTTTTCGAAAAGAGAGGTTCAAATTGTACAAAATATCTCAAATAATGTATTAACTGGTGATTTGTATTACCAATATCTTACGGTTTTTTCAGGATCAAAGCCCTCATACCAATTCTTATTTGAAGCACCTTTAGTATCCACCCAATTAGCAAATCCTGTATATGCTTCTCTAAAAGGTACACTTTCATAAGCATGACGTGCGCCAACCGGCATCTTCACTCCCCAAGTAGAACCTTTAGTGTTTGAATAATAAACATCTTTATCTAATGTAGCATCATTTGCAACCAATTCATCATATGCAGCTTTATAAGCAGAAGTCGGTGCATAACCTCTCATGTGTATTTCTTTACTACCGTTCACCTTAATAAAGAAATTCTGTCTATTAGTATCTAAAATCAACTCTCTAAATGCTGCAAGTTGAGCATCTCTTTCAGCTCCGGTTAATCCTTCTTTACCAATCAGTCTAACTTCAGCACGCAACATAGGTAGTCCTTCTCTTACTTTTCCTTGCGTTACCTGGAACATATCTTGGTTATTATCTTTCAAAGAGCTTAAACCATCCAATGTGATAACAGTGCCTTCAGTTTGCACTTTATCCACCGTTAATATTGCAAAACGTGGTTCAGTACGAGTATCATTGCTCCAATTCCAGTTTTTATTTTCAATCTTCACTACATCTTTTGTTGAAAGTTGTTCTTTAACTAAGTCTGTCATCGTTCCCTGACCACCTTTTAATACAAGGCTTGCAGTAATCTGATCAACATACTCGCTTTTCAAACCATCCAGTACAACACCCAATGCAGTAGGATAGATACCACCCATCGCACGAACGTCCAAAGTCAACAATAGTTCTTCTTTACCTCCTACAGTCTCCATCATCTGTTGACTATGACATTCAGTCACCTTCAAGTCATACTCGAATACAACATCGTTGAAATCTTCATCATACCATGAATCCAATTGAGTAGGCCAGCCATCTTCGAACATCACCACACCTGTGTTGTGATAGAAAAGATAGCCTTGGTCTGTTTCATTTGTCGGCTGCACTGCATCTTCAGGAAGCGCAAAAGTTACCGATGCCAGACGGTTTGTTTCAAAATTGAAACCAGTACCCTGATCTACACCACGACTAACAGGAGACAAAGCAAATTCTTTTGTAGCTTCTGTTCCCGAAACTGTATTGTATTTCATATACACTTTCTCGCAAGCAGCAGGAACATTCAACGTAAGAGTACGGGAATCTTTCACTAATACCTTTCCCACAAGCAGACTCGCTTCAGAACCACTTTTATCGGAATATACATTCACGAGTGCAGAAGCATTTACCGGATCAACAGTTCCCGGACCATCATTACCTTTTTCCAACTCATTATCAGAGCAGGAAGTAGTAATCAACATTGTCCCCATAAGGACATACACCAAACTTTTAATTTTCATCTTAATCTAATTTTTAAATTTATTGTTTGTTTCTGTTTCGCATGAGAACCTGGCTTATCACACTTATTTTCAGGCTCCATTTGTTAACTTATCAAAAATATATTTAACGCTTAACAGCTTTCCACCCTCCTTTATTTGTAATTTCAATCCTTTCCATCGAAAATAATCACAAGAGCTAAAATATGCCTCAAAAGAGCTGTTCATAAACAATGGATAATATATACAAGTTATTTCGTATATTTGCATTAGACAGAACATTCAATACAACAAATATAGAACTTTTATTCTGAATATACAAGTTTTATATCTAAATATATCAAGGGAAATGGATCAAGTACTGTATGGTATAGATTACATAGAATATTATTTCTATTGGATATATTACAAGTTTATTGGCTATCCTTTAATCATAAGAATATGCTCAATTGCTGTAATGTTTTGTATTATTGCGTACTTATTTCTCCTATTCCATATTATATATGGTATATTTAAAAGGCGAAAAGAGAAGCGAAGATACAATAAAGCGTTTGATAAATATTACGAAGAAATGAAAACTATCTCACTAGATTCCAACACATTGAGTGAAGAAGAGATAGCTGACAGATTAGAATATGATACGAAAAAGCGCCCAAAACCCAACGAGTTACGCATTATCACCCAACTGTTAACAGAAATCAAGAGTGTGCATGAAGATGAGATCAATGAACTAAACTACCAAACGATTCAAACTGTATTCCAAATCACACGTTTCCTTGAACGCGAACTTCAATTCGGTTCCAAAAGATCAAAGATACAAGCTCTGAAACTTATTCAGTCCATCAATGGTTATGCCTCTGAAGCGGTATTGGTGCGTTTCCTCTATCATCGTGAACTAGAACTAAGAAACTCGGCACGCTATACTTATATGTGGTTAAGTCAGGGTGATCCGTTCCGCTTCTTCGACGAAGATATCGGCATGAAGTTAAGGCAATGGGACATGATGGAGTTACACGCCATCTTGGAACACCGTAAAAAAGTGGGATATAACACACCCACCTTTATCAAATGGGTGAATACTTCAGCTGAAGAAAACGTTAAGATATTCTTTATCAACGAAATCCGGCTATATCATGAAACCGAAAGTGCCCCAATTCTCGCGAAGCAACTCAATGCCCGTTCTGTGGAAATACGGGGTGAAGCAATCAAGACTTTAGGTAAGCTAAAATACAAAGAGGTTGAACCTAAGCTGATTGAAATGTATAATGTACAACCGGAAGAAGTCAAACGACAAATCATTTCGGCTATTGCAGATCTGAAGACCGACAAGGCTTTAGGATTTCTTTACAACGCTTATGATGAAGCAGATAACTGGGGAACCAAGAGAGTCATACTCAAAGCCCTCTATGAGTATAGTGCAATGGGAAGGAAAACATTCGATCAATTGGAGAGAAAAGCAGATTCCCACACAGCTATATTGTTTGCCCACACCAAGCATCCGTTAATCAACCAGTTAAATTAGAGAATATGAGAGATATAATATTTACATTCTTCAATTATTTCGTATTCTTTTATACGAGCATGCTGGCGATATTCTTCGTCACATTCGCCTTCCTCTCTTTCATTTCTCTGAAACGGAGAAAGGATTACTATGTGGAAAGCTATATGCGGAAAACAATCAAGGAATCCCCCTATACACCGGGTATTTCGGTAATTGCTCCTGCCTTCAATGAAGAAAAGACAATCATTGATAATGTGAACTCCATGCTTGCATTGGAATATCCGCTTTTCGAGGTGGTTATTGTAAATGATGGAAGTACGGACAGCACATTGGAAAAGATGACCGAATATTATGAACTGGTAGAAGTGCCCTATGCTTATATCGAGCGAATCAAAACCAGACCGTTCCGAAGACTCCTCAAATCCTCCAACCCGAAATACAGCCGACTTATTGTTGTAGACAAAGAAAATGGAGGAACCAAAGCGGATGCATCCAATGCAGGAATCAACGTTGCTTCTTATCCGTATTTCATCTGCACGGATGTGGACTGCATTCTGGAAAAATATGCTCTTTATCGCTGCATCTCGCCCATTATATCTTCAGAAAAACAAGTAATTGCAGTCAGCGGAACGATGTTGATGGCTAACGGATGCGTCGTGAAAGACGGACAAATCATAGACGTTAGAACTCCCCGTACACCGATTCCACTTTTCCAGAATCTGGAGTATATGCGCTCCTATCTGATTGGTAAGATGGGGTGGTCCGCAATCAATGGAATGCCGAATGTCTCCGGTGGATTCGGTCTTTTCGACCGTTCGGTAGCGATTGCAGCCGGAGGATACGATGCTCCCTCTTTTGCTGAAGACATGGACCTCATCACCCGTATGGTAGGATATATGTGCGACTTCTCCCGTCCTTATAAAATCATACAGATTCCTGATACTTGCTGCTGGACGGAAGGGCCTCCCAACCTGGCAATGCTCTACCGCCAACGTACCCGTTGGGCACGGGGATTGTTCCAGACACTTAATATCCATCGCAAGATGATTTTCAAAAAGACATATAAGCAAATGGGAATGTTAACTCTCCCTTATATGTTCGTTTTTGAGTTTCTGGCGCCAATCATCGAGTTCGTCGGTTTGATAGTATTTATCTATCTGGCCTTTACAGGAGCGGTCAACTGGAACACGGCATGGATGATTTACCTGACGATATATACGTTCTGCCAGTTCCTTTCCATCGTCGTTATTACCTACGACTACTATGTCGGGATGCTATATAAAAGAGGATATGAATACCTATGGATTATCATTGCGTCCATATTGGAACCTATCTTCTATCATCCCATCATCACTTTCTGCTCATTGAGAGGATACCTTAGTTATCTGACCAATAGAGACTTCAAGTGGAAGAACATGGAACGTAAGGGATTCAAGCAGAAAGAAGAAAGTGCAGACGATACTGATATAAAGACAATGAAGCCTGAACCGGCTACGATTTAAACAAGAAAGATTAAAGACAAGATAGAATGAACAGAGAGTTTCTCCATAAAATCACCATATTAGGTTGTCTGTTTTTACTGATAACCTCTTCCTCCGGGACCGACAACGGATTCCAGACACCGGAGCAATATGCCCAGATTGTACAAGAGCATTTTGCGAACGAGGAATGGGAAGCAGGGAAAGAGCTATTGGAGGAGGGCCTTCAGAAATATCCGAATGTTTCTGACCTTGAATGGCTCATGGGAAAATACTGGTTCCACGAAAAGAACTACGACCAATCGCGTTATCATCTTGTCAAAGCGATAGACGACAACTACAACAACGTCAATGCCAAACATCTGCTGGTAGATGTAGAAGACATCACCGAGAATTATTCCAGTGCCATTTGCTACGTTAATGAGTTGCTGGAAGTGAATCCGTATTGGAGAGGTTTATGGCGAAGAAAGATTGAACTGTACCGCAAGCAGAACAACGATGTGGAAGCAGACCGTCTGTTGAAACGTATCAATCAAATTTACCCGAACGATACAATTCTAAGGAAGGATTATATCTACAGCATGGAGGTAGGCTACCAGCAAATGAAAAAAGGTGGTAACCGGAAAGAGGCCATCGAAAAGCTGACGGAGCTCATCAAAGTATCTCCCCAAAACGAAGAATATTATCTGGACATCATTAACCTGCATTTGCAGGAAGGAAACCGGGAAGCCGCTCTAGGCTGGTCATCCAACGGTTTGGCTGCCATACCGGGAGGCGGTGCGCTTATCGTCAAAAGGGCAAGTATTCTCAGCGAATTGGCACGTTATCCGGAAGCACTGGTGTTTATACGCGAGCAAATGCGAAGGAACAACAGCCCTGCCATACGGCGCATGTATAACGACCTGTTAATGGAGGCTGCCCGTGCAGAAAAGCAACGGGATCCTTATGTATTATATGGCATGGCCTATGAAGGAGGCAATAAGAACAAGGAAGCATTGGACTACCTGCTGAACACTTCCGTCACCCGAGGATATACCGACGATGCTCTCTTCTATATCAGAGAAGCTAAAAAACAATATGGCAACAATGATAAAGGAATTCTTTATAAAGAATATATGCTTTATCGCCAGATGAATGAGGATGATCTTGCCTATTCAACGCTGAAAAAGATGTATGAGATGTATCCTGATGATTATGATATTACGCTTGCCATGAGCGCACAGCACATGAAAAAAGCAGAAAAGCTGATGGAACTCGGTCTGTACGCAGAAGCATTGCCGCACGTATTGTTCGTTTCTCAAAAACATATAGACAATGATATGAACGGTGCCGCATGGGAAAAAGCCTTGAGTTGCTATATCAATATGAAACGTTACAATGAAGCACTTGCAACATTGGACACCATCACTCTTCACTTCCCTGATTACGAAAACGGCACGTTGAAAAGGGCATTTATTCTCGATAAAATGGATAAAACCGAAGAGGCTTTGCAACTGTATCTATCTGCCATCGAGCAGAGTGATGAGGATATGCGCATTTTCTATGTTATCGGATACGAGGAACTAGCAGTGCCGTACATCAAGAAATGTATGGAAGCCGGAGCTACGAAAAAAGCATACGAGGAATCTGTTAAGCTAATTAGCCTGAATCCATCAAGCGATCTCGGATTACAGTATGCCATCAATTCGTCCGGTTTACTCGGAAAATACGATGAATTCGAGAAATATACAGCACAAGGAATCAATTATTATCCTGAAGAACCATTCTATCAGGCTAAAAGAGCTACCGTGCTTGAACGTGACAAGAGATACGAAGCTTCTTTGGAATTTCTGAAGCCGATACTCAATAAATACCCGAGCAACAAAGAGATTATAGGTGCATTCTCACAGAGCAGTGAATACCGTGCCCTGCAACTGACAAAAGCCAAAGAACCGGAAAAGGCTCTCGCTGTTCTTGATACAGCTTTGCTTTATGACAGTCAGAACAAATCATTGAAGTACACCAAGGGAGTGGTATATGAAGCCAACCGTCAAGCGGATTCAGCCTATTATTACCAAAAGTACTACGAGCCATCCATCATGGAATATCGCTCTTTCCAACGACATTTATCGGGCCTTAGAAGCATGATGCTCAAGAATGAGATTGCTTTGACCTATCTCCGTGCACGCTACGGAGAAGAAGATATCATTACCTCTGTTGCAACAGCCGAATATACCCGAAAAGGCCAGAAGAACAGCTACACAGGACGCCTCAACTATGCAGGGCGAAGTGGCTCGGCAAGCGACAGCATGGAGGCTGAAGAACAGACACCAGGAGGGGTTGGCATTCAGGTACAAGGTGAGTGGACGCATCACTTCTCACCGAAGTGGAGCCTCACGGCCAATGCAGCCTTTGCGACCAAATACTTCCCGGACATTACCGCCGATGTTGCCGTTCGGCATTATCTCAAGAATGATTGGGAAATAGGCGCACACGTAGGCTATAGACGCGTAGCCGCTTACACAAAGCGTTATGAATGGAACGATGAATTCTTTGCAGGGGGCACCGGAGATAACGGTTATCTATTTACCGGTTGGAATGAATCAAAGACCAATCTGCTCACTGTAGGCGGAGAATTAGCCAAAACCATCGAAGTCGTTCGCCTCAACACGAAGCTGGACATGCATTTCTTCAACTCCAACTTCTATTACAATGCTCAGATTGGCGCCAAATACTTCCCGGCTAATGACGGAAAGACGAATATCAACGCTATGGCAAGCATCGGATCGGCACCGGAAACGGCCGTACTGGACTATGCGCTACCCGGCTCTTTCTCCCACACCAATACCATGGTAGGATTGGGAGGCCAGTATATGGTCAGTCCTAACATTACCATAGGCTTGATGGGTACCTGGAACACCTATTATAACCAAACCAATACGGTGCGAGGGACAAGTCCGTCCAACCAGATAGAATCCATATCGACACGCTATAAAAACTTATATAACATTTATGCACAAGTTTATATTTCATTCTGATACGCTTGGCCCTGTATTGGCAGGAATGATATGTATTTGCTGCCTTTTATCCGGTTGCCGTATGCAGGCACGCACGGAGATGTTCCCATCTAAAGAAGGGTATCTCGTCACCATTGGTGAGGATCCGACCGACAGAGACACCCGGTGGGCGAAATACCTGTACGAGCATCTCAAGAAGCGTGCAAACGACGATGAAATAGTAGCTTTTGGCGTTTCCGAAATGGACATGTGGCGCATCATCATACAGATAGACCCAACATTGCAGAGAGGATTCAAAGTAGCCTGCAAAGGCTCTGATATCAGACTGACCGCAAGTGACGACAAACAAATGTTATGGCTGCAATACCAACTGATAAAGAAGATCAGCAAAGAAGACCCGCGTATAGACGGTTCGGATCTTCCTCCCGCCCTTATCAATCTCAACGATACTTGCGGAGCTTTTGCATTTGACTATCAAAGTATTTATTCTCCATACGGCCTGAACGCCGATCATACAGGTGTTATCGGCCTGAACAACTTTGATGACAGCTGGGGAATATGGGGACACAACCTGCGAAAAGTCTTGGGAAAAGATGCAGAGAAAGTATATGCCACCATTCACGGGAAGACAGATGACTCACAACTGTGTTTCTCTTCCGAGGATATGTATCGCCAGATAGAAAGTTACATCGTAGATAACTTCGGTGAAAAGGGGAATTTCCGTTTTGTAATCGCACCGGATGATACTCCGTACGCCTGTACGTGTGCCACCTGTACCGCATTGGGAAATACAGAGAAGAACGCAACTCCCGCCATTACGGAACTGATCCTCCGCCTGTCGCAGCGTTTTCCCAAACACACGTTCTTTACGACTTCCTACCTGACTACGCAACAAGTCACAGACAAGCAGCTCCCGCCTAACGTCGGGGTAATTGTCAGCGCTATCGACTACCCACTTCGCCGGACAGACGGCAAGGATGAGCAAGACAAGAAATTTGCCGACCAACTCGACAACTGGAAGAAAGTAACGAACAACATCTATATATGGGACTATATCAACAACTTCGACGACTACCTCACTCCTTTTCCCATATTAAAGATAGCTCAACAAAGACTCCAATTCTTCAAACAACATGGAGCCAGCGGCATATTCTTCAACGGAAGTGGATATAGCTATTCTTCTTTCGATGAAATGAGGACTTTTGTACTATCCTCCCTCCTTATCAACCCGGAACTCCCGGTCGATGACTTAATCAGAAGTTACTTTAATCAGGAATATCCAGTATCAAAAAAATGGCTATACGATTACTACACTGAATTGGAGAACAATGCCCAATCCGGAAAACGACTCGGACTTTATGCCGGTATCAGAGAATCAGAAAAAGCATTCCTCTATCCGGATCAATTCATCAAATTCTATGATGAAATGGGAGATTTTGTTTCCGAAGCAAAAGGGAAAGAGCGTAAAAAGCTGCACGAACTTCAGACCGCATTGTCTTTCACACGCCTGGAATTAGGACGTGACCACGGCTTTGATGCTTACGGATATGCCAAACGGAATGGAAAGGAGGTCCAACCGGTTCCCCAAGCCCAGAAATGGATCACCCAGCTCAAAGAACACAAAGCATTTACCGGAATGGAATATTATAATGAGTCAGCCTATGAGATCGACTATTATATAAAGGAATGGGAACAATACCTACTTGCTTCCGACATCAAGAAAAACTTGTTTTTAGGACTCAATCCTTCAGCAACTCCTAAACTGAATAAAATTGATTCCAAGAAACTGACTGATGGCACTCACGGTTTACCCGGAGACTATCATTGCGGTTGGGTAATCATTCCGGGAGAAGAATGTACCATCAACCTGCCGGTGAAAGGTATCAACGCATCAGGAACATTCTATATCAGCTTTCTGAATCTTCCCCGGCATCACATCTATGCGCCACAACAAATTCAACTGTTGAAAGACGGAATAGCCTATAAAACAATAGACCTGAAACCGGAAGACGCCCCGGAAAAAGGGGAAATGATAAAAGCCACCGTTCCGGCAGACCTGAACGGAGCAGAACAACTAAGCATCAAAATCAGTTGTTTAAAGAAACCGGAAGCGCAAATAGGTATCGATGAAATTGCATTCATCCCTTAGATGCTGAAAAAGTGATATAATAAAAATAAATGGCAACAATGAATAAATCTATATTCTATATTTTCCTACTGACGGCACTTCCGCTCTGCTTTACAGGGTGCAGGAAGGAAGTACGTCCCACAAGCATGACGATAAAGGATTCGGTCAGGCACTATTACCCCATCAAGCAAGGTCAGCAGCTCGATATCATGTTTACTATCACCAATACAGGAGATGCTCCGTTAATCATTTCAGAAATGCAACCTTCCTGTGGCTGTATCATTCTGGATAAAAGTTCGCATATCATCATTCCCGAAGACGGAATCAGACAATTCAAGGCAACCTACAATAGTATTAAGAATGTAGGCGAGGTGGTTCACCGCATCCGGATTTTCGGTAATATGCTCCCCGACGGAAGAGCCGAACTCAAATTTGATGTTAACGTAGTCCCCGATGCAGACTATACACGTGATTATGAGGAACTCTATCAGGATTTCAACACCAAGAACGGTATTGTCAGAGAGATGGTGGATGGAAAAGAATCCGAACTGGGATATTATGTCGGAGAACCCTAATCAATATCATGTATTAAGTATCAAGTATTAACATCAAATGACTGGCTAATACTTGATACTTAATACTTATTTCTCCTTTCTAAGGATGTATTTCTTTGAATGCGGCATTTTCTTCTTTCACATTCTGAATAGTCTGCTTTAACTCTCCAATCGGCAAGTCATATCCATACCAACCTGTATAGCAATCTACCACATACCATTTCCCGTCCGACTGCAACTCGAACTCGACACGCAAATCAACCTCGGATTCTTCATAGCCTGCCTCAAAGATTTTATGCTTCGGTTCATTCAACGTAAACTTGGAAACATAAATACCTCCCTCTTCCTGGGTGATACGTTCTTCCTTCATTGTTTCGCTATCCAGCAACGGCCACTTTTCCCGAGTGAAAGGGAATGTTTTCTCGGTTTCTCCGTCATCTGCCAACAAAGTGATCGGAGTCTTTAATGGGAACTTGATACGAGTATACTGGAAGGCTGCACTGGAAGTAAATTTATCCAAAAAGGATTTGAAATCTTCACCGTCTTGTGTAGTCAGTTCATTATCGGCTTTTGCCTTAGAACTATTACCGCAGGAGATAAACGAAACGCCTGCGAGCAGCATCATAGCCAGCAAGCAGCATACAAACTTTTTAGCTCTCATAACACTATATAAATTAAGAGTTTAATTGACGACGCAAAGATAATGACAAGTTTGGCATCTTGGTTATTTTAAGAACTAAATCTTTGTATGCTTTAAATACTCATAACCGAAGCGGCAGTACAAACATTTCCGCTTGTCACAATACTCTTTTTGTAACTGTATCAGTGCCTGACTATCCGCCGCACTGACTACCGGAAGTCCGGCATCGCTCCACGAACGAATGATGTGATTACTCTCCGCCTTCAATTCTTCCAAAAAACGTGCGGCACGTTCACACATTCGTTCATCCGTCTTGTGCAAACCATAGGTATAAAGAAAAGGAACCAGCGTATTAATGATAATCAAATCCTTGGAACGCTCTCCCATCGTCTTTTCCTTTTGTGAAGAAAGTCGCCCGAATAAATAATGATTCTCCCAATAGGAAGACGTACGTGTATCCAGTAAAGCTCTCACATCCGTCAGAGTATCCGCTTCCAGTAAACGTGAAAACAGCTTATCTCCTTTCTGATAGAGATAGGCCAACTGCGCCAAGCGAATATGCGGAAAGTTTTCCGGACGAAGCCGTAGAAAACGCCATAAAGTAGCATCCATCCCCTGCCCGATTTCAAATTTTCGCTGCAAATAACGAAACTCTTTGCAAAGACGAATACTATACTCGTCCTCCTGTTCCTTTTTCAGAAATGTGTCTTCCAACAACCCTGCCAAACCATAGAAGAAAGCTTCTATCTGAAACAAATTATTCCGGTGCTTATCCATCGCACGAAATGGCAACAATTCCGCCCACGTTTCAAAAGCATCTCCGTTCAATCCAAAACCGAAATTACGGGCAAGGGTGATAAAGAAAGCATCTTCCCAATTACTGTTGCAAAGTTCGAGACGATGCATGATTAACTGTGCTTTCTGTTCCAAACGCTCTGTTTGCAAAGCGGTCAGCCAGGAATGGATAGTGAGTTTGGGAAGAGAGGCAAGGATGGGATAGCAAGCCGGATAATGATCGGCTACGCAAAGTTCATGATAATGGGATTGCACATTTTCCGGACAAGTCAGCAATAGTTGTGGTATCTGTTCACCGTTGGTACGGGTTATTTCCGTATCCACCTCGCTCACCACATGGAGAATTACAGAATCGTAGGCTTTGTCGCAATTATGCCCGTGGCGAAACCAATCAGAAGAATGTGTATGTATTTCTATATTCCCTACCCATAAGGTGCCATCAATCTTTAGTTTCGCGTTAAAAAAGTCGGGACCGGCATTCGGGTTTTGCAGACCGGAATCAATCACTTCTACCGGTAAGCCGTTGGTGGTTTGCAGTACTTTCAGAGGAAATAATTTATGTTTCCACACGTAGTGGAGAAGATGTTCCATGTTAACAAGACGTTAATGTGCGCTGCAAATGTAATAAAAATCTTATCTTTGCGACTATTATTTTGAATATAAGTCAGAAAACAATGAAAATAGCACTGATCGGTTACGGAAAGATGGGCAAAGAGATAGAAAAGGTTGCCCGTAGTCGCGGACATGAAATCGTCTGCATCATTGACATCAATAATCAGGATGACTTCGAATCCGAAGCGTTCAAATCGGCCGATGTGGCCATTGAGTTTACCAATCCGATGGTAGCTTACAGCAATTATATAAAAACTTTCAAAGCCGGTGTGAAACTGGTATCCGGCAGCACCGGATGGATGGCCGAGCATGGCGAAGAAATCAAAAAGCTCTGCACTGAAGGAGGCAAAACACTGTTCTGGTCGTCCAACTTCAGTCTGGGAGTCAGCATTTTCTCTGCCGTCAACAAGTATCTGGCTAAAATTATGAACCAGTTCCCCACTTATGATGTCACCATGAGCGAGACACATCATATTCATAAACTGGATGCTCCTAGCGGAACAGCCATCACTCTGGCAGAAGGTATTCTGGAAAAGATGGACCGTAAGGACAAATGGGTGGAAGGAACTTTCCTTGCACCGGACGGAACCATTAGCGGAACCAACGATTGCGCGCCTAATGAACTTCCTATCGCCTCTATCCGCGAAGGAGAAGTGTTCGGTCTGCATACCATTCGCTATGAATCTGATGTAGACAGCATAACTATCACGCATGATGCTAAAAGCCGTGGCGGATTTGTATTGGGAGCCGTACTGGCAGCCGAATATACTGCCACACACGAAGGTTTTTTGGGCATGAGTGATTTATTCCCATTCTTGAAATCAACAAAATAAAGATATGCTAAAAAGATTATTTTCTTTCAAAGGAAGAATCGGACGGTTAGAATATTTTCTAACAGCTCTTTTCACAGGGGTGATAACACTTCCCATAACATATGCAGAAGAAGAGGCCCCCCCCTTTCTTATTATGCTTATTTTAATTCCTATAATATGGATCAATGTCGCACAGGGTGCTAAAAGATGTCATGATTTGGGAATAAACGGGTTTTGGCAATTAATACCTTGCTTTCCTTTTGTCCTGATTTTCAGAAAAGGAGAAGATAAAGACAATCAATACGGATCAACTTTACAGTTAAATCTACCAAAAGAAACAACAAAAGTGGAGCATGTACAATGGATCAAATGTGCCATTGCTATTCTACTTTACCTCGCTTTCCTTCTCTGGGTACGGAGTTGGTGGGGATTGATTATTGTTCCTTTCATTTTCGATATTTATATCACAAAGAAAATACCTTGGTCTTTTTGGAAGAAGTCGAAGAATCCGGCTGTCCGCAGTGTGATGAGTTGGGTGGATGCCATCGTATTTGCGTTGGTTGCCGTCTACTTCGTCAATATCTACATCTTCCAGAATTACCAGATCCCTTCCTCTTCGCTGGAAAAATCATTGCTGGTAGGCGATTTCCTGTATGTAAGCAAGATGAGCTACGGTCCCCGCGTACCGAACACTCCGCTTTCTATGCCGTTGGCACAACATACGCTGCCTGTCTTCAATACTAAATCGTATATCGAGTGGCCACAATGGAAATACAAACGGGTACCGGGCTTCGGCAAAGTGAAGCTGAATGACATTGTTGTCTTCAACTTCCCGGCAGGAGACACGGTAGCAGTGAACTACCAACAGACAACGGACTTCTATACGCTGGCTTACGGTGAAGGACAACGCATCTACTCCAAACAGATTGAAATGGATAGCCTGACACGTTCACAGCAACGTGCGATCTATGATCTCTACTACGCCGCCGGACGTAAACAGATTCTAAACAATCCGCGTACTTACGGTGAAGTACTGTGGCGTCCGGTAGACCGTCGCGAGAATTATGTGAAACGTTGTGTCGGCTTGCCCGGTGATACATTGCAAATTGTAGACGGACAGGTGATGATTGACGGTAAGGCGATTGAGAACCCCGAAAACCTGCAATTCAACTACTTCGTGCAGACTACCGGTCCGTACATTCCGGAAGATATGCTGCGCGAATTAGGCATCAGCAAGGATGACACCATGCTGATAGAAGACTCTGGCTGGGAAGGCGGATTATTGGAAATGGGACTGGACAACCGGAATGCGCAAGGCAAACTGAATCCGGTATATCATCTTCCATTGACTAAAAAGATGTATGACACTCTCCTTGGCAATAAAAAGCTAATCAGCAAAATAGTAATGGAACCGGAAGAATACGCCGGACAGATGTATCCGCTAAACCTTTATACCAAATGGAACCGCAACAATTACGGTCCGATCTGGATTCCTGCCAAAGGAGCTACCATTACCCTCACAGAAGACAACCTGCCTATCTATGAGCGTTGCATCGTAGCCTACGAAGGCAACAAGCTGGAAGTGAAACCGGACGGTATCTACATCAACGGTGAAAAGACCAATGAATATACCTTCAAAATGGATTATTACTGGATGATGGGTGACAACCGTCACAACTCTGCCGACTCCCGTTATTGGGGTTTTGTACCCGAAGATCATGTAGTGGGCAAACCGATTGTCGTATGGCTGTCGCTTGACAAAGACCGTGGATGGTTTGACGGTAAAATCCGTTGGAACCGCCTCTTCAAGTGGGTAGACTGATAAGTGTACGGATAGAATAGAGTGATAAGGTGATAAATATTAATGAACATTCGTAAATTCAAATGGATACTAGCATTTGCCGGAGCAGTAGTCGTAGTGCTTCTACTCCGGGGATTTGCTTTTACGTCCTGCCTTATCCCTTCCACCGGTATGGAAAACTCCATTTTCCAGGGTGAACGTATCTTAGTGAATAAATGGAGTTACGGGTTGCGAATTCCTTTCATGTCGCTCTTTTCTTATCATCGTTGGTGCGAAAGTCCTGTACGGCGACAAGATATCGTAGTGTTCAATAATCCGGCCGGAATCCGGGAACCTATCATCGACCGCCGGGAAATCTATATCAGCCGTTGCCTCGGAATGCCGGGTGACACCTTATTTGTTGATTCCCTTTTCTCCGTTATTTCTCCCGAGGCACAGTTCAACCCGGATAAGAAAAGACTTTATTCGTACCCCGCTTCAAAAGAAAATCTGATAACCTCACTGATGCATACTCTTTCCATCACCAACGACGGATTGATGGGAAGCAATGACAGTACCCACGTGCGCAGTTTCAGCCGTTATGAATACTATCTGCTGGAACAGGCGATGAATGGAAAAGAGTGCTTCGTTCAACCTCTGTCGAACAAGGAAAACACTGATCCGAATCCGCTGATTGTTCCCGGAAAGGGGCAATTTATACGTGTCTATCCCTGGAACATAACCCTGCTACGAAATACGCTCGTGATGCACGAAGGCAAACAGGCAGAGATAAAAAACGATACCCTCTACGTGGACGGAAAGCCCACGAAACACTGTTATTTCACAAAAGATTATTATTGGATGGGGTCTAACAATACCGTCAACTTCTCCGACTCGCGTCTTTTCGGATTTGTCCCGCAAGACCATGTCATCGGAAAAGCCTCCGTCATCTGGTTCTCCAAAGAAAAAGACACGGGACTGTTTGACGGATACCGATGGAACCGTTTTTTCAGAACAGTGGAATAATCTTCTGATTTCCGATTCATAAAAGAAACAACTCCTTAATAATATCCTCAACTATAGAGTTCCCTAAACGAATTAAAATGAAAGAAATGAAAATAGCCTATTTATCTTCAGCTTATCTCGCTCCCGTCGAATATTATACCAAACTTCTGACTTATGACAAAGTGTTTGTAGAACAACATGACCACTACATCAAACAAACCTACCGTAACCGGTGTACCATTGCCGGACCATCCGGCGAATTAGCTCTTTCCATCCCAACCGTAAAACCCGACACATTGAAGTGTCCAATGAAGGATATCCGCATTTCCGACCACGGCAACTGGAGACATCTGCACTGGAACGCCATCGAATCGGCCTACAACAGTACTCCTTTCTTTGAATATTACAAGGACGACTTCCGTCCCTTCTACGAAAAGAAATACGAGTTTTTAATCGATTTCAACGAAGAACTATGCCGGATGGTCTGTGAATTGATAGATATTCACCCCACTATGGAGCGTACTAGTGAATATAAGATGGAGTTTGCTCCCGGAGAATCCGATTTTCGGGAAGTCATCCATCCCAAAAAGGATTTCCGGGAAGTAGATACAGAGTTTGTTCCACAACCTTACTATCAGGTTTTCGAATCCAAACTGAGTTTTCTACCTAATTTGAGTATCATAGACTTGTTGTTCAATATGGGACCGGAAAGTCTGTTGACATTAGGTAAACGATAACCTCACTTTTCTATTAGAATGTAAAAAGAGTATATAGCATCGCGCTCCAAAAGACGGAGAAAGATGTTTACCGCTTCAATCTATCATTATCTATACATCAACTTTCTGATACAAGGAATGTATATGTTCTACGGAAATAGGTACATGCATTAAATGTCAAATTCTCTACAACTAATAAATAAATGCTCGAATGTAATTGATTATCAGTGAGAAATTGTTATTTTTTTGCAGAAAGCAAAGAAAGTATATGATGAAAGCAAAGAAAACAAGAGAGATAGCTTTCAGGATTCATAAAACAATTGAGGGTCAGATAAAAAGACATCATTTCATCATCGGATGAAAAGATAGCGTGCATGAGTTGCGTCGTGTCCCCCGGACGAGCCTGCTGGTTGCTTAAAACTTCTTCCATAAGAATTTTAATTAAATGGTGAATAAATTAAGTTCAACGGGGCGATACAGAAAGGTAGTTTTAAGGAATAAAAGAAGCGGTTCCGCCTGTCCCATTGCATTCCACTATCCACGACAGCAGTAGGTGCACTAACATCCTACATGGGGGTGCGAAACCGCCATATAGGATTAATGGGACGGGCATAAAAAAAGCCCGCCACACTGATACGGCAGGTTCTCCGCCGTGGTTTAAAATGGAATGCACTACAAAGATAGAATATAAAATCAGAAAAGAGAAAAGAAAATCAGTATAAATTGAAGTTTACAGCAATAAGCTTAAGGCAGAACTTCCTAAAGCCTACTTGTTACTATAAGATTCATATGGAAGGTTCACCGGTTTCACCTTTAGCTGAATAGTTCTAAATCAAATGTTTATGGTGAAAGAGGTACATAAAAAAAATAAAGAACCATCCTTCACCTCCTTCACAAAGATAAAATGCAGAGAAATAAATAGCAATATAGCATCGTGGAAATGCTTATATCGTATAGATTAAGTGTCTATACATCCAATTTGTTGGGTATATATAGCCAATGTATTGGGCATATATAGCCAGCATGTTGGATATATATCCTGCGTCTTGGGTATATATGTCCAACAACTCAAGTATTAATAACCTAGATACAAAGTATTAATGGCCTATAACTCAAGTGTTAATACTTGATGGAGCGTTTGCTATGAGCTTATTAATTTTAGCTTATAGCATATTCGTTTTTGCTTATAGCATATTTACTTTAGCTTATAGCATATAAAAAGAACGGTGAAGAGTGTGAAGGATGAATATTTCTATATTTTGCGTTTCCTTTCACCATAAATATCTGGTCTATAACTATTCAGCTAACGGTGAAACTGGTGAAACTTTATTTAAAACTATTAGAGAATTACATAAGTTCGATATTAATAAATGCAACAGCCGTTACTGTAACGGTGATTTCGTTAATGAAAAACAACACAATATACAATGGGTGGAAGTCTTATCAAAAGAAGCCCTACAAGATTAAAACATAAAACTAAATCCTTTATTGTGAGAAGCTTTATATTTTTGAATTTCCAAAGACAGTGTTTTTTTCAACTGCACTGCCATGAAATCCAAAAAAGGCTGGTTGGTTTCATCATCTTGCGCCTGTTGTAAAGAAAGGATATAATCTGCCCTATCCTCCTTAAAAATCTTAGCGGGGAAAAGATGATAGCAGAATTGAATATAGTTCATCAATAAACGAGCTGCTCTCCCGTTACCATCCACCCAAGGATGAATAGTCACTAAATTGAGGTGAGCATTAAAACTTAATTCGTATTGTTCACGGAACGTTTCCACATTCTTTTGCCGTTCCTGCAACAAGAAACAAAGTTCTTCTACTTTAACAGATACTTTTTGATAACCCATATAAGAACGCCCACCTACACCAGCCGTAACGTCACACAAACGGAACTCACCTCTGGAAGAATCGAAAGAGCCGCCTATTGTATTATGCCTTCCCCCTGTTGTCCGCATCAAAGTAGCGTTTAACTTCTGCAAGAAAGCAGGAGTTATAACAGTATTGCGTTCCGCTTCCTTTTTAGCAAGCTCATATGCTTTCTTACTATTTTTTTGCAAGCGTAGGGAAAATGAGGCAATAAAAAAACGCTAAGTCGATTTGTTGCAATCACTTAGCGTTTTCCGAGTACCCAGACTCTCTGTCATCTCCTTAAAAAAATCTCTAACCAAACATCTACCTATTTCAACTCAAATGGTACAGTACCTTTAATATCCCTGGATGAACTACCGATCATTGCCTCAAACTTGCCCGATTCGGCCACCCATTCGTGTTTAGCATCATCGAAGAAGCTCAATGCTTTCTTATCAATCGTCAGCGTTACCGCTTTCTCTTCGCCCGGAGCCAGTTTCACTTTCCGGAAACCTTTCAACTCTTTGATCGGACGAGGAAGAGAGGATTTCTTATCACTGATATAAAGCTGAACAACTTCCTGACCTTCACGAGTGCCTGTATTCTTCACATTAACTGTGAAAGAGATGGTATCATCTGCTGTCATTGTTTTCTTGTCAGCCGAGGGTTTTCCATAAGCGAAAGTAGTGTAGCTCAATCCGTGTCCGAACGGGAACAACGGTTTGATCTTTTCTTTATCCGCCCAGCGATAACCTACAAAAATATCCTCCCGATAGATTTCATTAATCGTATCTCCTCTATGTTTAGACTGTGCCAGTTCTTCCTTATTACCCGGATATTCGCCCAATTTATGCGCCCCTACATCTTCCAGTTTTGCCGGGAAGGTGAAAGGAAGTTTTCCCGAAGGATTGGCGTCTCCTACCAACACGGAAGCGAGAGCTGTTCCGGCTTCCGAACCCAGGAACCAGCCTTGTACAATGGCCGGCACTTCATTTACCCAAGGCATGGCCACAGCATTGCCGGAGATATTGACCACAATCAGGTTTTTATTCACCTTTGCCAGTTCACTTATCACTCTATCTTGTGCGTATGGTAAACCTAAAGAAGCACGGTCCGAATCTTCACAATCCTGATGATTACTCTTGTTCAAGCCACCGAAGAAGATAACATAATCAGCATCTTTAGCCACTTGCAAAGCCTCTGCAAGCAGCTCATCTTCCGAACGGTTGTCTTTCAAGTCCTGGCCGGTTTTCACACCGTTATACTCTCCTGTCGGATCGCCTACATACCCACGGGCATATACCACTTCCGCTTGTGAGCCCACACGACTTTTCAGTCCATCCAACGGAGAAATCTCATATTTCACTTTCAAAGAAGAACTACCACCGCCCACAGTCATCATCTTAATGGCATTTTCACCGATAACGGCTATTTTCTTAGCTTTATTCAAATCGATAGGCAGTACGTTACCATTATTTTGCAACAATACAATACCTTCTTCACCAATCTTGCGTCCGGCTTGCCCGTGCTCAGGAGAGCCTAAAGAGCCAAATGGTTTGTGCGGGTCCATTGAAGTACGGAAAATCAGACGAAGGACATTACTAACCTTTTCATCCAGTTCTTTTGTTCCTACTTTACCTTCCTTGATTAATTTCAGGTAAGGGAAAGCAAGGAAATAATTATCATAGGCATTTCTCGTTCCGGCAGACAGTCCGTTCGTCCATGAACCAAACTCGAGGTCCATGCCATTGTGAATCGCTTGCTCGGTATTGTGCACACCTCCCCAGTCGGACACTACGACGCCGTCAAAGCCCCATTCATCGCGAAGAATATCCTTAAGCAGGCGTTTGTTATGACAGGCGTGCTCTCCCTGATAGAGATTATAGGAGCCCATAATCGACCATGCGCCACCTTCCTGAACAGCTGCTTTAAAAGCAGGCAGGTATATCTCATAAAGGGCACGATCACTTAATTCCACATTCGTGGTATGGCGGTTAAACTCCTGATTGTTCAATGCATAATGCTTCACGCAAGCAGCCACTCCATTCTCTTGCACACCTTTGATGTAAGGAACCACCATTGTGGCAGAGAGGTACGGATCTTCTCCCATATATTCGAAGTTACGTCCGTTCAAGGGTGTACGGTAAATATTCACACCGGGGCCCAACAGAATGTCTTTTTTGCGATAACGCGCCTCTTCACCGATACTTTTCCCGTAAAGATGAGACATTTCGGGATTCCATGTAGCAGCAAGGCACGTCAGTGCCGGATAGGCAATACAGGAATCGTTTGTCCATCCTGCCTGATCCCATTCATCCCATAAGACTTCCGGACGGATACCGTGAGGACCATCAGTAGCCCATACTTCCGGGATGCCAAGACGGGGAACGCCTGCCGAACTAAATTTAGACTGTGCATGAATCATCTTTACCTTTTCTTCAAGGGTCATCCGGTTCAACGCATCTTTCACTCGCTCTTCGATAGGCTTACCTGTGTCCAAGTACACCGGCTTCTGCGCAAAAGCAGGCAGTGCAGTCATCACAGACAGGCCAAGTAACATTGCTTTGAATTTCATGTTCATTTATGATATAAGAAATAAGTTAATACTTTATTTATATAGACTCCCAAACAGGGGATATTTCCTAGTTGCGGACGGGTTTATTAATGTTTTTTACATTATTCCGACCAAAGATGAATCCTGAAAGGATACAAATCATTATACCCTTTCAGGAGAGTTTCAATAAAAATCCGGCATCAATCTTCAGATCAATTTATTTTCTCAACCTTCAGATCAGCATTTGCATTACCATTCGTTACATCAATGGTAAATCGATAGACACCTCCTTCTTCAAATGCTTTATTATCCTGCATTTCCAAATTTCCGGAATCTGCAAGTTTAAGCTGTTCCACTAAAGAATTGCTTGCATAATTTTTGAATTCATCTCCCCAATCATTCTGATAGAAGAACTTAAAACTAATCACTTCCCAGTCACCACTAGTTTTCAGTGTTTCCCCGGCTTTCAAGGTTAACTGATACTTTTTAGGAGCAACTTGTGCCAGACAGATCGCTTTACCTGGCTCCCAACCTACTTCGGAAGACGCAACAGAAGGCTTACCGATTCCTTTCCCGATAGCCCAGATTGCACCTGTTCCGTCATCTTGCAATTTGGCCGGTTTACCATCTTTCAAAGCCATTACGGAAAAATACTTCAAAACAGCATTAGCTGTCACCCGATAATCTCCGTTAATCGGCAGGAACTTCAATGCACCATCACTTTGTTTCTCAAAGAAGTCAGGATCAATCCACCATTCATTCAAATTATCAATACCTGTGACAGTTATCATTTGTCCTTGTGTGAACGCCTGATCCGACTTATATACATCAGTATCTGTCACCTCCATCTTATCATTACCAAAGAAGATATCGGGTGCAGGTAAATCTACCTTCCCCACTTTTTCCACTGTCAACACAGCCTTGGTATTACCCTTTGTTACATCAACAGTAAACCTGTAAATACCTCCTCTTTCGAACTTCTGACCTTCTTCCAGTCCCAGATTACCATCCGATGAGATTTTAACCAGTTCACTCGTTGTAGAAATAGCATCCCCTTTAAACTCACCATTGTCCCATTTATTGATATGGAAGAATTTAAAGTTTATATCATCCACTTTGATGGTAACTCCAGCTATAAATGTCAGTTGATACTTCTTCGCAGTAAGCTGTGGCATACACAAACCGTTTTCCGGCGTCCACCCTACTTCAGAAAGTGCCACCGACGGTTTACCGATTCCTGTTCCAATAGCCCAGATAGCCCCTGTTCCGTCATCTTGCAACTTAGCAGCCTCACCATTCTTTAAAGCAATGACAGAAAAATACTTCAGTTTACCATTAGCTGTTATCTTGTAACTTCCGTCAATCGGAAGGAATTTCAATGTTCCATCTTCCTGTTTCTCAAAATAATCCTGGTCTATCCACCAATTATCATAATCAGGTACCCCTTCAAACGCTAGAATGTCATTCTTCTTCAAAGTCAGCTTGATTGCATAGATATCATTCTCTACCAACTCCATATCTTCACCGTTCACCTTTAACTTGGCAAATGGTTCTGCCTCGTAAGTCAACGTATTAAACTTGATAGCATAATTTCCCGGTTCCGTATTAGAAAATGAAATAGAATTAGTAGAACCAGCTTCAATCGTTCCATTCTCCCAACCAAAAGTCAATTCGTTACCATTCTCTCCCACTTTCGGAGTCTTGATATACGCCTTCATTTTTTGTGAGAAGTCTCCTGTCACACTATACTCATACATGGATTGACGGTCCATCCGGTACTCTTTTCCCTCCTCATCCACTAATGTCAGATAGGGGAAATCCGGTCGTGCCAGAGCGAGTTCTTTCGTCATTTCCGTGGTAGTAAAATGAATGTTCTGAAGAATATATCTCAAAGTTGCCTTTCCATTAGGAATATTAGCATAATAAGGAACAAAGATTTTACCAGTATAGTCATTTCCGCTTGTCTTTGTACGGATGACTGTTTCGGACACTTGCTCTTCTCCATAAAAAAGCTGTGCTTTCAACGTAGAAAGAGGCACATCCACATCTGAGGCTTTAATCGTAAACGGAAGACTGTCACCAAAAAGAGCATCTGCATTCTCTGCTTTGATTTCCATACTCGGATTACCGGGCAAGAATTCGTCATCATTACAGGAATTCATGGATAACATTCCTGCTAGAGCCAATATAATATAACTGTTTTTTTTCATTGTCTTGATCATTTTAAGGTTCTTATTCCGACTTTGCCCAACGATAGGAAGTTACAGATTTGCCCGGAACATCATAAGCAAAATGACGCTTACCATCACTTAAGGTTATCTTTTTAGTTTTTTCATTATTATTCATCAGAACAAAAGCATAAGTTCCATCCGGATTCTCGAAAGCAGAATACATAATATTGCTATCAGCATAGCCGGATACACCGATACGTACCGCTCCCGGTTTCACTACACTTGAAAGATGAGCGATGATATAATAATGTGAGTTGCGGATAATTGTCTTATAGTCACTATTACTAATATCCACCGCTCCGTAGCAGGTCTGGCAACCGCCTTCACGGTTAGGAGCACGGTCATTATCAAGCATCAGGTTCCACACTATCACTCCCCTACACCAGTTGTTGATCGTACCCAATGCGACTTCTTTCATATCTTCCAGCAATCGTTTCGACAAATCACGTCCGCTATTCCATGTTCCGATAGAAGTCTCCGTGAAAAGAAGCTCCTTTTCAGGATAAGCTTTATGTATATTTAAAAGCTCTTCACGGTTCCCGCCATAGTTATGATAAGCAGCTCCGGCCAGATATTGGGAAGCACTTGCATCTTCATACATCTTACCGGGGTAATTCTTTTCTGTTTCAATATCACTATAATCATAGTTATGATCGTATGCATAAATCTTCGTAACCAGTCCAGCTGTTTTGAATTTAGGTCCGAGTGCTGTTTTCACGAAGTCTCTCTGTTCTTCCCAACTCATATAAAGTGAAGCAGAATTACCACGGTTCAACGGTTCGTTCTGGGGAGTCACAGCATAAATATTAATACCTTCAGCCTTAAATGCTTGTACCCATTTCACAAAATAAGTAGCATAATCCTGATAATAGACCGGATTCAGCTGACCGTTTGTCCATGAATCTAGCGGAGTAAGGTCTGTGAGACTCTTTACTTTCATCCATTTTGGACAAGTCCAAGGAGCGGCAATAACTTTAATAGAAGGATTAATGTTCAGAATCTCTTTCAGAATCGGAAGAATATAGTCTTTCTCTTCACTCTGCAAAGCAAAATGTTCAATACCTTTTGTATCGCAACAGGTATATTCGCTCAATGAAAAATCCGAGCAGCCGATGGAAATACGGATATAGCTAAATCCGAATCCTTTGTCATCAGAGAACGTTTCCGAAAGGAAAGCATGACGGTCTTCCGGTTTCATTTGCAGAAGATTAAAACAAGTAGCACCAGTGATAGCTACTCCGAAGCCATCCATTGTCTGATATTGTTCAGTCGGGTCCAACGTAATTGAAGTAGGTGCCAAATTATCTTTCGAGCTGAAATTCACAGCATCACGAGTCAAATCGCGAGTCAGACTGCTAGTGGTCGCATAAATGGTCACATCTCCGGTTGGAACAGGTGCAACCGGTTTTTCCGCATCGTCACTGTTGCTGCATGCAGCTAATATGGTGAAGCATCCAAGAAAGGTTAATGCTATATTTCTCATGTCTATCATAATCTTAAGTTTTCTATGTTTTTAGTTGAATTAATAACCCGGATTTTGGTGAATCTTATCATTCGCGTCAATTACCGACTGCGGAATTGGCAAACGATAAGAGTTCCTATCAAAAGTGTAAATCTGCGCTTTGCGCCCCGAATCCTTAGAATACACAGCATTCATCACCTCTTCTACCTTGTCCAGACGGACCAAATCAAACCATCGTTGCCCCTCAAAAGCCAGTTCTAACCGGCGTTCCTTAAGCAAGGCATTCAACAGGACGTTCTTATTTGAACGGACAGAGGCGGGAAGTGCTCCCAATTTGGCACGTTCGCGAACTTCATCTATTATACGGGCTGCTCCTTCCAAATCCGGGGTATCCTGCATAATCAACGCTTCTGCTTTCAGCAACAGAACATCGGCATAACGGTACTTGATGATACTGCTGTTGGCAGAGCGGCATTTATACATGAACGGATAATTATCAGACGGATAATAGTTGCTCCAATTACAATCATAGTATACTACCGATTCTTTGAAACGGACTTCATCCCCTTCCTGTTTGAAAGCACTAATCAGGTCACGTGACGGAGTCACCCATTTCGCCCACGTGAAATTGTTATTCCAGTTCACGAGATCACGCCCAAACATCCATGTACACCAGTTACCTGCTCCGGAAGTAAATTGTGCCTCAAGAATCGACTCTTTCGTATTGCGCATCTTCGCATCTGTTCCCGCAGCATTCATTCCAAACAAATCACTGAAATCATCCACCAGATCAAAACCGTCAGCTTTCACCTCATCACAATATTGGATAACTTTGGTATAATCACGCAAAGGTTTCTCGGCATAAATTTTAGCCAATAAGGTACGAGCTACAGACTTGGTAAACAACGTCTTATTCCCCGGAGTATTATCCGGAGCATACAGCACTGCATCCAACAAATCTCTTTCAATCTGTTGATAAGCTTCAAGTTCCGTATTTTGTTTGGGGAAATATTGCGGATATACCTCATCAATGTTTTCAGAAGTAATATCATCAGCTACCGTTGTAATCACCGGAAAATCTCCCCACAGACGTACCATGTCAAACATTACCATGGCACGGAATATCTTCGCTTCTGCTTTGTATTGCGCCCGTTCGGCAGTAGTCAACGAATTATCTGTCACCAGGTCAATGTTACAAATGAGTTTATTAGCACGGGCCACATCTTCCAGATAACGGTTCCAGTCACGTTCCAACACTGAATTGGAACCTTCAATCGAATTATTCTCAAACGGAACAACTTCCGCCCCGGTAGTACCGGCATAAGCATTATCCGAATGGGAGTCTGAAATCAAAAGTAAATCCACATACCAATGTTCCTGACGATCACGCATCTGATTATAAAGCGTTGTCAGATGACTTTCGACTGCAGCTTTATCCTTGAATACGATTTTTGTACCATCACTTGTCACTCCTTCCGTCACATCCGAATAGGTGTCTAATGGCTCATAATTCAGCGAGCAGGAAGAAAGTCCCAATAGCAAACCGGAGGTTAATCCGTAAAATATAGTTCTTAGTTTCATAATCTTTCCTTTCATTAGAATTCAACATTAATACCAAACACGTATGATCTGCAATGCGGATAAGTACCCCAATCGATACCTTGTACCGTACCACTGTTACCCCATTGGTTTACTTCCGGATCCATTCCCGAATAGCTGGTCCATGTCAGCAGGTTAGTAGCCGTGAAGTAAGGTTGCAAACGGGTGATTCCCCATTTCTTCAATAGTTTACCTTTAAAGTTGTAGGACAAGGAAACATCTTTCAATCTTAGATAACTGCCATCTTCTACAAAATAGGTAGAATTAAGCAATTTGAAATTGGCCTTAGGCACATCTGTTATCTGTCCGGGGATTTTCCAACGGTTCAATACACGATCCGATTGATTCTTACCATCATACATCCCTTCCGTTTCGATACGTGAAGCGTTATAAATATCATTTCCATAAGAGCCTTGGATAAAGATGCTCAAATTAAAGCCTTTCCAAGAGAATGTATTGGTCATACCATAAATGAAGTCCGGATTCGGATCGCCGATATAGGTACGGTCGGAAGATGAAATCTTACCGTCATTATTCAAATCACGATACATCAATTCACCGGTTTCAGGGTCTACCCCATCACTTATGTAGCCGTAGAAACCTCCCAAAGCACGTCCCGGTTCATTACGCACCACATAGTCATTCACTACATCCGCTGTTTTAGCATCGTAATAAACTTTCTGTAATTCCAGTTTTGTCAATTTATTCCGGTTAAAAGAAATATTGAAATCTGTATCCCATGTAAATGCTCCTCCACGGAGATTTTTCGAACTAATAGAAAGCTCAAAACCCTTATTTACCATTTCACCCTCGTTACGGGCAATAGACGTAGCTGCTGCGGCACCGGCTGGTAATGACACATTCATCAACATGTTTTTGGTCTTCTTATAATAATAGTCGGCATTAAACGTCAACCGTCCATTCAATATGGTCAGATCCAGACCTATATTGGTCTGTGTCGTGGTTTCCCATGTTAAATCAGATGTACGTAAGTTTGCCTGGCTAATGGTAGGAACAGCATTTGCGTAATCAGTCGAATCACCTTCGCCACCTTTCTTAAACCATTCAATACGACCGATATTGTAACGCTGCAAATATGCATAGTCACCAATACCCGACTGGTTACCGGTCTGTCCCCAGCCACCGCGCAATTTTAAATCGTCAATCCATGTCAGGTTCTCCATGAACTTCTCCGAAGAAATACGCCAGGCAGCAGAGAATGAGGGAAATACGCCCCAACGATGATCAGGATGTAATTTAGAAGAGCCATCGGCACGAAGATTAGCTGTTACCAGGTATTTACTGTCGAAGTTATAAGCTACACGTCCGAAAAATGACATAATTCCCCATTGGGACGCACCTGTACCTGTATTATCCCAAGATATTTTATTGGCAGCATTCAGTGTTTGAATCAGATCGCTACGATAGTGAGAGCCGTTGATCCAGCTATTGGAATAGTCTGAATCCGTCCATGACGAACCGGCCATTACTTCCAAGCCATGTTTCTTGAAGTTTTTATTATAAGTCAGCACATTATCAAATGTCAGAACCGTGTTCATATTTCGATTGTCCGAAGCCTCACCGTACTGATTGCGTCCCCAAGCAGTAGAAATCGGATCAAGAAAAGTAGTATTAACGGCATTACGACGGTCAAGAGTAAGAGTAGACTTGAACTTCAGTTCCGGGAATGGAGTCAGCAATATATTACCCGATGCCAACAAGCGGTTTTCTTTGTCTTTATTATTTTTTGCGCGGGCCATATTTTCTAATGGATTTGTGATATTACCCACTCCATAGAAGTTATTATAATACTGATTAGGGTTCAAAGCATCCCACACCGGCGCATAGGTCGGTGTATTGATAACAGCCAGAATAACACCACCACGATTCGAACCTGTTCCCATTGCCCCACCTCCATTGCTTGTATAGTCTGAATATGAGATATTAGCACTTACTGTCAGCCATTTACGAACCTGGTTTTCCAGATTTACCCGGAAATTGTAACGCTTGTAATAAGAGATGTCCAACACTCCCTGTTCTTTGAGGTAACCCGCAGAGAGATAATATTTCATCTTCTCATTACCATTGGATACAGCTACCTGATAATTTTGAGTCTTTCCTGTTGTATACGTTTCATCAAACCAGTCAGTACGATCGGGTAATCCGTCCGGTAAAGACACTAGCCCGATTTCATCCTGCAACTCTTTATATTGTGCTGCATTCAAGGATTCTACTTTATCGGCTACTTTGTTCAGACCGAATTGGGCTGTCAAAGATACTTTGGCATTACCGGCTGCACCAGCCTTCGTAGTAATCAGAATGACTCCGTTAGCGGCACGTGAACCGTAGATAGATGCCGATGAAGCGTCTTTCAATATCTGCATACTCTCAATATCATTCGGAGAAAGGAACTTGATATTGTCTACAGGTACTCCGTCCACTACATACAACGGATCATTACTACCATTCATTGAAGTAGTACCACGTACACGAATAGACATCTCACCGCCCGGCGTACCATTAGGCTGAATCACCGAGACACCGGCCGCTTTACCTTGAATGGCCTGTCCTGCCGAAACGATAGGCCGCATATCCAAATCCTTGGTAGATACGGAGGAGATAGCGGTAGTCACATCTTTCCGTTTCACCGAACCATAACCGATGACCACCACTTCATCAAGTACTTCATTATCTTCCTGAAGTGTGATCTTCATCTGGTGGGCTGCCTTTACCTCCTGCGACTTATAACCCACATAAGAGAATATCAAAATGGCGTTTTGTTTAACGTTTAATGTGAAGTTGCCATCCAAATCGGTAATTGCTCCATTAGACGTACCTTTCTCTTGTACACTAACACCGATTAGCGGTTCTTTTTGAGCATCCAGGACCTGACCGGATGCAGTAATTTGCTGTGCGGATGCACTCAAAGATAAAAACATTGCCAAGATAGCAAAGAAAATCTTGCGACTCCCCGAAAGGATTTTTCGCCTGTTTTTTTTCATGCGTACTAAGTTTTAAAGTTAATAATAAGACGCTCGTCAGCAATGAGCTACTCTCATTACTTTCGAAGCACAGGTCAAAAGTATAAAGAAATTAAAGTGAGCTAACAAGGAGGGGACAATAAGTGGATTACACAAAACAACAATCCACTTATTATCACCTATTTACGCTCGTTACACATATCTAAAAAAGTGGTTAGTTTACAGTCTGAATTAGCGAATTTTTCGTACTAAATCTTCAAAATCTTCTCTCGAACCACGGGCTTTATTTCTTACTTTCGCCCGATAATTATAAATTGTATTCACCGAATAACGAAGAAACTCTGCAATTTGTGAACTGTCTTCAATACCCAGACGTATCAAAGCAAAGATTCGCAGTTCAGTATTCAATAACTCGCCTTTCTTCGGCAAAATCTGTTCATTCTCCTGTAATAAGTCATTGAATTTCCCCACAAAGTTAGGGAAGAGATGCAAGAAGGCTGTATCAAAGTTTGCATATAATTCTTCCAGTTCTTCGTCAAGAGCATCCTGCGAACGCGTTATCTTTAATAATTCTGCAATCTGTCCGGCAGATACTTTCTTATTCACCATACGCCGGTAAGCATCCAGCCGATTGATATAGGTAGAACATAACTTTATAAAACGGGCAATATATTCTTCTTTAATCTGATTAGACTCCGAAAGTTCTATATTGGTAGAAGACAGGCAACTATTCATTTGCCTCAATTCTTCATTCAATCCGTTTAGCTGCTTGTTAGCTACCTGAAGATGATTTCTTGCATCTGCCAGTTTTTTCATCTGACGGTAGATATAACCTAAAGCTACGATCAATAGCACCAATAATGCGGTGATAAGCAGCAGATTCTGTTGCAAACGGTCATTCTGCTTTTCAATCATAGCCTGATAGGTCTTATCAATCAATGAAAGTACATTGGCACTCTGCCAGCTACGCAAGCGGGCATTGTAGAATTTCGTCGCATTCCAGGAAAAGCGCATATATTGGTACGCACGTTCCATATCACCATCTTCGTAAAGTAGCTGGGCAAGCATCCACAACGAGGCATGGTCTTTAATGGCAGAACGGATATCCGATATAGCAGAAAGGCAAAGATTCCGTTTCTCTCCCAAGCTATCATTACTATACTTGTAAATCAAAGAACGATGGTAAGTGACCAATGCATACTGTGGAGTGTTCGCTTCTATTTCTGCCAGCCGAAGGTCATTCACTTTCAGGGCTTCCTCATATTGGCGTTGATCGCGAAGTGATGCTTCATGCATCAGTAGGTATTCTTCCGATTCTGGAGGCAATATGGCATATAAAGAATCTCTATATGCCTGCGAGATACTCCAGTAATGTCCTGAAAGAGTTTTATCCTGGGTATAAACGCTCAATTCGCCATACACATGGTCAAAGCAAGTGTAATAATCAGCTATTAAACGGGATACGACTTTCTGCCGGTCTACCGATTCTAAAACATCAATAGATTCCGTGTACATTCCCGTTGAAGATAATAATAATGAAAGCTGCAACTGACTTTCTATCTTCCGGTCTATATCATGCAAGCGCTCCGCAATCCGTATATTTTCATTCAAATAATGGATTGCAGAGTCGCAAATAAAGGCTTTATATTCTTTGTATATCTGACTGTTCAGGTTATAATGTTCCACAGAATTAACTTCTATTCCGTGTGTCAGTTCTTTAAGATGTCTGATACGCGATTCACGTTGAACCACATAAGTCTCATGCTCCCGAATCGTCAAATCAAGCACATTCAACAGCGAGTCCAGGGTTTTATCGGCCCAGGTATATAGTGGAAAAGAGAGAAGCAAAAGAAACAACAGGTACTTTTTTTTCATCGGAGTATTAAACTTTAATAGAAGATTACAAGACTAATAAAGACAAATGTAGAGAAAATCTTCGTATTTTAAAGAATAAAACAGATAGAAATTAAAAGTACATCTATTATACTATTCCACTAATTACTGTAAATAACAGCTGGTTACACTTTGCTTGTCCCTATAAAAAAGTTTTGCTTTTACAACAGCAGACTGACAGGTTACAGGGGCCTCCCATAGCATCGAATCAATCGTCGGTTCAGTTCCATCCGTCGTATAACATATCTGTGCTCCTTCGATAGGAGTATTCGCATACAGAAGTCCATCTCTCACGAAGAGTCCGGGATGCGGTAAACGGAAGTTTACCCCCATCCGGCTCCAATAAGGCATTTCCTTTACACTGATTTTCTCATAAAATAGTGCCAGATCCCGGTCAAAAGCCTGTTGCTCTGCTGCTCCGGAAAGAGTTTCCCAGTCCGGATGTGCATTCCAACCACGCTCTACCAGTCCCATCACTTTAGGGAACATATAATATTCTACCCATTGAAATCCTCGAATTGTTTCGGCAAACAGTTGGGCTTGTACGCCTTTTATCTGTTTCCTGCCGGATGCGGTCAAAGCCGTTTTTCCTTTTCCTGCGGAACTGATCTCAACCGGATTTCCCGCCATATCCGTACGGGAAGAACGATAGACATCGAATGGAAGCATGGAAAAGGCTTTGGATTCATCCACATATCCGCCCCAGAAATGTCCCGGTTCATCGGGATGAGCATCATAAGCCAAATCCAGATAGAAATTATTCACATTGCAGAGAATAACCGGATAACCGTTGTTGGCTATCTGATAAGGAATTTCATCCTCTTTCCATTCGGG
Source organism: Bacteroides sp. D55t1_190419_B8 (assembly GCF_015558905.1). NCBI lineage: Bacteria > Pseudomonadati > Bacteroidota > Bacteroidia > Bacteroidales > Bacteroidaceae > Bacteroides > Bacteroides sp. D55t1_190419_B8. The sequence continues at coordinate 82,172 of NZ_JADMOU010000016.1, forward strand.
AACAGTCTTCCATGAATTGATACCGGATGCGTGTTGAGCCAAATAAGTATGAGTATCTTTCTTATGCCCTAAAGCTACTTCTTGCCAGCCATTAAAGGATAAATTATGCTGTTGCAAACAATCAACCACCCGGGTAATGAAATATTCGGCCAAATCATGTGCCTTTTCCATTCCCTGTTCTTCCATGAGCGTTCTGCATAAGGGTGATCCCATCCATGCCCCTTTAGCCACCTCATCACCGCCTAAATGAATGGTAGTCAGTGGCGCATCCGCTTCCTTATACATGCTCACAATTTCCTGAATCACCTTCTCCATAAAACGGAAAGTGGAAGGTAAGGCTACATTCATAACATTATCCGTATAGGCCTGTGCGGAAACATATCGGGAAGTATCCTGCAAGTCACTCAAAAGATATTCCTTCGCTTTCTCCGGGTCTGTATCGATGTATTTCCGATAACGCGCATTCATTGCTACAATTGCCGCACGCGCATGGCCGGGAGATTCTATTTCCGGAATGACCTGCACATGTCTTTCGGTTGCATATCGCAATAAATCAATGAATTCCTCCCGGGTATAATAACCATTTCCCGATGTAGCGGCACACGGATCATATCCACCATCATAAGCCGGATACAACCAATCTTTTTCATCGGTAGTATGTCCCCGTCGTGATCCGATGGCAGTCAGTTCTTCCAACCCCGGAATTTCCAGCCGCCAACCTTCATCATCCGAGAAATGGAACTGAAGCACATTCAGTTTGTAAGAAGATAGAATATCAATCAGTTTCTTCAAGTGATCCACCGTTGTATAATTCCGGGCAATATCCAACATCTGTCCCCGATATAATAAATCCGGATAATCCTTTATAGACATTGCTTCCAACCGAAACGGACTCTCCTGTCCTTTCAGCAACCCCAACAGGGTCTGCGTTCCGTTAAAAATACCATGCGGAGTAGTAGCGCTAATCCTGATCTGCTGACCGTCGATACTCAATTCATAATATTCCTCATTAACTGCTTTCTTCTTGTCAGAAAGGTAATCCAGAGTAATGGTTACCGGAGCTTCCGGCACTACTTCCAAACCATACCATCCGGAAAGTTTCTCTTTTAGCAGTTTTCCCTCATTGGCAAAATCCTCATGGAAAGTCAAAGCTAGTTGTTTTTCTAACAAGATATTACCTCCGGTAGTAATCACCTTTTTTATGGAAGGTATTATATCCGTCAAGCGAAACTCCGGAGTAATAGCATTGTTCAAACGAAGGTTTGTTTCGTACGTTTTCCGGGCAATCGTTCTTTGCCATTCCGTCATAGGTAATGGTATGTTATTCAATGTTACAGGAAGTGGCTTACCTTTCGATGCTCCCGACTGGCTCACCCAGTAGCTTCCTTCGGGCGCATGCGAATTCTTTGGCACTTCCCCATCACACTGGAAAATCACTTTCAATGAATCTCCCGGAGCTAATGAGATAAAGCCCTCTCCCGGATACATTTTAAAAAGGGTTGCATTCACCTGCTCCACTCTAACCGGTGACGAAGCATCTTGGCGGATAGTACGGGGAAACTGCGAATAATAAATCTCCCATTCTTTTCCTACAGGAGTATCTGATATATTCTTCAGCAGAAATGAATTTTCATAATATTTACCCTTTTCATCGTAGTTTCCCATTTCCCAAGTTAAAGAAACCGGAGCTCCCGAATCATTCGTCGATTTACAACCGCCTGCAAAAAATAGGATGTACAGCCACCCTACTGTCCATAAAGAAAATTTTATATCATTCATAAATGTAGTCTTAGTGATTAGTCATGCCACCCTTTACTTCTCAAATAATTGAGCATAAAAGCCGGACTGTCTGTTTGAAGGATTCGTGCTCCCAACTTGTTTATCAGATACCCATAACTAGCATCCGGGTCTTTCTTTGCAGCCTCATCATCATGCCCGCCTGCCAGAGAAGCCCACAAAGTATTATACCAGATCAGACTTTTCCCTGCCAGCCTGCGCTCCATTTTGGCAGGTACCGGACTAGAAGCATTTCTGTAACAAAGCTCAAACGCAACCGGATGCAACTGTTCCATATAATCTTCAACAACCTTCATTGATTTTTCCTCATCAATCGTTACGACAGGCATATAAATCACCTTATCCAGATAAGAACCGAACTCCCGCTTCACCGTCTCCACCGGTTGAGCACCTTTCATTATAACTAAATCAGCAGTATCGGTTTTCTTCAATATAATATATACATCATCAAAAATGCTGTAGGCCTTATCCAGATTAACCATAATCTTACCTTTGGCTGCCAACAATGCTTCTTCCAAAGTAGGAACAGTATGTTCCGTTAACTGGCCATCCTTATCCTTCAATCGGAGTTGCTTTATTTCAGCCAACGTTTTATCTTTTACTTTTCCTGTACCATTGGTAGTGCGATCTACCGTATCGTCATGCATGAGAACCAGCTCGCCGTCTTTCGTCTTACGGATATCTATCTCTACAATATCCACCTTCATCTGAATAGCACTATCGATAGCCGCCAAAGAGTTTTCGGGAGCAATACTCCAATTTCCGCGATGCGCCACCACTAAAACCTTATCCAAGTGCGGATTCAATACATCTTTGCGAATGAGCTCCGCCCGTTGTGCAGCCAGGAAACCTGACTGCAAACAGAACAGCAACAAAAGCACTATAAACTTGCTTTTCTTCATATCTTTCATTTGTTATTTAATCTTCTTACTTAATTCAATATCTACTATATTTTGGTCACAGTTACAATCCTGCATCATAAGCACCAGCCTGCATCTTGTTGACATTACGGGTTGCTCCACGCTGGTCCACTCCAAAGCCGGCTTCACCAACCCAGTCTACAAATTGCTGCCCCACAGTTGCATCAAAGGATTTCACTGCATTTATCACAGCCTGCCTGGTTGCAAATTCATCAATAACACTGGTCACAGTCCATTGATAAACGCCATCCGTTAAAGTAGCAATAGGAAGAGTTTGAGATGAATAATCCGTATCCGTAGCAACTGCTCCCCAACCGGCATCTGCCGCCTGATATACATTGTATCCACCGGAAGTGATATTACCTACATAAATAGTTCTATTTCCGGCTCCTTTGGCAAATAAAGAGTTGACCACAAGAGAAGCATTTTTCCCTGCACGGAAAACACCATTCGGATTTCCTGAATTGCCGACAATCGTAGTATTAGCAAGCATAAAGTAAGCATCTCCATTGACAGTAACACTATTATTACTTGTGCCTGTCGTACCAAGTACAGTCGTATTATTCATACAAACATACCCGTTTCCGGCATGTATAGCGGTTCCCCAAGCTGCTGGTGCATAATTCTCATGCAACAAACAATTATTCATGAATAATGAAGGAGCATTATTATTACCTACCAAAATGGCTCCTCCTCGATTAGCACCTCTATTATTCACAAGTTCTACATGCTCCAAGAAAACATTTCCTTTGGCTATTTTAATAGCTGGACCAGCATCTGAAGCACTTTCACGATTAAAGTTTTTCACGACACAATTTTTCAGTTGCAGAATAGCATTGCCCGATTGACCTGCCGCTACATAGAATCCATTCACATTTCCTTTATCACCTTGCTTATATTGTCCATCAAAAACACAATCTTTGAAAGTTATATTTATTTGATTTCCAAGGCAAAACATTCCGTCATTTGTAGCAGATGCATTACTACCCGTATTTCTGACGAAAGCAGTCGTATATTTAGCAACGTCACGTTTCGTTAAATCCGTTCCCGTACTTAAAGGATTATATCCGCCTTCAATCGTTATTTCCACTTGCTTACTATAACCGCTATATTCTATCTTCACTCCGGAGTTTTCTTTCGCAATCTCATAAGAGCCCGCAGCTACATAAATCTTTTTACCATCCAGTTTGGCTGCATTAGCATTGGAAATTTCACTGTTACTATTCGTTTGCAACAAGTTGCGTAACGCATCTACTCCCATTGCATTATCCCAATCCATACCGGTTGCATTTCCGGCAGGTTGCTCTTTCACATAGTAAGCCGCCAGTTGCAGTTCTTCCGCATCTCCGCCCGGCAAAGTACCGCTATCCCACGGAGAAACAATCGGTTCACTGATAGTTATGATCGAGCCTTCCACTTTTAATGTGAATTCATAACACCTTCCGGGTTTCAGTTCCGGTATACCGGGCAACACCAGATCTTCGCCCAAATAGTTTAAGGAGACAAAGGTAGCAGTTGTCCCGGCTTTTCCGGGAGCCACAATGGCAGTATACATACAACCATCCTGCCCTGCCTTACCACCTTCGGGAACTGTAATGAAAGGGGATATTAAAGAAGTACCCGATACCACTTCCCCGTTTGTATATCCCTGATAGGAACCAATCTTTACTCCCTGAACCTTGGCTTGTCCGCCTACATCTGCAAGCGTCATAATCACTTTTGCCATTTTCCGGTTCATACCCAGACGGAGAATACGGGAACCATCGTCCGTTGCATTCTCTACGGTACACGTCATATAATCAGCCATAGCCAGGTTTTCCAAACGTTGCTGGTTTGTGGGAAGCGTAAAATTAGCCGTACTGGCTCCGTTCACTACCGGATAAAAAGCCGAATAAGTTACCGGTTCCTCCCCCCATCTTAAATAATAATTATCGGTCGGCACCCATTTTCCTTCCGAAAGTACATAATTCAGATATCCATCCTCACAACTTAACTGAATTTCATCACCCTCATTAAATTGTTTCTGCAGATCTCCCGTTGCATCGGGATTACTACGTGTAAAGACGGTATTAATTACAGCTTCAATCTGAATAGCACCGGAATCTTCACTGTACACAGCTATATCCTTATCTGTATCACAAGCCGCCATACCCATCAACAAATAGGCAGCCAATATCAGTTTTGTAATCTTCATAGTTTATATCTCCTCCTTCTTTAGTTCCGGTCGATAAGTTGTCCGGTTGCCCAATTTCTGGCCATCTTACTAGCCAATCGGACAGTTGTGTTTACATTCAGAGTCAAAGTATGTTCCACTCCTTTTTCCAATTCAATGGCTTCCTTTGCAGTCCAGATATACAGTTTCCCGTCATAGCTGAAGTTCACAGAGAAGCCCTCTGCTATTTTTTGTGGAGGCAGAATACATTCGCAAGATTCCGTCCCTTTATAGGGAGCCACAGTAGCCACCACGGCATCTGGCGCAGGAACAACCATCGGAACCGTTGCCGACAAATCACAAATGCCATTAACAACAGCCCCATTGATAGACATATCCCCTAACTTATTCATCGCAGCATCTGTCGTTCCATTGACTGTGATTTTTATAATCAGCTTGCTCATGGCATGACTCAAAGAGATTTTCAGCTTTCCATCCGCAGTTAAATCCTGCTCCGGATCGACTGTTGCTTTCATCAACAAAAAATCGGAGGACTTCACATTCTCCTCAGTAGCCTGATTGGTAAGAGCATTGACTGCCAAAGAGGCATCTGGAGCGGCTTCACTCATATAAGGCGCATACGCTATCATCGTCACCGGCGTTCTTTCCGCATCCCAAAGCATCTGCTGACCGTCGGACGTACTCCAGGCACTTCCGGAACCAACCATTTGCTTATGATAGTTATAAGCAGCATTCTCGCTGTTCCGGATCATCAATCCGAAACGTTCCAGATTCGTTGCGTCATACCCTGCACGCGACAAAGGTTCATTTACTTCTGTAATGATACGGATTACATGGTCTTCGGGGAAACTACCCGTTGACAGTAATTCATCCTCATTATTTGAGCATCCGGCTAGTCCGACGCCCAAAGCTATTATATAAAATATCTTCTTCATGTTACAGTCGTTTTAGAGTTTAATTGGCCAGAACAGCATCATAAGCACCGGCCTGCATCTTATTGGCATTACGAGTCACTCCCCGCTGGTCTATTCCGAAAGCATCTTCACCGATCCATTCCACAAACACTTCTCCCAAATTAGTAATAGGCGAAGCCACCGGGTTAAAGCTTTTCGCAACTTCTATCACCGCCTGCCTGGTAGCATATCCTTTTACCGAACCAATCTGATTAAGATCCCACACATACACTCCCTCCTCATTCAGCGCACCGTTCACCTGATTTGGATAAGCCGTATCGGACGCACTCATCGTTATTCCCGTCACACGCTGATACACATTATATCCCTTCGAGAAAGCCTCAAAGTTACTACCATTCAGATTAAAACTCGGAGCCGAAGGATTTTCAGAAATCAACAGATTATTAATAAACTTCGTATCACCGCCAACTCCCGTCTCACAGCGTACAGCCCCATGACTATCATTCGCATTTCCAATGATTGTGTTATTAGTCAGCAGTATACTACCTCCTCCGTTCAAAGCGGCACCTGTCCCCATATTCTCTATCAGCGTGGTATTGTTTATACAAATATGTCCTTCCGACATCTGAATACCATTTCCCCACGAACCGTTATGAGAATTACCTTTCAGCAGACAGCCATTCATAAATACCACTGCCGTCTTGCTACTACAACGAACAGCTCCTCCACGACCTGCAGCCGTATTGTCCAACAAGCTTACCTTATTCAATCGTACCTGTCCTGACAAGACAAAAACAGCCGGGCCACCCTGCTTGGCAGAAGTTGTTACTCCCGACTTACAATCTCTAATCACGCAATCGGTCAACTCAATAGAAGTATCGCCGGCACCGCCGCTCACGTAAATGCCACTACCACATTCGGTAGTACTCGCATCCGCTTCAGACACATACCCATATTGAAAAGTAACCCCTTCAATAGCTATATGCCCTTTCTTGACAAGCAACAAACCACAATCACCGGCATCCGCCTGCTTATTTCCGTTCACATCACCACTGATGACTGTCACATACGCATCTATATCACGTGCCGAAACATCCGTTCCTTCACTAAACTGGCTATATCCGCCCTTAATCGCTTTGACATCCTTGCGGACGATTACACCAAGCCCACTCTCTTCGGACATTATATATTTTCCCTGACTCATATAAATCGTACTCTTGGAGAGATCGATTGAACCGCTCAACAACTTACGGAAGCCAGCCGCATCCAGCGCCTGTTCCCAAGAACTGCCATCCATCTCACCTTCACCGAATTGAGTCACAAAGTAACTCTCCAATCCTTTCTGCATAATCACTTCTTCGTCCAGATCGTCATCGTAATCCGTCATTATAGGCGGATCTATCATCTCATAATCTTCCTGGCATCCCTGTGCCAACAGAATCATGAAAGCCAGCATACATAGCTTCGATATTATGAATAATCTATTTTTCATTTTCTTTCTTTTTTAACTTGTACATTAGATAAGAATAATCGCAAATTCACCGATTTCACCGGGAAATATCCGGATAACCGGGATTCTGTTTCAGATATTCATTCTGTTCCAGTTGCGTCTGCGACAAGGGGAACAATTCATAATGATCGTCTGCATCCCGTGGTTTATCCCACCATGCTTCCTGATACCTGTCAAAGCGGATCAGATCTGTACGCCGACGACTCTCCGCCAGAAATTCCCGTCCCCACTCATCCAACATTTCTTTCAGATCGAGCACAACGTTACCTTCCGGCTGATAAGCGATATTCGCTGTAAAGTTTTCATAGTTGCGTTTACGCACACTGTTCAGCAACTTGCCAGCCTCACCCGCCTGTCCGAGACGGAGAAGACATTCAGCCTGCGAATAAATAATCTCGGCCAAACGAATCTCCGTGTAGTCAGACTCGATATAATAACCTCCGGTAAATGGATAGAAAGGATACTTCACACAGTAAAGCCCGGAGTTGAAGTCACCATTGCCCAACTTGGATTCCTTATAAGCCGGATTGGAGATATAGCCTGATTCTGCATTTCCCTCAAATCGTCCGACCTGGTCACGCAAATAAATCACATACTGATTATCCGGGTTCTTGGCATATCCTCCACTGACAGCGGAGTTGGCAATCTTACCTTCAAGAAAGAACATACCTTCACGTGTGTTATTACCCGTGTTCACATATTGCTTATATCGTATATCTCCCTGATATTTAGCAAACTTCCGCGTAACCATTCCCAAACCATAGTCAAACAGTTCGCGTGGTTGCTGGTTGTCATAGCTCGGTGAAAGTGCATATTTCGGATTCCGTTCGCCATTTCCTTCTATCTTCAGGTAATACGCACTGCCATAAGGCAAACCACGGCCGTAAACCGTTCTTCTGTCATTTTGCAGATGCCAGCTGGTCAGTCCATAAGAACCGGGGAAACCAAAGATTACCTCATTACACATTTCATTATTCCAATCGAAAGGTGCATACCAATTATCAGCAATTGCATAATATCCGAACTCTCCCCCAGTGATACGTTTACACATATCGATACATTCCTGCCATTTGGCCTGGCCGATCCATACTTCTGCATTCAGATAGAGACGTACCAATAAAGATGCCGCAGCAGCTTTGGTAAACTGTCCCTGCTGGCTGCCATTGCCGGATTGTCCACTCTTGGAGGGTAAAGCTGTCAGACAGTAGTCTTTCAATTCACTTTCGATGAAATCGAACATCACCTGCGGAGAAACTTGTTTCCGGTTTTCCGGTAGTTCGTTCACTGCCTGATCCGACGTGGTCGTTAAAATGCAGTTGCGATGTGTATTCAACAGACGGAGATAACCCCAGGCACGCATACAACGCAGCTGTGCTTTAAAACTTTCAAATTCACTGTCGCTTAAACCAAAATTAGACGGGTTCAACTGTGCCAAGTCATCCAATACCATATTGCATTGACCAATGCCTACATAAAAGTTGTCCCATTCACTCAACCAGTCCCCCTGATTGATATCATCATATTGATGACGATGATACATTTCCCACAGTCCTCCATCGTACCACCAAGTACCACGAGTAGGAGTAATCAGTTGGTCTGCCGGTAGTTCTTCATTCTCATGACGTATCCAGATGCAGCAGTACATGTGTTCAAAAGGACGGAAGACAGCGTTGATAACATCCTGTTTCGTGTTATAATAGTTCTTGGACATCACCTGGTCATACACCGTTTCCGACAGATCAGTACAAGACGGTAGGCCTAACACTGTACCTGCCATCATACTCAATCCTATAATATATTTTGTTATTCTCATAATTGTTTTTCTTTTAAAAACTTACTTGTAAACCTAAAATAAACTGGAAAGCAGATGGATAATAGTTGTATCCTCCTCCGAAAGTACCCGGTGTCAGTCCATTCACTTCGTATGTAGAAGGATCTACACCCGTAAATTTCGTAAACGTATAAAGATTGTTAGCTGTACCGAACAGGCGTATCTTTTCGATGTACTTCTTATTCAGGTTCATCGTATATCCTAAAGTAATGTTGTCTATCTTCAGGTAATCACCCGGTTCGATGAAATAGTCGGTAATCACATTCTTACCTGTTGTGATATGGGCATTCTTCGAATAAGCGGTGGTCAACTGATTGGTACTCATACTCTGTAATCCGAAATAGAAATCGTGCACGTTAAAGATGTCAAATCCGGCAGCACCACGGAGAGCAACAGTCAAATCAAAGTTCTTGTAAGTGAAGTTGTGCGTCATAGAACCGGTGAATTTCGGCAAACCGTTTCCGGTTACTGCTTTGTCTTCTTCCGTACCTTGGGATACAGGGATTACATTTCCCTTCTTGTCATAAATCAACCAGTCACCCTTTTTATCCACTCCCGCATAACGGTATGTGAAGTAGTTACCGATACGCTCTCCCTCTTCAATCCGCTGCAAATATCCCGGATTATTGGGGTTTGCCATGCTACAGGTGGAGTAATATTTCTGTCCCTTGTACACATCATTGGAGAAGCTGACAAACTTGTTATTATTAGTAGCGCCCACTAATGTGAAACTATAAGTGAAGTCTTTTGTCCGGACAGCATTGACTGTTATATCAAGCTCGAAACCGGTATTGCGCAATGTACCTACATTGGCATAGATTGTAGAGAACAAATTAGGTGGAACCGATACGGAATAGCTACCGAGTAAGTCGCTTTGCTTACGGTGAAAATAGTTAAATGAACCGGTCACCTTGTGTTTGAGGAGCGAGAAGTCCAAACCGATGTTCTGGTTGTGTCCCTTCTCCCAACGAAGTTCCGAATTGACATTCTTACTCGGCCCCCATACATGGAAGTTGTTACCGCCATACTGATACCAGCCATAAGCCTTATAAGTAGCCAAAGACTGGTAGTTACCAATTTCCTGATTACCGGTTACACCATAGTCATAACGCACTTTCAAGTCATCAATCCATGAAAATCCTTTCATAAATTTTTCATCCGAGATACGCCAACCGACAGATACAGCCGGGAAATTACCCCATTTATGATTCTCACCGAAGCGGGAAGAGCCCTCGTGACGTAAAGAGAAAGTAAACAGATAGCGCTCTTTCCAGTCATAATTAACACGTCCGAAGAAACTGATTAGTTTATGGTCATTCTTATAAGAACTCATCATGGTCTTTCCCTCTTTGGCTGCTTCCAGACCGGAGCCCAGATTATTATACGTCAAGCCGTCGGAAGAGAAATCCCAGTTTTCGGCTCCCATACCCGAACTTACACCGTAATTATAACTATAACCCACCATTGCACGGATTTGGTGATCCTTCATACGTGTAGAGAAGTTGGTCACCCATTCCAGATTGTTATTGGTGTTTTTATCAAAGTCTCGGCTCGCTTTTCCGGCAACGCCCGAATTCACATTAGGACCGTAAGTAGATGGTATGAACCATCCGTTGAACTTATCCACCTGATACTGTGAAACAGTAACCTGCGATTTCAAGACCATATTCGGGTTTGCAGGATTAAACAATGGCAGCAAATTAACGGCAGCAGTAGCATTCCATTCCAACAATTTAATCTCCGTACCATTTTCTTCCTCATTCAATTGCTCAACAATATTCGAACTATCTCCTCCGGACGGAAAACGATAGTACCCATTAGCTGATTCGGGATCATAAACCGGCATCGTCGGATTATTCTTAATAACGCTGCCATACACACTGGCTGACTTGTTCCGGTCGATGACACGGGGAGTCATATTGGCTGCGAACGTAAACAAGCCATCTTTCGTTGTATGGCTGATGGTGGCACGTGCACCATATTCCCGACGGTCGGAACGCAGGTCGATTCCCTGCGCTTTACGATAATCGGCTGTTACGCGATAATTGGTCCTCGCATTACCTCCGGAGAAGGTTAACGTGTGCATGTGTGTCACTCCCAAACGGGTAACGGCATCAAACCAGTCTGTACTGGCTCCCATATCAGAAAGTGGATTAGACACCGTACGATAAGCACGATATTCCTCCGCATTCATAATGTCCAGCTCTTTCTTTGCTTTATTGAAAGTGACGGCAGCACTGTAAGTAGTATGCACTTCCCCGTCACGGGTTCCCTTTTTCAGATTAACAAGAATAACACCGTTGCTACCCCGTGTACCATAAATAGCAGAAGCGGCACCATCTTTCAATACATCGATAGATTCAATATCCGCAGGATTAATATTCGTCATATCACCTCCCGGCACTCCATCTACAACAATCAACGGACCCAGCCCGGCATTACGTGATGATATACCACGAATCTGAATACTTCCCGTACTATTCGGATCGGCCAAAGCCGTATTGGAAACAGAGACACTGGATACCTTTCCCTGCAACAACATGGAAGCATCGAGACTGGATATTTGATTCAGGTCTTTCGCACCGACATGCGAAATAGCCGAAGTCATTTCTTTCCGTTTCATCGTACCATAACCCACCACTACCACTTCATTCAAAGCAGTGGATTCTTCTTTCAACACAATTTTTAGTAATTGCCGGTCCTTGATAGCCACTTCTTGTGTTTCATAACCGATATAAGAGATTTTTAAATGTCCGTTCTGCGGAGCACTCACCTGGAATTTACCGTCCATATTGGTGATGCTACCTTGCTTTGTCTCTACAACCACCACCGAAGCTCCGATGACAGGTTCCCCCTTTTCATCGATCACCGTACCGGATATTTTACGTTCCTGCTGCACTTCCCAAGAAGCTCCTCTTGCCTGGATGCCGGAAAACAGCATCAGCACTATACCTAACAGACAGGTACACGTTCTACAATAAATATTTCTCATAAATAGATGATTTTTATATTAGATGATAAAGTTAACGAAGCCCTCTTGCCTGTAATGCCGGAATCAACAAGTCCGGTAAATCCGTCTGTATCATACATACCATCGGATAGATTTGCAAGAGTTCATCCAGATAAGTCTCGTTCAACGTCCATTCGGACACACTACTGCCACTGGCAGGAAGCATATTCACCGTAGCAAGCATTCCATCATTGATTGAACTTCCCAAAGGAGTGCTTTTCCCATTCGTCAGGTAGCTGTATTGCACGAAGTAATTACCCGGTAGTCCTATCATCGGTTTATGACTTCCTGTCCATGTATACACATGTGCCTTGGAAGTAATGCCCAATACTTCTTCCGCCTTCTGCGCACTGTTACAATAGAAAAATACAGATTCCATCATATCCAGTTTCATCACGATATCCACCACTTGTTGCGAAGTTGCTGTACGCGGAGAGTAGTCGAGATTGTAATAGATTCTACCGCGTCCTGCTTTCAGAAACTCTTCCAGAGTAGGCATCTTTTCATCAGTCACCCGACCGTTCCGGTCTTTCAAGTTGTACTTCTGTATTTCCGCATAGGTCATTTTCGTGATGTCCCCCGTGCCATTCGTTGTAGCATTGATCGTCTGGTCATGGCAAACCACTACTACTCCGTCACTTGTCACATGAGTATCACACTCGATCACTTCAGCTCCAGAATCAATGGCATCCTCTACGGAAGAGACTGAATTTTCGGGAACTGTCCTGTCGGACGTATGTGCCCGGTGTGTCATGACCCATACTTTTTTGTTATCCGGCTCTCTGAATTGCTTCATCGCCTCCGTCAACGCCAATAGATTATAGATGCGGATTCTCTTCTGCACCTCATACTGACCTGCCGTAACGTGTAGCGTGTAGTCACCACTCTGAGTATAGGCATAAGTGATAGGGGTGGCAGCTTTCCCCTCCTTGACCGTCCCGTCACCAAAATCGACAGTAATATCGGTATTTCCATCAATGTTGTTGAATTTGACCTCTACCACCTCTTTCAGCATGGCACGAGTACTTACTTGCAGGTAAGGATTCTTTTTCACAGGATCATCGTCAGAGCAAGCGTTGCAAACTATCCCCAATAGAATAGCCCAACAGCAGATCCAGCTTATAGGCCGGCGTTTTGTTCTTCCTTTTTCCGGAACAAAAAAATGCAGTAATTCATTTTTCATTTGTATTTCTATAAAGGTTAATAAAAAAAGAACTCCCGAAAGCGGAATCAGTTCGTTCCGTTCGGTTATGACAAAAATAGAGGGAAATGCCCCGATAAAAAATAGCAAAGGGAATATAAGTGGAAATGCATAATCCACTCAAAGAAATAACTATCTGATAATAAACATATTAATACTTAACAAGCTCACATTAAAAGGTAGATTCGGCACAGATTTTATTAACGGATTTTTGCCACCAAATCTTCAAAATCATCTCGTGAAACACGTGCTTTGGTCTTCACTCTTGAACGATAATTATAGATCGTATTCACCGAGTAATGCAGAAGCTCTGCAATCTGCGAACTGTCTTTTATTCCCAAACGTATCAAAGCAAAAATACGCAATTCGGTATTCAGTAATTCATCCGGCTTCAAGACAATCTGTTCTTCGGGCAACAATAATTCGTTGAGCGATTCCACAAAGTTAGGGAAGAGATGCAGGAAAGCAGAATCAAAGTTCGCATACAATTCTTGCACTTCAACGGTTACAATATCATTGCTAAGATGTGTCATTTTCAACAATTCTGCCACTTGCCCACGTTGCAGTTTCTTGTTTACCAGCTTTCTGTATGCTTGCAAACGGTCTACATATACAGAACATAATTTAAAGAAACGGGCGATATAGGCTTCTTTAATGAGATTGGACTCTGAAAGTTCCAGATTGGTGGAACGAAGGTGGCGGTTCACTTCTTCGAGTTCTTCATTCAAAGAGAACAGCCGTTCGTTTACTTCCTGCAATCCTTTTTTGGCGATGGAAAGGGCTTTCATCTGACGATAAATATAGATTAACGCTACCACCAACAGTAGTGCCAACAAGGCTACACACGTAATATAAATCAGCAGTTCCCGATTCTGTTGCTTGATAATATCCTGATAATTCCCATTAATCATGGAAAGCGGAGTGATATTCATCCAACTCCGCAACCTCGTTTTATAAAATTGTGATATCTCCCATGAGAAATTGATATAGTCATAGGCACGTTTCAAATCTCCTTTGCCATGCAGTTCTTGTGCCAGTACCATCAAAGAAGATTGTTCTTTAATGGCGGAACGTACATCTGATATAGCTGAAAGTACTAAATAATATAAGTGTTCGTCTTTCTTGCCCATGCTCTCAAAAAGACGGAAACGTTGATAAGCCACCAATGCATATTGGGGAGTGCCAAAAGAAGCTTCTGCGAGTCGGCGGTCACTGAATTCCATAGCCTCATCATATTTTCCGGCCTCTCTTAGCTGTGTCTCACGCAACCACAGGTAAGTAGCCGAAGACGAATCTAATGTAACCTCCATAGAATCCCGATATACATGACTCAACTTTACATAGCGGGAAGCAAACATTTTATATCGTGGTTGTGCGGCTCCCGCTTCAGAATATACATGTTCATAACATGTATAATAATGGCCCAAAAGAGATGTTGGAAGGGTCTGGCGATCAATGGAATTTAATATATCTGCCGCTTCCATATACATTCCGATGGAAGATAACAAATAAGATAACTCCAATTGAATTTTAAGTTCTCTCTCTTTATCATTCAACTGTCTTGCCAGTAGCAAGTTTTCATTCAGATAATGGAGTGCGGAATCAGAACTGTATGCTTTATATTCAAGATAGATATCATTATTCAAATGATAGCGTTCAATAGAAAGAGGAGCTGTCTTTCGGGCTTCTCTTTTCAACTCATGGAGTTTGTTTTCTTTAATCTGCACATAAGTATCGGCTTCCTTAATCGTTTTATCAAGTACGTTTAACAGTGAGTCCAAGCGTTCATCAGCAAAAGCTGAATGACAAGAAAAGAAGAGCAAAAGGCAAAATAGACAGTTCTTTTTCATGGGGCGGATAGACTTTAATGAGTATGAGATAACAGAGATTAACCAGACAAATGTAGAGAAAATCTTCGTAATCCTACTATAAACAACTCATAAATTAAAGAGATCAATAGGCTATTACAAGGAAAAAACAGGCTAAAATATAGTCTATGTTACAATTTCTATAAAAAAGAGCTCCAATTATATTCAGCAAGACTTTCAAATTACAAAGAATAAAATGTAACTTTGTAGTCTTAAGATTCTTATCTAGCTTTAATAATCAAAATTTGATTAACATGATAAAAAAAAGATCGATTACTAGTGCTAAGCACTTTGCTGATATTTACATATACAACTATGAATGCTCAAAAGGTCGTAAAACTGTGGGAAACAAACCCACCGACGAATAATGAAATAACAGAAACCGAGAAATGTGAAAGAAATGGTAACTGGATAACAAATGTATCTTCACCCGAATTGACTATCTATCAGGCTAACAAAGCTACAAATACAGGAATGGCAGTTGTGATATGCCCTGGCGGTGGATATGCAGGATTGGCTATTCAGCACGAAGGATCGGAGTTTGCAAAATGGCTGAACGGACAGGGAATAACAGCCTTCGTGCTCAAATACCGAATGCCAAACAAACATAAAGAAGTGCCATTAGATGATGCACAACAAGCAATGCGTTATGTACGCAAGCATGCCAACGAATTTGGCATAGATGCCAATAAAGTGGGTATCGCCGGTTTTTCGGCAGGTGGACATTTGGCAGCCACTACTTCCACTCACTATACAACAGAAGGAACAAGCACAAAGCCTGATTTCTCCATCCTTTTTTATCCAGTCATTACAATGGAAATGGCTACACATGGTGGTTCCCGTTCTAATTTATTGGGTGACAAACCGCTACCTGAAGACATTCAGTTTTTTTCTAATGAGAAACAGATCAATGCGAATACCCCACCTGCAATCTTGCTATTGAGTGATGACGACAAATCCGTGTCTCCAGTCAATAGTATATTCTATTATGAAGCATTAAAGAAAAACAATATCCCCGCAACCATGTACATATTCCCCAAAGGAGGTCATGGTTGGGGAATGAATACAGATTTTGAATACCATTCGCAGATGCTTCACTTATTAGGTATGTGGCTGAAGTCTACTGATACCCAAATAGGGAAGAGCCAGACGAAATAATAAATTGAATATACTACATAATCTCGTATTGATACATCACAAAATCATTCTTTTGGGGAAGAGAAACTTTTATTATCCCTTTTCTACCAACAGTAACTGTCATAGCCTCTCCATTACCAAGAATTGGAGTACATACCACACGGGCACCCTCAGGTAACCATGTCTCTATCCATTCCTTATCGTGTATGTTATCTTCCCTGTAAATCAGAAGATAACCTCTTGTCCCATTACAACCGAGCAAGTCATCAGCCTGTTGGTCACATATAGACTGAAATCCAGTCCAGGAACGTCCGGAAGGCTCATCACCAATGGGAAGAATAGTTCCCTGGTGAAAATCATATTGTATCTTCTTATACTTCTCCATCATTTCTTTGATGGAGAAAGCTTCTTCAGGTAAATTAGCAGCTTCCATCCAAACCAGTGGCTGCCCTGCCATAGTTGTTGCAAACAGATATTCAAACGAATACCGGTTTGGTGCAAATGACTCGTCACCGTACTTCTCCGTATTTCTCCATTTATTCAGAAATTCAATCTGCAACCTTTCTGCCGGAACATATTTAGACAACATCCATAAATTACGAAGCGTCCAATACGGGTAATAGTTCTGCCAATCGGTATAACGATTTTCCAAGAAGATATTTCCATATTCGTTGAACATATGATAACCGCCACGATGACTAGCAGTTGCATCCAAGTTAAACATTACTTTATTATCTGTCTGTACCAACACCTTATCAAACAAATTGCGAAGATTGATCTCCGCTTTCTTAGTAGGTATATTTAATCCGTCTATTTTAAAAATACGGATCCCATAGGTACGATAAAGTCCAACCAAAGTTTCAGCATCTCTCTCCCAGTCGGCAAAGTCATTCTGTACACTCGGGTTAAACCATAAGCCTATCTCAATACCCAGTTCCTTTCCTTTTTTTACAATAGGGGACAGTCCACGAGGGTATTTTTTCTTATCTGGCTTCCAATAGTCTTTATTATCCCAAATATTCTTGAATGAGCCTTTAGCTACTGCCGAATTCGGACTTTTGCCAGTCTGCCATCCGTCATCTATTTGAAAGTGGGTCACCCCTAGTCTGGACATACGTTCAAGTTCCTGCAAACAAAATGCTTCGTTTACTTTAGAATCCTGGCTACGGTCACCCCAGGTATTCATCATAATCATTTCGTCACGGTCACGGAAATGGCGACGGGTATTCTTTTGATAGTTACGAAGGGCAGTCAATGCCTGCAATTTACCTCCACCATATACACCTGTTACACAACCATATGTTCGTATCCATTCATCCTGTTGAATATCCTTCTCCGTAAGACCTAGTCCGGTAACCATAAACTTTCCGAACTCTGCCATGAAATCGACACCATTATAGGCTAGTTGTACGCTAGAACAAGGCGCTTCTTTCAGGAAGAAAAAGCCACTGTTATCTTCACCGTTTCGTACAAAGAAAAGATTTCCACGATAGTTGTTTTTGCGATAAGTAATAATATCCCGTTCTGCTACCAAATTATTGTTCCAGTCCGTTACATCCCAAAACTCTACGGCTTTGGCATGCCAATGTTGACCTTTAAAGTTCAACTGATCCAAAACAGCAGTCACAGATTTAGATTTCATATCTTCGGCAAACTCAATATTCTTACGATCGGCAGCGTTCTCATCCCGTCCACCAAAAACACTGTTAACCGTACCTTTCAGGTAAGTGTCGCATGCTATTGCCGGACAATCATCATAAATGCGATATATCCGCCGAATGTCCAAAGAACCCAAAGAAAAAGTAACAACCGTTCTCAAATAGGCCGGATGAATGTCAGTAGCCATCACCTTTTCCACCTGGCAAGTTCCATCCATTCCTGATTTTGCATCCTTCAAAATGACGAAATCCGGCATCAACGATGCCGTTAAATTTGTTTTCCCGTTCACTTTATCACATAGACTATATGTCATCAGGTTTCCGCCATTCCATACGAACTTACGTTCAACCAATCTGTTAGCAATAGTCAGTGTATCTCCTTTCAGTTCACTATAACAGGAACTTTGGGCATAAGAGAATGTTACGAGACAGATCATTGCCCACACAAATAGTATTCTTTTCATGTTTAAATAAAACGGTCATTTATTTCATTAAAGCACGTGGAACCGGCAATAATTTATTTGCCTCATTAAACCGTTGATTATCCGGTAATTCATTTCCATCTTTACCCATCCCCTTCTGCATATATGTTTTAAGTTCCTCCAAATGATGCTGGTAAACTTCACGAGGAGAAGCTCGATACTTCTTACACAGAGAAGCTGCTATACCGACAACTTCTCCCATCATACCTGTAGTACGCATTACGCGGACTGTTCCCAACGCCACGTGAGTCACACTAATATTACGTCCTGCCATAAACAGGTTCTCTACATTTCGGGAGTACAGGCAGCGATAGGGTACTGCATAAGGATATATATAGATGTGGTTGGTTGCTGCTTTGAATTCCGCATTCGGGAACTTCTTCGAATTATCAGGATCGGGAAAATGCAAGTCAATACTCCATGTAGCCGTGAAAGAGGCATCTTCGTGAAAAACGTTCTTATCAATATCATCCTGTTTCAGAATATAGTCTCCCAACAGTCTGCGGGATTCTCTTTTTCCGGCAACATAGGCCACCCATCCCAGTGAACGATCTTTATATTTATCATTTGCCTTCAGGTGATTCTTCAGGAAACTCCAGTTGGAGTAAACAACCTGCAAACCATAGTCCCGGATACGTTCGGCATCATTCACCTGGTCAAAATTCATGCCTGTCTCCCACTTCCATTCTCCCATAGTCACTTTCTCACAATTATTTTCATTGAATTCTACTCCATAAGAGAATTCCGGAAAAGATGTTTTTTTCTTCTTATCCACTGAGTACCATTGGACAGAAGCTCCCATCGTCATCTTGTCAGCGACTTCCGGTGCCAGTGCTTCCCCAAACTCACTGCGTGCTTCACGCCCCATCCTATAGTCGGCTCCCGCCAAATAACCAATGGTCCCATCTCCCGTACAATCTGAAAACAAGGGAGCTTTCAGACATTGTTCCTCTCCGGTTTCAATATGTTTGATGATAATAGATTCTATACACTCTCCATTCATCTTCACAGATACTGCCCGATAGTTAGCAAATAATGTAACGTTCTCTTCTGCGGCAATAAACTCATTCTTCTTTTCATCTTCGTAATAATCTTCGGGTTGTGCGTTTCCTTTACGTGAATGTCCGAATTCACGAATCATACGCCCCAACCCTTTGTTAGGACCAACTTCGATATGCCCACCTAAGTGCACACGCACTTCAGCACTGTTATTACCTCCTAATACAGGACGGTCATTAATCAACGCCACCTTACATCCCAAGCGAGAAGCAGATGCCGCAGCACACATTCCGGCGATACCGCCACCAACAACAACCAAATCGTATTGTTGCTGTATGGCAGGAGCCTGCAGGTTCATCATTCTCCGGCGAAACAGATTCAGTTCGGCTGATTCCTCAGAAGGTATATCCTCTTTATCTGTCGTCAGATAGATAGCATCACAACGTCCATTAAAGCCTGTAAGGTCATGTAAGGTCAGAATCGCCTCCCCCTGTTTTAAATCGGTTTTTCCAGCATATTGCCACAACCATTTATCTCCTTTCGCACCCAGTACAGTTGATAGTTTCTTTCCGTTTATCCCCAGTTGGAACTTCCCCGGACCTTCTCCCTGATGCCAGGGGGAAGTCCAGTTGAAAGTACGGACATAAATATGATATGTCCCTTTCTCTGGTATTTCTATCGGAGTAGACGCATCTGCTACGGGAATACCCATACCGTGAGCCATCAGATAAGGAGAACCCATCAAGTCCATAAATTGCTGATCTGTTACCCAACCACCTTTATTTCTGAAACTTTCAGTTTCCACCCACACTTTCGCCGCATGTAAAGAGATACAACAAAGAGACAGGAAGAGGTATGCTAATACTTTTTTTGTCATAAGGCAAATTACATTTATAAATTACATGAAACAGTTCGACTATTCCTTATCTACTTTGACTTCGGCAATAGATGCTTTTCCCGAAGTAATCAGAATACGTATATCACTTACAGTCGTTTTATTAAACTTATAACTCTGCATACGCCCCTCATCAGTGATCTTTCCAGAGAATATAGTCAAAAACTGTCCGCCACCACTCGATACTTGTATATCGAAATGTGTCGGTTCTTTCTGCAAATTTGTCCAACGAATCGAAACACGGTCGATCGTATCGGCATCTTTCACCGGCAAAGTTAGATAATCTCCCTTACCGCCTGTCCATTTCGTCCCATTCTTCTTGTTAATATCCGGTACACGACTGTCTTGATAGGATACCACTGTAAGGGTATCAAATAAACGAATATCTGCAGAAGATGATCCGATCATGATTCTAAAGTCACCAGGTTCTACTACCCATTTTTCTTCTTCATTATACAAGGACAAATCTTCGGGCGTAATGGTAAACATCACCTCTTTAGTCTCTCCCGGTTGCAGGTTGACACGTTCAAATCCACGGAGATTTTTCTCATACGTAGTCACCGAGCCGATAATATCACGAATATACATCTGTACAACTTCATCCCCTTCTCTATCTCCTGTATTTGTCACATTAAGACGCACTGCTACATCTTGTTTAGGAGTGATAACAGAAGGTGATATAACAAGATCGGAATATTTGAAACTAGTGTAACTCAATCCATATCCAAACGGATACAATGCACCATTCACCCGACTCATATTTCCCTTTAATCCTGATACACGACCGCCATCTACCTGTGAAGCCGGTTTTGAGGGGAAATTAAATGGAATCTGCCCCACTGTCTTAGGGAATGTCACCGTAAGTTTACCTCCGGGATTATAATCACCAAAGATCACATCTGCTATAGCCGTTCCACCTTGCGAACCAGGATACCATGCTTCTAAAATTGCCGGTATATGTTTGTCTGCCCAATTGATAGAGTTGGGACGACCGCTAATAACAACCAGTATTGTCGGTTTTCCGGTAGCGTATACCGCCTTTAGCAAATCGAGCTGATGACCAGGCAGATCAAGACTTGACCGTGACTTATTTTCTCCACATGTCCGTCCGTTCTCACCTAAAACGACAATGGCTACATCACTTTTCAACGCATTGGTCACAGCTTTATCTATTTCAGCCTGTTCCACGTCGGTTAATTCTGTCGGCAGAATCTCCGAGTCGGGCCAGTTGGAGTCTACAACGTCGCATCCTTTTGTATAGAATATTTCTGCCTTCCCTTTCATCTTCTCTTTTATACCTTGTAATACCGAAATAGTCTCAACCGCCAACGGACCGTAATGAGAGAGAGCGTAAGATACGTCATCAGCATTGGGACCACATACGCTAATCTTCTTGATTCGTTCTTTAGCCAGTGGCAATGTTTGATTCTCGTTCTTTAGCAATACAACAGACTCCCGTGAAGCTTGTAATGCTATCATCTGGTTTTCCATGCTGTTTACTTCTTCATCGGCAGCTTTCAAATCCATCTGATAAGGAGTGTCGAATAACCCGACCATAAATTTAACACGCAGTATATCACGCACCCTATCATCTATTGTTTTCATCGAGAGACCTCCTTCAGCTATCAACTCACGCAAAGGCAATACATACGAATCAGGAGAGCGGAATGTACAACGCACGTTCAATCCGGCCTCAACCGATTGCCTGACGGACTCTTTCATATTTTGAGAAGTCCCGTGTTTAGAATGAAGATATTCCACCGCATCACTATCAGAAACAACATACCCTTTGAAACCTAAATCCTTGCGTAATCGTGTCATCAACCAATAATAACTACTTTGAATAGGAAAACCGTCATAATCGTTATATGAACTCATCGCTCCCAATAGTCCTCCTTTCTTTATAACTTTTTTCCAGGGATAAATATGTATATTTTCAATTTCGCGTGGAGACATTTGCGGGTCTACCCGAGACAATCCTTCACGTCCTCCCTTATTGTTACTGTATGCTACAAAATGCTTTGCAGTAGAGGCAACCTGATAATCTGTTTGCATTCCCTGTGTCATTGCCACTCCAAGTTCGGACACCAGGTAAGGACATTCACCATATATCTCTTCGTAGCGACCCCAACGTTGGTCACGCCCGACATCAAGAATAGGAGCATAGATATTGGTATATCCCAATAGTCTCCCTTCACGTCCCGTGATATACCCCACTTTCTTTATCAGTTCCCTATTCCATGTATGCCCCAATCCTAGTTGAGTGGGAAAGTTGGTAGCGATATAACTTTCTACACCTCTGATACCCTCATTTGTAAAATCAACAGGAATACCAAGTCGTGTATCTTCCACAAAGAAGCGTTGCACTTCGTTCAAGGCCCAAGCATGTCTCGACGCTGGCCAAACAAATGCGTTGTCTGACGGAGGTAATCCCCATTGGCGGAATCCATTGAGATGTTCGTCGATGGCCCCCATACCATCTTTCCATAGTTTATTCTTCCATTCGGCAGTGGGTAGTTCATCATCAAGTACACGCTGATAGCCATACAACGTTACCATTTGGCAAGTTTTCTCCTCTACCGTCATTTGGCTTAAAAGATCCTCCACTCTATCACAAATAAGAGCATTGGGATCCTCATAAATGTCTTTCTTACCATTTTTATTAAAGTCTATCCATCCATCTTTATAAATTGTTTTTTTAGATAATTTGTATGTTACCAAATCTTTTTTGCTTGGTATACGTGGGTCGTCTTGTTTTTGCTGAGCACACACCACAAAGGTTGCACCTAACATTACCATGGAAAAGAATATTTTTTTCATCATAAATAATATTTTAGTCGAGATACATCAGAACTTCCAGTCATCTTTCCAATATATCAGCGGATTATCATTTTCAAAAGTAATAGGTAACCATATATAACGTCCGTCAATTGCATCGTCAGGGCGCCATTCGTCTGCCATAAAAAGATAAGAGTCTTGCATACCTTGCACTTTAAGTATATAAGTACTCTGCCCACCAAAGGTAAGCTCACTATTGATTCCTCTGCAAGGATTACCCAATTCTTTCCATGGCCCCCATATTGATTCGGCCACAGCGGAACGTGCAGCATTAGGTTTCCAACCGGTGCATCCCGAACCTATGAAATAGTATTTACCGTTCCTTTTGAAAATAGTGGGAGCTTCCATATATCTGTTTACAAATATGCGCACATATCGACCTGTATGCGAAAGATAGTCGTCGGACAGTTCAGCAATATGCATAGTGCTATTTTCTTCGGATGAATAAATATGATAAGCCTTACCATCATCATCAACAAAGAGGGTCATATCACGCGCCATCTGTCCACCTTGAAAATCACGTCCCAGAATATTAAGTGAATCGGTATGCGTCGGCATCCCCGAACCTGTATAACTTTTACCCTGAGAGGGAATATTGCTCGACTTATGTAAAGGGAGCACATTCATCGGCCAGTGTCCGGCATTTGGACGCATACTTTTGACGAATTTGTATGGACCGGTGATATTATTACTCACAGCCACCCCTGATCGGGCTGCCTTGTATCCTTCAGACTTCAGTTCAAGATGGAACCACATCACGTACTTCTTCGTCTGAGCATTGTAGATTACTTTGGGGCGTTCAAGTATACATCCTTTCTCAATATCACTACCGGACCCTACAGAATCAACAGCAAGGGCAACTCCTTCATCGATCCAGTTATATAGGTCTTTTGAAGAATAGCAACTTACACCTACCTGGGCTTTATTCCCTTCACTGCCGGCTATCTTATGTTCTCCAAACCAGTAATAGGTTCCCTTATCATAGAGCATTCCACCCCCATGAGCATTGATATGCATACCGTTGTTGTCATACCATAACTGTTTGGGGACAAACGATTGATACAATTGTTTTCTTACCACTGTCCCTTCACATTGCGCCAATGGCTTCTTCACTGGATTTTCTCCAAATTCTTCCTGCTGATTCTCTACTGCACGCAAGCGATACTGATTCAATTCTCTTTTAAGAAGTTCGTTTTCTCGCAACAGTTTTTCGTTATTTTGAGGATTAAAGTCCTGATTCTTGACTTCTGTTTTCTTTTCCCCTTCCATCAATTCTTTCTCATTCCAAAGCATTGGTATGGATTCTTTATGCGACTCGATAACAAGTTCTGCCCTCAACGGCATTTCCAGTCCTTCTTTTAACACAGAAGCTGTAACCTTTATCTTTCCGGAACGGGTAGTAGAACGGAGCAAGACAGGTGCGGTTCCCCATACCACCGGACGAGGATTTGCCATTACATCCTCACCTCCCACTATTGTCGCTTCACCTTCTACATCAAACTTCACAAAGTAATTGTTCAGTCGTTTGATGTTTCCTTCTTTATCGGCTATACCAGCCACCACTGTGACCAAATCGGCTCCATTAGCCGTGACCCCTGTGCCTTCATCATCAACCCACAACACTATTTTTTCGGGACGCAATGCCGGAGAGCGTCGATGAGTAGCTACAAGCTTACCGTCAATATAGCCTTCGGCCAACATAAAGACTTCTTCCTGTCGGTGAGCCCGGGAAAGTTTTTTGTAATCCATGAAATGGAATACATCTGGGAATGTAATAATCGGCGAGGCCATACCTACCGAGCGATTTTCTTTTCTATATGTATATTGTTTCCCATCTTTAAATACTGTCAGACGAATCTCATCACAATTAGAATAAACGGTGACATCTTTAGAAGAGAACGGTGACATCTCATGAGCTATAAATATCATCGGTCCAGTTTGTGCCAGTATATTCGATTGAAGTGGCGAACGTTGAGACATAAACATCCAGTACGAATATTTGGGTTGTCTGAACACATCCATCATACCGCCATAGAAAGGGTCTGGATGATAACCACGCTGATGATCAAACGAATGCCAAAAAGATCCTCCCACATGTTGCCGCGAAGTGCTATTCAACTTCTCCAAACAAGTGAAATCATAAGGGGGATTGGCATAATGTGCCGCCTGTACTAATTGAGGAATCTCCCCCCATGACAAATGCACCCGGCTTGTAGAATTGTGTGCATTCCAATCGTCCACATTGTCACCCCATTCACGTGTGAAATAACATTTTGAAGGGTTCATATTATCAGTAGGATGAGAAAACAACACATCAAAGTATTCATTCCCATGTGCTCCACTATCACACCCTGCATAGCAATATGAATAAGGATATTCTTCTTTTACTACTCGATATGAGTTTCCGGCAAAATCTGCAGGATAGTGGGTTTCATTCAGAACGGGCTCCCACATCCATACCGAAGGATGATTACGATCGCGTCTCACGATATTGCGTATGTCGTTATATACTCTTTGGGCAAATACCGGATCATTATTCCAGAATTGCCAACCTGGAGTATTTACTATCACAAATAACCCCAGTTCATCGCATGCATCCATAAAGGCCGGATCTTGCGGATAATGCGCATTACGTACTACTTTTAGCCCTGCATCACGTATCTTCTTCGCATCGCGCCAATGGAGAGAATTTGATAGTGCATTACCCACCACAGCAAAATCCTGATGGCGGTTAGTGCCTATCAATTTCCCTTCATACGGTTCTCCATTTAACCAAAATCCATCTTTTCCCTTAAATTCTACACTTCGCACGCCTATGCGACGCATGTAACCGTCTATTACCTTTCCTTTATTATCTTTGATATATACATTAAGATGATACAAATAGGGAGATTCAGGCGACCACAGCCGGGGTGACCAAATGGTCATTTCCGTAGCTGTACTTCCCGCTTTATTTTTATTCAAACGAATGTTATTTGTTGCTGTCGCCACAATCTTCCCATCCGGCAATGCAAGTTCGTAAACTACCTTTCCTAAAAAAACAGAAGTGCCTTCATTTCTAACGTGAGTTTTCAGTTTTATCGTGGCCTGCTGTTTCGAGACATAATCATAGGCCACAAACAATCCTCCTCCCGCTACTTCATTTTCATAATTAGGATCGGTGATGTATGTGCAATTATGTGTGACCAGCCAGCAATCTCTATAAATACCACCAAAATAAGAAAAATCCAGCAGTTCCTGTGCCTTACCGTGAGGATATAAAGGGTCATTGCTATTATCAACTTTTACAGCTATAACATTGTCTTCCCCGTAGATAAGATCGTCTGTAAGATCAACGATAACAGGTAGATATCCTCCATAATGCTCAGTCTTCAACTTCCCATTTATCCATATCTTACACTTTCCCATGATCGCTTCGAAATGAAGGAACACTTTCTTTCCAGTCCATTCTTCTGCCGGATTGAAATGCTTGCGATACCAGACCACACCTTGATAATTTACGCATCCACTAGCCTCAGTAGGAAGATACTCTATCCCATGAGGAACAGATACTACCTGCCATTTAGTGTCATCATATTCTTTATCTTCAGCCTTAACCTCATCTCCTTTAAAGAATCGCCATGCTACATTCATAGAATAAGCCTGCCTTCCGGTATGCTCCAATGGATAAAACCCGGCAGTAGAGAATTTGGGCGAATACGGATATACAAAGGATACCACAAACAGGGAAAACAATAAGAACAACAATCTGTATTTTCTCATCACGAATCAATTTTCTTTATTAATAGAGCTTATATTCTTCTTGATGTTAGCTGGAAAGGGCTGGCTTTACAGCCAGCCTTAATTCCTATCCTGCGTAACCCGGATTCTGTTTCACTACACCTGCTGATTCATTAATGTATTTTGCCGGAATGGGGAAACGTACTTTATACCAATCGCTTTGACTGTCCTGAAATAATTCTTGTGAGTTAGAGACAAACACTCCGTGACGAACCCGGTCTTGGCGTGAAAGTCCTTCACAATAGAATTCATGCAAACGCTCGCTCAAGATTGCTTTATTGAAAGCCTCCTTATTGGCTGTTTGAGCGGCAGTCAATGGTTCCAAGTTTACTCGGTTACGTACCCTGTTCACCAATTCAATAGCTTCGGTAGTCGGACTACCATTGTTCTCATTAATGCATTCAGCCAGCGAAAGTAAAACATCAGCATAACGAAACACAATGCAGTCGGTAGTTCCGGCAGAACCAGTCTGTTCAGAATCTGCGCCGAGTTTTCGTGGAATACAACCACGAGTAAGATTACCCGAGCCACGTTTCACTACTCCACCATCTTTCCTTGTGTACTCTGTAATAATAGTATTCAAGCGGTCATCGCCTACTTCAAAGGAGTCGTAAAACTTCCATTGCATCAGGAAAGTGCCCCATGCCGATGCCTCAAATCCTCCCAAATCACTAGGTATTACCTGTGTCAGCCAATAATTAGGATTTCCCGAACCACAAGGAATGGCATGAATAATCTCTTTATTTTTTGCATTAGCCTTATCGAACACCGAGGCATAATTGCCCAAAAGAGTGTATACGCCACTGTTTTCCATAGCATACAATTGACGAGCTACCTTCTCCGCTTCCACAAAATTCTTATTTATCATATGGAATTTAAGCATCAACATCAGAGCCATTCCTTTGGAAGTACGACCCCAGTCGGTTTGTACATCGGGCAATACCCGGCTGGCCTCGTCGAGAGTCTCAATCATAATAGCAGTATATTCTTCGTCCGAAAGGCGAGGAATAAAAATCTCCGCTTCAGGATCTTCCAGTGCCTCATCAGTGATGAGAGGGACAGGACCAAAGAGGTCATACATAATATATCCTACCCATCCATACAGACATTGTGCCTCGGCAATCGCCTTTTTCTTTATCGCATCACTCACCGAACTGTTGTTGATGTTGCGTATCGCATTCTTTATTCGAGACAATTCATTGTATTGCGGATATATCTTTCCAGCAAACTGTGTACCAAGGTCGCTACCGTTCTCACGCCACCAATGTTCATAGAAGTGGTTGTATCCCTCATTGGCATATTTACCTTCCAACATGCCGGTTGTGAAATCCGAAATAACAGCATACCCCCACTGGTCAGCGCAATAGAACTTACCCCATCCTGTTCGGAAAGGAACATACAGAGCTGTAAGCGCCTTGCTCACATCCTCTTCGTTCCGGTAAAAGTTCTCCGGATAAATCTCGTTATAAGACGTTCGTTCCAAGGTGCAACTGCCTAACATTAACAGGACAAGAACCAACGCAAAAATATTTTTCACTATTTTCATATCTATTAAAATTTAATATCAACACCAAATGTGAATGAACTCGTACTCGGATAAAGGTATATATCATACTCCGGATCCGCCCCTTTGTAAGGAGTAATAGTAGCAATGTTTTTCATAGAAGCATAGAAACGCACTGAACTAAGCACTCCTCTTATCCACTTCTTGGGTAACGTGTATCCTAAAGTTATATTATCGATTCGAATATACCAGGCTTTTTCGACAAAGAAGTCACCATATCCCACACCACCATGTTGCCAAAAGCGGAACGACGGCACTTGAGAATCGAGGTTATCATAACTATACTGATCTTTCACGTACACCAATGTGTTACCACCTGAAAGCAGAGTCTCCGGATTTGCACCGGTCTTCTTATCGTTCCCTTTCCATTGATGAAACTTACCATACATCGTGATACCCAAGTCAAAATCTTTCCAACGGAAATTATTATTCCAACTGAACGGGATTGGAGTATTATTGTATTTCATCACAAGGTCGGCATTATCAATAATTCCATCGGGCATATTGGAATACATAGGTCTGCCGTTTTCATCGTATATCTTATTACCCATCTTATCACGCAGATAGCCATTGACGTCTTTGATCTTCACCTCACCGGCTCGACGATCGGTTTCTAACTGTCCGGGATTGACTTCTCCGGGTTGTAACAAGCCGTCAGAAAGATGAATCCACTTATCGTTCCATGTATATTTCGGTGCATCCTGGATATCCAACACTTGAGACGGATCGCGCTTGGTTGTCTTATCACGGTAATAAGTCAAGGTAAACCGGGTGTTCCACTCAAAATCAGCAGTACTGATAGGTACAGCATACAAAGTAAGGTCCACCCCCGTCGTTTTATCAATACGTTTTGTATTATAGTTCAACTCCCTTACCTCCTGAAATGACATTAGCGATTTATTGCCAATACGATTTTTAATGGTACGCTCGTACACATCGATACTACCGCCGAAACGATTATCGAATAAACCAAAATCAAGTCCGACATTCTTATCATATTGTGATTCCCACGACAAATTTGGATTTCCGATAACTGCCAGACGAACGCCACTGTTTGGCTTATTGTTGAAATAGTAACTATAGGCAGATTCTGACTTATAATAGGTCAAAGTACCTGTCAGGCTACCGGCATTACCAGTCACACCATATCCTGCACGTAACTTAAGATTATAAATCCAATTTATATTTTTAAGCCACTCTTCATCGCTTATACGCCATGCAAGAGCTACACCACCGAAGTTACCCCACTGTTTATTGGGCGCAAAGTTGGATGAACCATCGCGACGGAAATTAGCCGTAAGGAGGTAGCGTCCCTTATAAGAGTAGTTCAAACGTCCAAGGAATGAGGCCGATTGGCTTGTATTTTTAGATGAGCCAACTTTGGGACGTTCATTAGTACCCAGTCCGAGATTATGCCACAGCACACCATCGTAAGGAAATCCCGTATTCCAGCCCAACAGACTCTCGGAATTTTGATGCTGATATTCCCATCCTAACATCACCGACAGAGAATGGTCTTCGGCAAACACTTTATTGTAAGTGGCCCTCATGTTAACATACATATTGGATAGGTCCGTGCGATTTATCTGTGCAATTCCGTCGTAATCGGCACCCTGAATGGTAGTAGATGCAAAATGGCTTCCTGTTTTGGCAAACTTACGATCATATCCCAACGTTCCTAAAACAGTAAGGTCTTTGACAGGTTTCAATTCCAAGTATCCAGTAGTAAGCAAACTTTCTTTTTGAGTATCCATCGTCACATCCAGAATAGACAGCGGGCTAATACCCTTTACTCCTTTCATCATCACCGGATTAGACCAGTTACCGTCAATATCGCGTGCAGGCACCGTAGGATCATACCCTCTTGCTGCCTGAAACAGCACGGTAGTACCCGACGATCCTTCAAGAGCTACATCCGAAGAATTAACTGATGAATACGAAGCCGACACACCTCCCTTAATCCAGTTATTGAATGTATGGTCAATATTCATGCTCCCCGAAGTACGCGCATAGGTGTTGTTAATAGCAATACCTTTGTTACTCATATGACTCAACGACACACGGAAAACCGTCTTTTCAGATCCTCCTGATACAGAAAGATCATACTTCTGTATTTGCCCCTTACGGGTCACTTCATCATACCAATCTGTTCCACCGGGAAAATTATCAATACCCGCAGGGTCGAATATAAACCCTTTATTGGGTTCACTTGCATATTTCTGCTGGAATTCAGCCAACAAGTCAGCTTCAGATGGCAACGGTTTATTTCCCCATGGATAATAGTTCTGCTCGTAAACATACTGTTGAAGCTGGTAACGGTTCACCTGTCGCATATAATCTTTCGCACCAAACACCTCCGGTTTCTTATCTATCCATTGCCCGGTGTATGAAGCCTTGAATGATACGTTAGTTCTGCCTGCCATCCCTCTTTTGGTAGTAATCAAAATCACTCCACCAGCCGCACGCGAACCGTAGATAGATGTGGCACTGGCATCTTTAAGTACCTGGATGTCCTGTATATCGTCGGGATTGATATTATCAAGTACACTCTCTTTTTCACCCTTGCGATAGTCCAGTTCGGAACTCGCATCCGGTTCCCACATGGTTTGCACGGGTATTCCATCAATTACAATCAATGGTTCTGCTTTTGTAGCCGCTCCACGTATCTGTATAGATACCTTTGCACCGGGTTGGTCACTTGTCTGACTGAAACTCATACCGGCAATCTGGCCCTTCAACGCTTGTGCCACTGTAGTAGTGGCCGTTGAAGGAATCTCTTCTCCGCGTATAGATGCAATGGAGCCGGTAAGATCTCCCCTACGTTGCGTACCGTAGCCAACTACTACCACTTCGTCCAAATCGTTAATATCTTCTTTAAGTACGATTTGCAGAAAATTTTTCACGCCGGTTTTTGCCTCCGCCTGCCTATAGCCAATATAAGTTACTACCAGCGTTGATTTCACAGGCGCTTTCAATAAAAACTTACCATCCATATCAGTAGTAGTCCCTATGGTCTCATTTTTCACTTTGACTGTAGCTCCAATGATAGGAACCCCTGCCTCATCTACCACTATCCCGTCGACAGTGGCAGTTTGCTGCGCATATACCATACCCGTCTGAAGCAACAGGCATAGTAGTGAAAATAGAATCGTAAACAGGTAAGGCTTGCTATGTACACAGCCATTCCTTTTATCTGAATTGATATTATTCATATTCTAACTATTTTTTATATTGTGTTTATTCGAGTACAAAGCCCAACGCATGGAACCATATACCTTTATCACTCCCTCGCGTAGCACGGAGTCCTATGGAGACTTTACCACCAGTGATAGTAAGCGAACGAGTGATAGTTCTCCATCCGCCACGAGCTTCTGCAAAGATGCTCTCTACCGTCTCACTCCCCTCGCTATCGATAATCACGAGCCACAGGTTACTTCCATCGGTGCTCGAACCACCAGCTTGTGCAATGAATGTCAATGTGTAAACACCATCAAGAATTCCATTTACAGTCTGGAATATGGAACCTTGGCTAGCCCCGCCCGTATCAACTTTAATAGCCCGATAACGACCTTTTTCAGGATCAGTGATTGAACTTGGAATCCAGGTACCTGCAACGAAGACATTTTCGGCAGAGCGTTCAATTACCCACGGTTCAAAATTACCATCAAGGAAGTAAGAATTCTTCAAAAGCGGCTCACCGTTCTGCTTCACCAAAATCCCGATATCCTCCATTCCTTGAGCACGTACCAATAACGTTTCCTCACGACGAAAGTCTGAATTGGCTTCTGCCGTTATCTTAAAGCCCTCATTTGTCTTTTCGGAAATGGTACACCATGCAGGTGCCACCACCTCATAACTTTCCAAATTGGTTTGAAGTGCAACGATCTGTGTGCCACCCTCCTGTGCAAACTGTTTGGTCTTTTCGCTATCGTCCATTCGGAAGAAAAGTTCACCTGCTTCCTGTTTCACAGTCAAGACCACAGGAGCGCCAATATTCGACTCTATAGTTATTTTATTTTCCCTTTCTCTTACCGTTGTGTTTTCATCGACCTGTATCTTAAATCCGATAGGTTGTTTGGCAAGAATAATACACCAATTGTTTTCAGAAGTGACCCGGTAATCTTGAGTAGTTCTCAATATCACCGATATCATATCACCTTCTTTAGTGATGGAAAAATTCCTTTCACCTTCCACAATAAACATGTCTTTATCTTCTTTCTCGCATGCCGACAGTCCAAGCAGCATGGTTACGAATAAAAAAACGTTTAATAATTGCTTCATATTATATTAGAATAAAGTTTATTAATTACTCTGCGAATGCGCCCATATAGCCAATTCCAATAGCAGAATTACCAGCAAAGTCAGTGTTCAACATACCGTCAAACAACAAGCCGTCAAGAAAGACCTTGGCTTCGGTAGGGCGGCAGAAAGCTCCTTTATCGTAGCCATCCATATCACTGGGTACGGTAATGCCCGGATTGTACAGAAGAGCAGCGGCATCCATTCCATTAGCCTGAAAATTACCTAAGTTGTAGTACAGATTATTCAGGAAAACACAGTTGTCTATGTATGAATCATCGAAAATGCCTATAGTGGGTGTAGTAGACATAAAGATATTATTACGGAAAGTGATATCGTGAGATTTGCCCTTTTTCCCCCAGTCGTCACTAAATAACACCCGTTTGTTTTTATTGTCAGTAATAACAATATTGTTATATATTTCCGTACGTCCCACATTAGTCGAGATGGAGGCCAAAGCCCCCTTTTGAGCTCCGCCGTTAAAAAGGAATATATTGTTGCGGACGATAGTTCCCTCATGATTTTCGGTCTCATTATTACATAAAAGTATGCCTCCTCCCACATTGTGGTGAACATAATTATACTGCACAATGGTATTTTTGCAGGCAATGTCTACATCGAGTCCTTCACCATCCGAACTACCATTGCACCATTGTGTATAAGCCGATTCATTATACTGTACTACAGTATTACGACTCGAATAAGGCCAAATACCCACACTTGCCTGTCCCGTACGTCCCAAGAAGTTAGCATAGTAACATACATTATGATCAAGGAAAGAATTGTCAGCTCCACCAAGAACGATACCGTCACCACCGATATAGTGAAGTCTGTTACCTTGGACTACAACATTAGTATTTGGATACCAATTATGTTCATCATCTATATATTCATTATATCCCTCGCCTGCGCCTGTGCGACTTCCCCAGCGATTGATGAACATGATGCCGGTGCGTGATACCTGATAGAATTCATTGTTGGTAATAAACATATCTTCATACCACCCGGGCCCCGCCTCTTTTGCCACAGTTTCGATAACAACACCGCCAAACGATTTATTGTAATTGCCATCAGAACAAATAGCTCTAACATCAAGACTCGTCGGACTCACGCCTACAAAATCAGCATCACCCGCCCAATTAATTTCTTCGAAACGGCAACTTGTCACTTCAATGTTTTTTATGGCTCCTGCCTCTATCGCTCTAATGTACATACCACGTTTACCAGTCTTGTTGGTAATGAAGATATTCCGAAAACGAATGTTGCCATCTTGTATCAACACAACCTGTTCTCCTCCGCCCCCTTCGAAACGGGCACGTTCACTGCCTCCATATATGTCCACAATGAATGGTTTCGCCGGAGTACCTTTCAAGTCCTTCAGAGTTAGCGAGCCTTTAAAAACAGCACCGCTCTTAAACAACACTTTAGTAGCGGGTTCTTTGGACATAGCAGAAACCTTATCCAACGTTTGAAAAGGCGATTCGGGAGTCAAGCCGTTATTGGCGTCACTACCGGTTTTGCTGTCTACATAATAGGTCTTATAGCCACTTTCATCTATTGGGGTTATGGACGGTGGCGTGATTACTTCTGAATAAACCACATTTTCCGGTCTTGGCCTTTTGCCTGATGTTTCTTCGTCTTTGTTATCACATCCGCCACTACTTAGAAGCAGAAGGATTGAGATCAATATACAATTCATCTTTCTCATAATTATTAAATTATAGTTTAACATTTCACTGCTCAAAATTACATATACAAAATTAGAGCAACATCTTCTTAAATCACCTATTTATAGGGTCTGAACAAACGTGGCACCAGAAACGAACATTTAACGCATATGGCGCAGGACAGATAGATAGGAATCTTTTTCTATTCGAATACAGATACATCCGTTTCCTGATTTGGTTCAGATGGTTCTTTTCTATATTCAGAAGGTATCAGACCATATTTTTCCTTAAAACTCTTACTGAAATACCTGGCTGAAGTATATCCTGTCCGGTATGCTATTTCCGAGATATTAAATTCTGGATTGTTCTTAAGCCAAAAGGCAGCCTTCTTCAGCCGGATATTAGAGATAAAATCGGAAGGGGTTTGCCCTGTAATGGCTTTTAGCTTATGGAAAAGACGTGTACGTCCAATCAGCATCTCGGACACAAGGACATCTACATTAAACTTACTGTCACTCAAGTGTTTTTCGATAATCTCAATTACTTCATCCAGAAACTCCTTATCCAATGGATTAGATGCAAGAACCTGTGCCCCAACAAATGGCTGTTTGCTGAATTTCTCCTGAAGCATTAATCTATTTTTCACGATATTATTGCATCTGGAAATCAAAATAGGCACATTAAACGGTTTTGTTATATAATCGTCGGCTCCAATCCGTAATCCTTCCAAATTATGTTCCACTCCCATTCTGGCCGTCAATAGAATAACTGGTATGTGGCAAGTCTCCATATTATTCTTTATCTCTTTACAGAGATCGATTCCCGAGAGTTTTGGCATTACAATGTCACTAATAATAATATTAAAAGTTTCCGCTTTGACCTTTTCCAATCCTTCTTCCCCATCTTCAGCCGATACAACAGAATAGAAAGGTGCGAATATCTGTACCAACAATTCCCTAAGCTGCTTATTGTCTTCAACAACAAGCATTCTTAAATCATTCTCCTTTTCCTGGATTATTTCACCTTCAACTGCCATGTCATCATCCAGCAATAGTGGTAACGGCATTTCTTCAGTATTATAATCCTGCAAATAGCCGTCCGTAACATCCGACGTTTCTTCCTCCAGTTGTTCTGGCAGAAAATGCTCTTTACCTCTTTTAAGGCGAATCGTAAATGTCATCCCCTCGCCTTTTGCCCCCGAAGCCCTGATTGTACCGCCATGCAGTTCGACAATTGATTTAGTCAGAGCCAATCCCACTCCCGTGCCCGTACCGGAGTCGCTCGGGTTTGACTGATAAAATCGATCGAATATTTTGTCTATCTCTTGAGCATCTATGCCGCACCCATTATCTGCAATTTCCATCAACACATCATCGCCATCCTCACAAACGGATAATGTGACAACTCCCCCACAAGAAGTATATTTCATAGCATTTGAAAGTATATTATTAATTACTTTCTGCATTTGCTTCGCGTTATACCAAAGAAACACAGGCTGGTCCGGCTTTTCAAATATCATTTGGATGCCTTTCGTATCTGCATACTCCTTAAAGAGAAGATAATTCTCAAAAAGGAAGCTAGCGATATCGTTTTCACAGACCTTCATTTTCATATATCCCTGCTCTTGTTTTCTGAAATCAAGTAATTCACTAATCAGTTCCTTAAGTTGAATACTATTCTTATATACACTGAAGAACTTCTGATAGACAGGCGGAGAAAGAAGTTTGCCCTGCAAAAGTGTTTCCATCTGCCCAATGATAAGAGTCAACGGAGTTCTGAACTCGTGCGAGACGTTCGTAAAGAATCGAAGTTTCGATTGGTTTAATTCTTCGACGTCGTGCGTATGCTGCCGTTCATACTTGAGCGACTCCTGCAATTTTATTCTGTTATGATACACACGTATCAGATAATAAACAGTCAATACGGCAAAAATCACATAAAACAAATACGCCCATATCGTAAGATACCATGGGGGAAGGATTTCTATCTCCAATGAGCTTTCCGGTATCGCATCTCCGGTTAGAGCTATTGACTTCACTATCAAAGTATAATTTCCCGGCTTCAGATTTGTATAAGTGATCTCCCGACTATCTCTAAGTGGAGTCCAAATATCAGAAAAGCCTTTTAACTGATACACTAGATATTCAGGTTCACCAGGCAAATAGTTTGAAGCAGCATAACCTATGGTAAATACAGACTGTGAGCTTTTCAACACAATCTTTTTTGCTATGCTGATGGATTCTTTTAATATTCCTGTATCATCCCCCACTTCAATTTCATGTCCGTTCACCAGCAAACGATATGGGAATATATGGAAAAAAACAGATGGATGCAGCAAATCTGACTCTTTGAAAGAGATCATCCCATCGACTCTGCCGACATATATCGTACTATCTTTAGATTGAAATACAGAATTTTCATTAATTGTTTTCATCGGCCATTCACTAAGGACGATTAACCCAGTACCCTCCTTATCCCTCATTCCCAGCAGTGAAATTCCTCTGTTAGTCAGTGCCAGAAGGTTACCCGAAAGAAGTTCACACACTCCATAAACACAATCTCCAGACAAACCGGAAAAGTTCTCAAAACTATCCGTTTCATAATTATATAAGTCTATGCCACTATCAGCAGAACATATCCACAGATTATGCCGGCTATCAAGGTAAAGAGTATGAATATGCGGGCTACATAATGTTCCGGGTTTCGACGGATCCGATTGATAATATGTCATTTTCCCATCTTCGAACCGATAGGAGTATATACCGTCGCTACCCACTATCCATAATATGCCACGATGATCTATCAACAGATCATTCACCCGTTGAATGGTAGATATTCCGTCGGGACCTGAAAACAACTGCTCATAATTGCCTGTTGCAGGGTCGAAAAGCATCACACCACCTTGGGTAGCCAATATGAGTTTCCCTTTATAAGGAATGATCGTAGATATGATATTCGTTCGTAAATCTCCTTTTCTCGATTCTTTTGCGTAATAATTGGTAAAAACATCCGTTTTCAGATCCAACCGGCTCAATCCACCGAGATGTGTTCCTATCCACAATACATCTTTATCGGAATCATACCAAAATGCTCTTGTATTATCATGAGAAATAGAATTCCGAGAATCGTTATGAAAATACCATTTAAAGCTACCCGACTGGGGATTGTACATATTGAGTCCACCCCCATCAGTACATATCCAAATATTATTCCGGTTATCTTCTGTCATCTTGCCCACAGTCGAATAACTTAATCCTTTTTGTTCCTGTTGGGATGCATGGAAGTGGTGAAATATTTCTTTTTGCGGATTGATACAGCACAATCCTCCGTGGTATGTCCCTATCCAAAGGGTACCTTGATGATCACATAACAAACTCCAAACCGAATAATATAAATTCCCAGACTTTTCTTCTCGACGGAGATAACTAACAAACGTTTGACTCTTCTCTTCAAAACGGTTTAGCCCATTAAAAGTACCTATCCATATATGTCCTTGGCTATCTTCACAACAAACGCGAATAAAATCGGAACTTATTGAGCCGGTTTCATTAGCCTGATGACGATAATGCATAATGCTGTCGTTTGAAAATAAATAAAGCCCGGAATCCCAGCTGCCAACCCAAAGTCTTTTGCGGCTGTCTTTAAAGATTGATCCAATTTTTCCTCTTTGAATAGGATGCTGTAGTTTATTATCAGCAGACAGGAGATAAAGTCCATTTCTTTCAGTACCTATATATAACCGACCGTCATTTCTGTTCAGACTCACAATCTGATTTGTCCTGTCAGGTAGTTCATAATACTGATTTACCTTCCCACCATCGTATGTATATATCACATTATTGCACGCAAAATAGAGGCGGTCGTCATACAACATAGCCGAAACATCTCCTTTAAATAGTACCGAAAACTTTTCCGAAGTCATATCAAACAAAGCCATACCCAATACAGTATGCAAGAAAACATGTCCGGCACGGTCACCGGTAATAGCAGTAATCGTATTACAAAAAAGACTGGTTGTATCTCCTTTATGATATCGATATTCTTTAAACTCCCTGCCATTATACAGACTCACTCCGTTTCGTGTACCACACCAAATGAAATCCCGCTCATCCTGATAGAGCGAAATTACAGAGAAATGAGTCAATCCGTCAGCGGTAGACAAATGTCTGAATTCAATGTCTTGCGCATTTACGTCTAATGAGATAATGAGATAAAGAGATAGCAGGATAATAGTAAGAATGTGTTTCATGAGCTCTGAATCTAATAGATAATGATTCGTTTTTTGGTGATATACAAAAATAACGATTCGTTCCCAAAAAGCACATTAAGAGAATAGTTTTTTTCAGTCGGGTGAACAGATTCCTCACCTTAAACGAACAAATTTAGCACATGACTAAAAGAATTCCACAACATACATACCAAAAAACATTCTACCCTTTCCTGCTATTTTCTGATAGTTTTTTCCGAAGTACTATAATTACGTGAACAAAGCGAATGCTTCCAACACCCGGAATGTGAATATCAGGAAACTACGGCTTATTCTTGAAAGAACAGGGGACATAGCCATTAATTATAAAGGCGGCTACTGGTCTATCAGCATAGGTGACGACATTACCTGTGACTATCATGAGATCAGCAAAATCCTGCAGGAAGTACCGGACAAAGCAACGGTGGACATCGCTACCTTACAGCGTATTCTGAAACTCGCTGCGGGAGGAACACTCACACCTACCATCAGTACAGAATGGCTCGACTCTTTCAAAGACGAATATACCAAGCAGGTCACTACTTTCATGCTTAGAATGTTGGAAACCTCTGATGTGAAAGGAAACAATAAGCTCATATTGCAGATAGCAGACGTCCTGCTGCTTAATGATACGCTTGATGAAGAAGCGATGCGCATCAAGTGCCAGATATTATTCCGGATGGGCCAGAAGGGAGCATCCAAAAAGTGTTATGACACTTTCGTCGCAGAGCATACACGCCTGTTGAATGAGAAACCTGCCATCAGTTACGAGTATATCCTGTCAGACCTCCAGTAATTACAGACCGGCCGAAGCTCTTACCAATAAAAGTATTATCTTTGTTGCATGAAAAGATTAGTCATTGTAGGATGTGGACGACTTGCAGAAATCGTTGCGGATGCAGTTGTCAAAGGTTTATTACCAGATTATTATCTGGTAGGTGTCTATTCGCGTACGGCATCAAAAGCAGCACACATCGTAAATAAAATGCAGCAACATGGCAAGCCTTGCATTGCTTGCGCCACATTGGAAGAGTTATTGGCTTTAAAGCCTGATTATCTGGTAGAATCAGCCTCTCCTGCCGCTATGCGGGAATTGGCTTTGCCGGCATTGAGAAACGGAACGTCTGTCGTTACTTTGTCTATCGGTGCTTTAGCAGATGAGGCATTCTATCGGGAAGTGACAGAAACCGCCAAGGCAAATGGTACACGGGTCTATATCGCATCCGGAGCTACCGGTGGATTCGATGTTTTAAAAACTGCCTCCCTGATGGGAAATACGACGGCTCGCTTCTTCAATGAAAAAGGTCCTAACGCACTCAAAGGAACTCCCGTTTATGATGATTCTTTGCAAACGGAGCAGCGTACCGTTTTCTCCGGCAGTGCTGCGGAAGCGATTCGCCTCTTTCCAACCAAAGTGAATGTTACAGTTGCCGCTTCACGGGCTTCTGTCGGTCCGGAGAACATGCAGGTATCCATACAGTCTACTCCCGGATTTGTGGGAGATACGCAAAGAGTAGAAATCAAAAATGACCAGGTGCATGCCGTAGTAGACATTTATAGTGCTACATCGGATATTGCAGGGTGGTCAGTAGTGAGCACCCTGATTAATATCGCTTCACCCATTGTATTCTGACAGATTGGCCAGTACTTTTGCGCTCAGGCGGTCAAACGCCTGACGCGTGCGGCCAGTAGACACCTGCATACAACGTACATGCGGATGATTGAGAAGCTGTTCACCCCCCAACGCGCCTATCGTGTCACAAAAGCAAAGGTTGTCACCTTCCAGCCATTCAGTAAAAGCAGCCTCATCCCATGCCGGTGATAAACCGGTATTGAATAAAATCTTCCGGTTACCCATCTGCTTAAATTCCTCTTCATGCAGTAAAACCGTATTTTTATTAAGACAGCAGCAAATGACTTCACTCTCTGAAAGGAGTTCCCTCAATGGCAGAAAACGATATCCTTTGACAGTAGCCGCTTCTTTCTCACTGCGGGCATAATATGAAATATCAGCACCAAAGAATTTCAAGGCGTCCGCTATCATGCCGCCAGACTTACCCAATCCGATTATTCCGACTTTCAATCCGGTGATTTCACGAGGCAATTCTTCCCACGGTTCCTGTCCAAAGCCGTGCAAACAGCGCACCAACTCACTGACTACATATTCCACCACTCCTTCGTCACCATAATCCCGGATACCTGTTACCGTGATACCTCGTTCATTGGCATAACGAATATCAACATTGGCACTTTCGGGAGAATAGAGTGAACAACACATTCCAATGTATTTCACATTCGGACAACATTCGAGTACATACCGGTTGATACGGGAGGTATAACTCAAAAGCACCGCATCAGCATCTCCGATACGGACAATTATTTCATCATCATTCGCGGGTATATCAGGATACATCACCACCTGACCGGCAAATGAATACAACGCTTTTTCGGCCGACGGAACCAGGCTGACCGGTTCTATAGCTACAAGTTTCTGAAACATCATTTTTTATTTTAGAAGTATTATACAAACATATATGGTTACCGGATTAGCAACCCAACATGGCGCTAAGATACAAATTTCCAGCCATAATATCATTTAAAGATGAATGATTACAGTACGTTTTAGACACGCGAACGCAAGTTAAACAGATCCATGCAGAGTTCACAACTCGCTATCCGGCTCCTTGGGTGGCGGCGCAATGAAGTGCATCTGATTGCCCCGTCCCTCCCTCTTGATAATACCCTCGGCTGCAAAGGATTTGAGGTCAGCGAGCGCGGTATTCTTCAGCCGCCCTGTGAGTTGGGTATACGTTGTTCTTGTTATAAACCCATGCTGCCGGATATATTGCAGCACAAACTGTTTCAACTTTTCCCTGTCACACTCTCTTGAGGTGTTAAAGTCAATGTATTTTCTACGCTCCAGATCGCCCCGGACGCCTGTCCGGAATTCCTTAGAAGCACGGAAGTTCACCCCGTTGAAAGAAACGGAGTTGGAACGCAAGTCTTTCTTGTCCTCCACCAAACGGGATGTCACCTTGGCGGAGAAGAATCCAAACTCTCCCAGTTCTACCCGGAATCCCTCGCCCAGATAGTCGAGTGTTTCGTCCCGTAACTCGGAAAGGATCCCTTCTATCATCCCCTCCTTGAATCCGGTTCTCTTGGCTACTGCCCGAACAAGCTGCTTTGCCGTAATTGTTCCGCTATAAACAATGTCGGCATACATCGTTTCAGTCTCGCCCTCTTTCGTGGTGAGGGACGGTTTCTTCTTTAAATTGTAATAAGCCATCTTTCTTTTCTAACTATGATTAAGAACTTTCAGTGCAGAGATTAATGTATTTTTGTGCAGTCGGGAAGTCGTCACCTTGCAAGGTGACGATTGTCACTTTATAAAAGGATAAATGGCATCTTATAAAGTGATAAATGTCACCCTATAACGTGACATCCCCTTAGTGAAAGGAAGCAGGGCAGACGCATTATATTTTTTACTATCCCACTCCTGTTTTTATTCTATTTATATGATTGATTATTAACTTATTA
>NZ_JADMOU010000017.1:0-122560 GCF_015558905.1 Bacteroides sp. D55t1_190419_B8
ACCTCTGACATCCGTCTGACTTTGGGCAGCATACGTACTATCCAGATCAATGTAATGGGTGAGGTTGTCCAACCGGGTACTTACTCCCTCTCTTCTTTTGCCACAGTCTTCCATGCGCTTTATCGTGCTGGTGGAGTCAGTGACATAGGAAGCCTTCGCAATGTGCAGCTGGTACGTAACGGCAAAAATATCGCCACGATCGACGTCTACCAATTTATCATGAAAGGAAACATTCAGGATGACATCCGCCTTCAGGAAGGGGATGTAGTAATAGTCCCCGCCTATGACGTATTGGTTAAGATCGACGGAAAAGTGAAACGCCCAATGCGTTTCGAAATGAAAAAGGATGAAAGCCTATCCACTCTTATCAGCTATGCCGGTGGCTTTGAAGCCGACGCCTACACCCGTTCCTTACGTGTCGTACGCCAGAACGGACAGGAATATGAAGTAAACACAGTCAAAGACCTTGACTATAGTGTCTATAAAATGCGAAACGGTGATGTTGTGACCGCCGAAGCCATCCTTAACCGCTTCATCAACAAACTAGAAATCCGTGGAGCCGTTTATCGTCCCGGCATCTACCAGCTGAATGGAAAACTGAATACAGTCCGTGAACTGGTAAACGAAGCTCAAGGCCTGACCGGTGATGCCTTCTTAAACCGTGCCGTTCTCTACCGCCAGCGTGAGGACTTGACTACCGAAGTTGTTCCGGTAGACATTAAGGCTATCATGGACGGTACTTCTCAAAACATCATCCTGATGAAAAACGACATTCTTTATATTCCGAGTATTCATGACCTGGAAGACAGGGGCAACGTCGTAATCCACGGTGAAGTAGCC
The DNA here is from genome assembly GCF_015558905.1 of Bacteroides sp. D55t1_190419_B8. NCBI lineage: Bacteria > Pseudomonadati > Bacteroidota > Bacteroidia > Bacteroidales > Bacteroidaceae > Bacteroides > Bacteroides sp. D55t1_190419_B8. The sequence continues at coordinate 841 of NZ_JADMOU010000017.1, forward strand.
AAACCGGATTCTTATCCTTATGCGGATAACATGACCCTTGAAGACTTGATCATTCAAGCAGGTGGATTGCGTGAAGCCGCTTCTGTAGTCCGTGTAGATGTATCCCGTAGAATTAAGAATCCGCGTAGTACAGTAGATAACGATACTATCGGCCAGATATATACATTCTCCCTGAAAGAAGGTTTTATAGTGGATGGCACTCCCGGCTTTGTACTTCAACCTTATGATGAAGTTTATGTACGTCGTAGTCCGGGTTATCAGGCTCAACAGAATGTAGTTGTTGAAGGTGAAATTCTGTTCGGAGGTTCTTATGCTATGACTAGCCGTGAAGAACGTCTTTCGGACTTAATTAATAAAGCGGGAGGTGCAACGAATTATGCCTACTTACGTGGTGCCAAACTGACTCGTGTGGCCAATGCAAGTGAAAAGAAACGCATGGGTGATGTGATCCGCTTGATGAGTCGACAGTTGGGTGAAGCTATGATGGACTCTTTGGGTGTCCGTGTGGAAGATACCTTTAGTGTAGGCATTGACTTGGAAAAGGCACTCGCGAATCCTGGAAGTACAGCAGATATTGTTTTGCGTGAGGGTGATGTGATTTCTATTCCTAAAAATAATAATACGGTTACGATTAATGGTGCTGTGATGGTTCCGAATACAGTTTCTTATATAGAGGGGCAGAATATAGATTATTACCTAAATCAAGCAGGTGGTTATTCTGAAAATGCAAAGAAGAGTAAGAAATTTATAGTTTATATGAACGGTCAGGTAACTAAAGTGAAAGGTAGTGGTAAGAAACAAATCGAACCAGGGTGTGAAATAATTGTGCCTAGTAAAGCTAAGAAGAAGACTAATATGGGTAATATTCTAGGTTATGCTACTACATTCAGTACTTTGGGAATGATGGTTGCATCTATTGCTAATCTGATTAAGAAATAAAAGATAACAGCTTATACCACTATGATAGAAGGGGAATTTGAGAAAGAAATAAAACAGGAACAGAATAATCGTGCGACTGAAGAGATCGAAATCGATCTGATGGGTATTCTTCGTAAGATTATAGGTATTCGTAAGGTGATTTATAAAGCTGCTGGCATTGGTTTGGTGATTGGTATTATTATAGCAATAAGTATTCCTAAACAGTACTCAGTTGAAGTGACTCTTTCTCCAGAGATGGGTAATAATAAAGGTGGTGGTCTATCTGGCTTGGCAGCTTCTTTCTTGGGAAGTGACATTGCTATGAGTGACGGTACTGATGCTTTGAATACTTCTTTATCTGCTGATATTGTTTCCTCCACCCCTTTTTTGTTGGAACTTTCTACAATGAAAATAACAGGAATGGAAGATGAAACTATGACTTTAAATACTTATTTGGATGAAGAATCTCTTCCTTGGTGGAGTTATTTAATGGGGCTTCCTGGTATGGCAATTGATGGAGTACAGTCATTATTTGCTGAAGAGGATGAATCTGTATTTTCTAATAGAACTAATCAGGGCATAATTGAATTATCTAAAAGTGAGTCGAAGAAAATCAAAACTTTAAAGAAAATGGTTACTGCTACTATAGATAAGAAAACGTCTATGACCACGGTTGTTGTAACCTTACAGAATCCTAAAGTTGCCGCAGTAATTGCTGATTCTGTTGTGAAGAAATTGCAGGGATACATCATAGATTATCGTACATCCAAAGCAAAAGAGGATTGTTCTTATTTGGAGAAATTATTTAAAGAACGTCAGCAAGAGTATTATATAGCTCAAAAGGAGTATGCTAACTATATAGATTCTCATGATAATATCATTTTGCAGAGTGTGCGCGCTGAACAGGAACGGTTGCAGAATGATATGGGGTTGGCTTATCAGGTTTACAGTCAGGTTGCAAATCAACTTCAAGTTGCCAGAGCTAAAGTTCAGGAAGAAAAGCCTGTATTCGCTGTTGTAGAGCCTGCTGTGGTGCCATTGAAACCTTCGGGGATCAGTAAAAAAATATATGTTCTGGCATTTATCTTCTTATCTATTTGTGTTGTCATATTTTGGAATTTTTTGGGAGAAGACTTTCTGAATAAAATTAAAGATATCCGAGCTTAATATTCATTAGTTAAGTGATATGGCGTCAACTAATCAAATAAATAAAGTAGTAGAACTAATTGCCGTTTTAGGTGATCTGATCATTCTGAGTTTTTGTTTGTTTCAATTCCTATTCTTTTGGGAAAAAGTATTCATTTATTCACCTTTCTCTTGTACTACCTCCTTAATGATGACTTCGCTTAGTCTCTGCTATCTAGCATGTTCTGTGTCTCGTGGAAAAGCTTGGGATAGTAGAGAGATTCGTCCGGATCAGCTTGTATTACGTGTTCTAAAAAATATAATAACATTTTCCGTTTTTTGGGCATGTATTATGACTTTTAGTGGGATTTCTATCCTTTCTCCTCTCTTTTTTGTTATTTATTTTTTTATTCTCTTTATTATTTTAAGTATTTATCGAATTATCATTCGTCATTCACTGATTGGTTATTGTGCCAAGGGTAAACACAAACGTTATGCTGTTTTTATAGGTGGAGGTAATAATATGCAGATGTTATATGAAGAAATGGAGAGTTCTCTGGCATCTATTTATGAGGTAGTAGGGTATTTCGATATTGGGCCTAACGATGCTTTTTCATCTCAATGTCCTTACTTAGGTAGTCCTGATGGTTTTACTGATTTTATGTCTGGAAAAACATCTATAAAACATGTATTTTGTTCATTGTCAATGGAGCAGGGACGATATAATTTTTCTATAATGAATTATTGTGAGAATCATTTGCTCTATTTTCATGGTGTTCCTAATGTTTGTAAAGGTTTTCCCCGACGTATTTGGCATAGTATGGTTGGTAATATGCCGATTTTGAATTTGAGATATGAACCACTTAGTAAAATGGAAAACCGTGTGTTAAAACGGGTATTTGATATTGTGTTATCAGGAATTTTTTTGATTACTATTTTTCCTTTTGTTTATCTCATTGTGGGGAGTATTATTAAATTAACTTCTCCTGGTCCTATATTTTTTAAACAAATGAGAACGGGTTTGAGTGGTGTGGATTTCAAGTGCTATAAATTTCGTTCCATGAAAGTGAATAAAGAGGCGGATAGCAAACAGGCAACTGTTGATGATCCCCGAAAAACTCGTTTTGGAGATTTTCTTCGACGCTCTAACATTGACGAGCTTCCCCAGTTTATAAATGTTTTTAAAGGTGAAATGTCAATAGTAGGGCCTCGTCCCCACATGTTGTCTCATACAGAGACTTATGCCCGGTTGATTGATAAATATATGGTGAGGCACTTCATTAAACCGGGGGTAACCGGTTGGGCGCAAACACATGGTTTCCGTGGTGAAACAAGAGAACTATCACAGATGGAGGAACGTGTTAAGGCTGATATTTGGTATATGGAGCATTGGACGCTATTGCTTGATTTATATATTATTTATAAGACTGTGGCGAATGTGGTTGTTGGGGAGAAGAATGCATATTAAGATGAGAAATGATTTTGTGCTATAAAATATATAAAATTTAATATCCATTTATCGCATGTTTTGAATGAGGTGTAAAATATAATAAACTAAGTCCGTTTGGTGTCTGTCTTTAAAGAAATAAGTTTTTTAAGGGGTGCTAATTGGACGATAATGAGCGATTTAAAATTATGAAAAAAATTACAGCAGTTATTCCTATTAGAAAGGGTTCTCAAAGAGTTGTTGATAAAAATTTGCGTTCCTTTGCTGGATCTAATCTTTTGGCAATAAAAATAGAAAACCTTAAAAGGGTTGAGGGGATTGATGAAATTATAGTCAATACAGATTCGGAACAAGCAATTGAGATAGCGCAAGAAATGGGTGTTTCATTTCATCGTAGAGAAGATTATTATGCTTCTTCAAGATGTACAGGAAGCGAATTTTTTGAACATTTGGGGCAGACTACTGATACCGAAATATTTGCATATTGTCCAGTGACTTCTCCTTTTATTAAGATAGAGACGATGGAGGCTGCTATAAATATGTTTAAAGAAGATAATGAGTTTGATTGTTTATCAACAGTTTCAGTGATTAAAGAATTTATGTGGTTAGATGGGAAAGCAATAAATTATAATCCTTTAAATGCACCCAATAGTCAAAATTTGCCAGATATTGAAGCTTTGAACTTTGGTTTTACCTTAATAAATAAGAGTGATTTGATAAGATACCGGAATATAATAGGAAAAACCCCTCAGTTTATAAGAACTACTGACATAGAGGCTATTGATATAGATACTCCTTTGGATTTTTTTGTTGCAGAGCAGATTTATATCAAAACAATTATTGAAGCAAAGAATTTATTAGATTGATTAGTGTCAGTGGATATTCTGACTGAATGAAAATGAATACTACAAAATTGTTTTCGAGTTTAAATGGGATCGCTTTCAAGGGATTTCCCAGTGTAAGATGGAATTTTATTTTTGGCAGACTTTCTTTATATTTCCAATGTGACGAATTTGGAACACGTACTAAGATAAGTAGCGTATTAGATTTCTTTTATTCCTTGTTTTTCCCAAAAGCGCCTTGCTATAATATTGAGGTAAAGAGTGAAAAAGGCATTTTGCTTCTATGCACTTGTTGTGATAGAAGAACGAATATAGATAGATTACATATTGTAGGTGATTTGATATTGAATAAAACCGTTATTTTAGGAAAATCTCATAGAACGTTTAATATTATACATACAATTAATATTTTGCGAAATATGTCATACTGGTTTTTATCATTTAGAAAACGAAATATATCGTTTATACAGAAATTGATTATACTTAATAGATTGGCATACTTGCATCAAGTGTTAGCTTATATTGATGAAAATATACAAGTCCGGGACTATAGTTTATTTGTATCGTTCTACGATTCACTGATAGAGGATAGTTTTTGGGAAGAAATATTTCGACTTAGAAACATAAAAACGGCCTCTTTACAACATGGACAATTTATTTCATATCGTGAAGATACGGAAATTAATTGTGGGATTGAATTACGTACATTTAAAAGTGATTTTCTGTTATGTTGGAATAATTACACAAAGAGAGAAGCCATAATGTCTGGAGTTGAGGAATCAAGATTACCAGTACTAGGTATTATAGGATATGCAGCTAAAGAACACTGGAATCAATCTATGAAGCCCAATAATGATATTTTTGGTGTCGTTATTGGACATCCTGATTATATAGATGAAAATATTGTTTTAATAAATGCCGCTAATAATTTATCTCGAACGAAAGGATTTAAGTACTATCTTAAATTACATCCTAACTATAAAGAAGATTTTTTTAAAGATGTAGTGGATCCAAGTCACTATATAGGCAATGTTATCAAAGGCATTGATATGATTGAGTATGCAAATATGGTTGATTTTTCAATTGTGGGAAGTTCTACTGTATTTACAGAGTTAATATTTTTGAGGCATGAAATTATAAGATATTCAAATCAAAGTATAGAGGATAAATATCGTGATATTAAGGCAGGATTAATTTTCAGTAAGCCGGAAGAAATTGTAGATGTTTATGATGAAGGAAATTTTGAAGTTAATAGTTTATTTGACGATTTATGCTCTGTTCGCGAAGTAAGGCTTTCTTATCGGAATTTTTTCTCAACCTTTGATGTTTAACCTTATAATGAGTCATGCATATTTTTAGGAATAGAATAAAAAGCTTCTTGCAGCACCCTATATTTAAGCTAACAGCCATATATACTGTAACTGATGGTATAACTAAATCTATTTCTTTTATAGTATTACCTATTGTTTCTTATTTTATTGTGCCTTCAGAATTAGGTATTGCTGCTAATTTTGATGTTCTTCAAAATATTATCATCTTACTGGCTGGTCAGGTACTTGTTAATTCACTGCCATATTTCTACTATGAAAGGACAAAAAAGGAAGTTTCTATATTAGTTAGTAATTTACTTTTTCTAGTTTTACTAGTTAATGTAATTCTTGCAATAATTATTCTTTTCTGTACTAATATAATAGAAGGTTATCTACATATAGGACTATCATTACAGTTGCTTACTGTATTGAGTAGCTTTTGTATGCTTGCTAACAATGTGAACTTCATTTTATATAAGATGGAAGATAGTCCTATTAGTTTTGCAAAATTGCAAATAGGACAGGTGATTTTGTATGTTGGGTTACTTGTTATTTTGGTGGTAGGATATAACCAACAAGCATTGGGGAAAATTCTAAGTTATGTTGTAGCAATATCTATTATGTCTTTTATTCATCTGTATTTATTATACAAGAGAGGATATTTAATATTTAAAATAGAGCTTAATATTCAAAAGACTTTAGTGCAATTTGGAATACCTCTTTTACCACATTCTTTATCTTTTTGGATTAAAAGTGGTATGGATAAAATTATTCTTACAACATATTGTGGGCTTAATATTAATGGAATTTATTCAATGGCCTTAAGTTTTGGGGCGGTTTATGCTTTATTTAACACATCTTTCAGCAATGCTTATGTTCCAGAATTACAAAAAAGGTTATCTAAGATGACTCCGGAAAATGAACGTGAGGAAAAAAAGTTTCTCGTAAAATTGTCATATAAATTAGGGGGCGTTTTCTGTGTGTTGTGTTTTCTTGTTATTATTCTATGTTGGCTTGTGGTTCATTATATTTTGAGTGAACAATATGCTGCTTCATTCCAATACATACCATGGATAATATTATCATCTACAATATATTCATTTTATGGACTAGTCATTCAGTATCCATATACTGTGAAAAAGACATTTGGATTAGGACTAGTAACATTTCTTGGTAGTATTTTTCAGCTATTACTGACTTTTTTACTCGTAAAAACAATAGGAGCTGATGGTATAAAATATAGTCTAGTTTTGGGCTCCTTAGTTATAATGTTGGGTGTCTGGTGGTATAGTAATAAAGTTTATCCTATGCCATGGTTGTCGCGTCTATAAAAGAATGAATATTAAAAAAGAACTTAATTGTCAATCAATATATAACTCAATGTGGGTTACAATACTTTTGTGGATATTATAGCTATACATGAGTGCTTACAAGAAAACTAAAGGTTTAAACTGATAGTATTTATACATTAATGATGTTGAAGAAATTTGTATACAAGTTGTGTCGTTTACTGAAGAGACTTCGAATGGAATTTCATATCCAATGGAATAAGATAAAGTTTTGGATGAATGATATAGAGTTTGGGGCAGGTATGAAAGTTTACAATGTGATATATCTTAGTAAACATACAGAAGCACAAATGACGATTGGACAAAATTTAGTAATAACAAGTGGTGAGTCATTTAATCCGTTATGTCGTAATATACGTGCAAGTATATGTTTAGAATATCCTACATCTGTCATTGAGATTGGTGACGATACTGGGTTGTCATCACCTTGTGTTTGGGCCAAAGAACGTATCACGATAGGAAGCCGTGTAAAAGTGGGGGGAGATTGTATTCTTATGGATTCGGATGCACATAATTTGGATTATCGTATAAGAGCCTCGAAGGAACAAATAGGTCAAATATCAAAAGATGCATTAACGGCAAAAACGGCTCCGATTGTGATAGAAGATGATGTTCTCATTGGGACTCGTTGTATCATATTAAAAGGAGTAACTATCGGTGCACGAAGTGTAATTGGGGGAGGAAGTGTAGTTACTAAATCAATACCGCCTGATTGTATTGCTGCCGGAAATCCATGTAAAGTGATTAAATTTATAAATCATGATTTATAATGAATAATCCATTAATATCTATTGTTACTGTAAGGAGGAATTTGCCTCATAAGGGTGGTTTGTTGTGTTATGGTGCTTTTCGTTATACCTTTATATTTTGGAGCAGATGGGCTAGCTTTTTATTGAAGCTTTGATATTTGTATTGAATAATAATTATAATCGTTATAGTGCTAGTTGCAATGTCGCTATAGTTTTATGTGGAAAATAGTGAAATGATATGTCAAATTTGAAAATATATTTTTTGGTTGAATGGTTGAAAAATAAACCTAAGACTTGGTCTGGTACAAATTGGGGGCTTTATACTGCTTTATTACGAAAGGCATTAGTTAAAGACATTAATCTAAATAAAAACTTTATAGAACGTGTAGGTGGGAGGATTTGGAGCTTGTTTGATATGGGGATAGCAAAAATTAAAAGACAAAGGAACTATGCTCGTAGAGTAATATGTAATACTGAAGAAGGACAAGTGCTTCAATTTGCAGAAGTTTTATTTGATTCATCTCATCTGAAGACCTATATATATCAAGATCTTTCAGTTTCGTATATTGAATATATGGCTAAATATATTCCTAATGTTTTTGCCGTTTCAGCTTTTGGGCATTTATCTATTAAAGCTATTGAACGCAGAGTGTTAATTCAGAATGAGTATTATCTGAAATGTAGTGGTATTTATACTATGGGAAAATGGCTAGCAAATGATTTGGTGGACCGCTGTGGGGTTTCTTCTTCTAAAGTTCATCATGTTGGAGGTGGCATTAACTTGGATAAAACACTTATAGATTACGAAAAAAAGGAAGGTAATAAATTGTTATTTGTAGGGAGGGATTTTCGTCGTAAAGGCGGTCTGTTGTGTTATGATGCTTTTTGTCACTTAAAAAGAATACGTCCTGATGTCGAATTTTATGTTGCAGGTCCCTCTACTAATCCTTTTCCTAAGAATAAGGTTAGCGGGTATTATTTTATGGGTGATTGTGATTCTCAAAAACTAGCAACATTATTCAATTTATGTGATGTTTTTGTTATGCCTTCATATTTTGAAGCATATGGACTCGTTTTTATTGAAGCTTTGACTTTTGGTCTTCCATGCATTGGTCGTAATGTTTATGAAATGCCTTATTTTATAGAGAATGGCGAGACTGGGTATTTATTGGATAAGGATGATGTAGATGAATTAGCTAATTTAATGAATCAATTGCTTTGTGATGAACGTATAAAACAAAATGTAAAGAATAAGAGAGATTGGTATATCAATGAATACTCTTGGGATACAGTTGCTGATAGGATTATTAAAGCAATGAAAGGCTGATGTTAATTACAGAAAAAGTATGATACAATTAGATATATATTAAAATCATCTGTGTCTTGAAGAACGTTTTTTTTAAAAGGTATATGCTTGAAGAAAATTTGCTAACAGGTAACAGGATATTTGTATTATAGAGAATTATGATATTAACAAGAAGAAAACAGTACATATGGGATTATTTTGTTGCTCTTGTCTTTATTTTTACTACGGGAACAATTGTATGGTTTCAGTATGTTACTCCAGGAGTCGCATTTATATTTTTTTTGATTATTGCTGTTATTAATAGTTTCATATATAAATCCCGTATTCCTTTTGGTGTTAAGAATAAATCATTTCGTTATTGTTTATTTGTTTTTTTTCTATGTGGATTAGGAATGGTCTTTTTTTATAGTCCTCCTAAAGAAAATTCGATAGTAGGCTATCTTGTAGTAATGTTTGCTTCTTATTTGGTTATTTCTCGATATGATTTCTATTATTTTAGGCGTCTTTTAACTAATGTCGTTTTTGGGATAGTTTTATTAGGCATTCCCGTGTTTCTGTTGACAGAAATAGATCTATTACCTCTGACAGTTCTTCATGTTTCAACTGATTATGAGATGTTTTTTATTTATTCAATTGGTTGGCCCAATCATTTTGGTCGATTTGCGGGAATTTGGCACGAACCGGGTGCATGTCAAATTATTTTAAATATCATTCTGTGGTTACATATTGATGAGGTAAGGTCTTGGAGATGGGAGAAAGGGTTATTAGTCAAATTAATTGTGATATTAATAGGGGTAATTTTGACTTTTTCTACTGGTGGATATATTGTGTTTCTACTATTTCTATGTGCATGTGTATGGAAACTACCTATGAAAAAGAGGACTAAGCATTGGCTTTATCCATTAATCTTTGTCTCTTTTTTATGTGTAATAGTAGCTATTTTGAATAGCGAAACAGTATATGATAAGCTCTTTTCTGAAAAAACAAGTGTATCCAAAGTAAGTAGAACATTAGATATATTAGCTATGTGGCAGATGGCATTAGAACGTCCATATTGGGGATATGGATTAGGTACTATTGATTTTTGGAAGAGATCCGAAGCCTTAGGCAATGTAGCTTGTAGTAATGGACTTATTTATGGTTTTGCATCTATGGGATTTATTTGGGCATTTGTTTTTTTGTTCCAAGTATACCATTCTATAAAACGAATGAGTTTTAGTGTATCCCCTTTGTGGTTATTTTTGGCTTTTCTATTACTTCAGTCTAATGAAAGATATTTAGAATTCCCTATAACATTTCTTTTCGTATTTTATTTTTATTCATATAATGTAAAACATGGAAAATAATAAAAGCCCGTTAATTAGTATCATAACGGTCTCCTTTAATTGTGTTAAGACAATTGAAGAGACAATTCTTTCAGTTATCAATCAGAATTATACATCTATTGAGTATATTATTATTGATGGAAAAAGTACTGACGGTACAATTGAAATAATTAGAAAATATGCAGATCGAATATCTTTTTGGGTTAGTGAAAAAGATGATGGAATTTATGATGCAATGAACAAAGGATTAAGACAAGCTAATGGTGATTTTGTTCTCTTTTTAGGAGGAGATGATCATTTAATCTCATTTCATGTATTGCAGGATATTGTGCCTCAAATGCAAATAAATCGTGTTTGTGTATACCATGGAGATGTGTATCGTTATGTTAGCAAGGACATTTATGGAGGGAAATATAATCGTTATAAATTGGCTATAAAAAATATACCCCACCAAGCTTTATTTTATCCAAAGTCGATTTATAAAAATTATAATTATGATGTGAAGTATTCGCTTTTTGCCGATTATCAATATAATATAATATTGTTTTCAAAATACCCTTTTGAATATCTAAACCAAATTATTACTTGGTTTAATGATGCGGGAAGTTGTGTTAAGCATCGTGATGTATGTTTTGATAAAGATCGAAAATATATTATTAATACTTTTTTGGGATATATACCTTATTGTATTTCTGTATTTTATCATTTTTTAAGGAGGGTGATAAAGAATGGTTAGAGTCAGTGTGTGTATGGCTGTGTATAATGGTGAAAAGTTTATAAAACAGCAAATAGAGTCCATATTGAAACAACTGACAACAGAAGACGAATTAATTATTTCTGATGATGGAAGTACGGATGAAACTTTGCGAATTATAAATGATTTCCAGGACTGGCGTATTAAAATGATATGTAACACACAAAAACATGGATTTATTGGAAATTTTGAAAATGCTTTGCGTTATGTTTCTGGTAATTTTATATTCCTTTCTGATCAAGATGATATTTGGGAATCGAATAAGATAGAACGCTGTCTTTACTTTCTACAACAGTATGACATGGTGGTTCATAATGCTTTATTAGTAGATTATAAAGGTGAGTCTTTGAATAAGAAATATTTTGAAAACTTGCATACTTCTAATCGCTTTCTATATAATTTCTATAAAACGAGATTTCTAGGTTGCTGTATGGCTTTTAATAGAAAGGTGTTGATAGAGTGTTTGCCTTTTCCTGAAAATATAGTGGCACATGATTATTGGATTGGTATGTATTGGTTATTCAAATATCATCGAAGTGTATATTTCTCCGAAGAAGTCCTCATGTGTTATAGAAGGCATGGAGGGAATGTTTCTACTTCCTCTGAAAAGTCAAACAATTCATTTTTTTACAAAATTCTGACGAAAAGATTTTTTTTATTAGAAGCAGTTATTAAAAGATTTATTAAAACACAGTTTGAATATTAGTGTCATCCCTATATCGATTTATAGTGTTGACTGGGTAGCATCTAATGTATAGTTTTAAAAGAGTGTATTAATTCATTTTGACTGATTATGTTCTTGTTGACTGGAAAAAGTGTTTATCAAATTGGGTGTGATGGATTCTCAGGTGAAACAAATTCTTAAAAATAATAGAATCTTGATATTTAATGGAAGATAGTAGAAAAAAGAGAGTACTTCATATCTCTAAGTATTATTATCCATATCTTGGTGGTACTGAATCAGTTTGTCAGGATATTGTGGAGGGATTGAAAGAATATGAAAATCGGGTTATATGTTTTAATGATTCTAATAGGACTGTTTGTAGTAAAATTAACGGTATACAGGTTCTACGAATTGGGTGTTTTATAAAAGTGGCAAGTCAATCATGTTCTCTTCTTTACTATTATTATTTGAAAAGAAATATACAGTCTTGGCAACCAGATATTGTACATTTTCATCATCCTAATCCTTTTGTTGCATTTCTATTGGTTAGATTGATTCCTGCAAGTACAAAGTTGATTATTCATTGGCATTTGGATATTACAAAACAGAAATATATATACCCATTAGTAAGAGGTAATGAACATCAGTTATTAGAGCGTGCAGATAGTATTATTGTGACAAGTTCACAGTATAGGGATGCTTCATTACCTTTGAAACCATTTCTGCAAAAAGTGAAGGTTATGGCTAATGGAATAAATATTCATCGTCTTGATTTACAGTGTAATGATAAGATGAGGATAAAAGATATTCATAAAAAATATCATAATAAAAGGCTGATCTTTTTTGTAGGTCGCCATGTGGAATATAAAGGCTTAAGGTATTTGATTGAAGCGGAAAAATATGTAACTACAGATTGCCATATTGTTATAGCCGGGCAAGGTCCTTTGACTGAAGAATTGAAAGCTAAAGCAAATTTGGAGCGAGTTAGTTTTGTAGGTCGTTTAAGTAATGATGATTTGCGCTGTTATCTTCACGCAGCAGATGTGTTTGCTTTTCCTTCTATTACAAAAAATGAAGCTTTTGGACTTGCACTTGCCGAAGCAATGTATTGTAGATGTCCTGCTGTTACTTTTCATATTGAAGGATCGGGGGTTAATTGGGTCTCATTAAGTGGTGTAACAGGAATTGAGGTTGATAATTCAGATAGTAAAAAATATGCATCGGCCATAGATAAACTATTGCAGGATGATTTGTTGAGAAAACAATATGCGGATGCTGCAAGGAGAAGAGTGGTAGAATGCTTTACAATAGGGAAAGAACAGGAAGCTGCTAATGAGATTTATAAACAGTTATAATTTTCACTTTTTAAAGGCAAGTAAGTATAAAAAGAGTGTTGCTTAATAATTAAAGAATGAATGCTAACGAAAATATAAGTGATATAAAATAAATGTTGAGATGTAAGTACGTACTCATTATATGGATTTAACTCTATATTTTATATTGCTTCTGCTTATCTTAATGTTAACGTTGTTTATATATCGATCAAAACCCAACATACTAATTATGGATACTATAAAAACATTAAAAGGAGAGAAATTCCAATTAAAAAGTGCCACCAAATTGATGGAAGCACTTGATGTACGCGACGAAGGTATAAAGTCCGTTTGGAGTAAAGACATGAAAATCACTGAGATGGTAGTCGTTTCAAATGAAGACGAATACGATGTGCTTTTATGTAATACTGAAAAAGGCGGGGTAATAATGACTACTGTACATGGCGGTCACGGCATGTTCAATAGCTGTTTGGTGGAGCTATATGGTAAGTCATTAGTAGCCGCATTTGATAGAGACGAAATACTACATTTGTTTGCTATACATGAAAACAAAGTTTGGCATGTCAAAGAGCAAATGCCTCATAGCGGAAATTTTACGGAAGCCGAGTCTGTGCCATTCGTCCATCCGTTAAACTTTCTTAGAGTCGAGAAATTGCTCATTCTACCATTTGAAAAAGAGAAAGATTTCGTATTGGGTGTAGTGACTGAGACTGCGGATATGAAAAGTTTCTGGGTAAGTTATCAAGAATGGGATACAAATGCCATTGCTCGTTTGATACCCTCATCGTTCTCATCTCCCATACTAACATTCTCCGGAAAAACGATGAAGGAGTTAAATGTGGAATGCGCGTCTACTACCTATACATCTTATTCCGTTACGGAAGATCGGATCAGGTATTCATGCAGATTGGATCTGCCGGATGCAGGAGATTCTGTAAAACAGATATTTGTACCTTCTACTGATACTGTTTTCCTTCTGTTGCATGGAACTGCCGGAAACCTGCCTGTAGAGATATGTATCGACCAACAACAAGGCGTGGCAAGTGTATCCGCTTTGGCAGAAAGAGGCAATTATGCGTTCTGCTCAGTATATCAGAATGAGGCAGGGAAGGTGTCTATGGCATTAAGCGGAGGCAGTTTAGCTTATATCGAACTGACGAAAGACGAGACAGAAAATACGACAGACGAGGTAGCAATCTTAGACAAGGAAAGCTCTTTCTCGACATTCAACTATAACCCTAAATGCCAACGTCTTTATTATGTACTACAAGAGGACGGTTTGATTCATACACTGGAGAATCAGGGTGGAGTCACGTGGGTGGAAAGTACATTACAACTTCCGGAAGAAGGAGAAGTAAAAAGAATGCCGTGTTACTCTACAGAGTTAACTTTTACTCATTCTGACAATAGACTCGTTGCTCTGCCGGATATGGAGGTCACATTATGGGCAGAAGCACGTACCTACATTGAAACTTCGCAAGGCATACTGAAACTGGATACGGATATACAAGCTAAAATAAGGACGGACGCACAAGGTAAAATTTCTTTCAAGCAATATACTAATGGACTGGATGTCCCGGTGGTGTATGCCTCTTTATCCAACGAATACCATACTGACGAGGAGGTTATCGTCCTTTCCCAGTTTGCCGGAGTGCATGATGACTTGTCTGCCATTACATCGCAGAAGTTGCTGGATGCCAAACAAACGGATTCAATGAAAGGCACGGTTACCCCGTTTCTACCCGATAAGTTCCGTAACAAGCAGGATGCTGATAATTTGGCAAAGGGGCTCTTGGATGTAATGAAAATAAAGCCCCGGATGGAGGAGGTGAGACTGATGAAACGTTCGCAACTATTGGATGTCTCTAGAGTAGTCCCGACAGACGATCTTCCGGTATGGGGTATGACATTTGAAAGCGGGCATCCTGTATATATGAGTCTGACAAAGGAGGAAGCGCAGTTGGAAATGAACCGGATGATGCAACGTTCGGGAGGAAAGAAACTTCCTAAGTGGTTGAAAAAGATACGCGACTTTTGCCGCTCAGTGGTAAAAGGTATTGTGACTGTCGTAAAATGGATTGTGGACGGAGTGAAAATGGTTGTGGAATTTGTATTGAATGGTGTCAAAATGATTTTTGATGCTGTGATAAAGGTTGTGCAGGAAGTATTCCATTTTGTAGAAACTATATTTGCAGCTATTGCCATATTCTTTCTCACCATATTCGTATGGTTGGCTTCTTTGTTTATTTGGAAGGATGTGATGAGAACGAAACGAGCGTTTAATGGATTAATGACTATGTTTTTCGCTCAACTACCCGAAATGGCGGAAAGCCTCAAACAGGCATTACTTACTCAGTTGGAACTAGGTAAAGGAGAGATAGACAAAGCATTGGAAGAGCTAATATCTCAATTGGACGCTAATCTGTCCTTCGACAAATATATGCAGAACACAGTTCCGGCGGAAGATTCTTCTATATCTTATGCGATGAGTAATAACCCCTTGCAATCGAGATTGGAAAATAACAATATGCAAGAGCTTACGATTTCTTTGTGTCAGATATTAGAGGAAAATGCCGGACCGTTTGATGAGTTATTTAATCTGGTGAAGAAGTTTTGTACGGACATTTCAGATAATCCTCATTTCAAGGAATCACTGGATTACTTCCAAAAAGCTTTTACGGATATAGACACATTACTTTCTTCTTTGTTATGCGGACTGCTATCCGCACTACGTGGAATTATTCAGCTCATCTTTTCCGGGATGTCTGCCATTATATCCGGTGTGTTCGATTTGATGAAAACCATAATGAAACTCGCAAGCAAAATCTTTATAAGTGAAATAAAAATTCCATTTTTTACATCATTCTATAAGGGGATATGTGGAGATAAACTAACTCTTCTGGATTTATTATGTACGTTCCTTGCTTTACCTACAGTATTGATATATAAAGCGAAAGGAAAGAGTTTGCCATTTAATAGCGATAAAGATGTGGAGAATTTCATAGAATATATCAAATCTATATTGATGCGGAAAAGTGTGATGGGTTTGAATAGCACAAGTAGTGTTCTTTTGCAAGTTCTTTCTTGTGTATCCAGTGGCGTTCTTTATCTCGTATGCAGTATGGATAATTTTGTCAAAGTATCCGCTTCTATAGGACCTACACTTTTTGATTATGTAACGATTGGTGCAGAACTGATTTGGTTCATATCGTGTTTGCCATTATTATCAACAGATTCGGTTGAATTTACTTGGACGTCGTGGGCTTTTTTCGGAGTGGGGGTAGCGATGGATATGTTTTTTACCTTTTATAAGCAACGCAAAACTGACATTTTGGGAAAAGGAACACATTCGGGAAGCTTTTGGGCAGGAGCGTATGGTGTGGGACATCTTGCAATTTCAATATGGGGTTATGTAGAAAGAAAAAGTGAAATGACAGCTAGCGCATTTGCGGCAGAATGTATTGGTTCTATTACGGAAATGTCGTATTTTCTAACTATTGGTGATGCTCCTAAGCCTGTCATGTATAAGATTATCGGTGGGGTGGAAGTCATTTCTAGCATTGCTGTGCCTGCTTGCACTGCTTCTGATATTACTTATGATTAAATTCTAATATCTAGTTTATATAAATTACATTAACTTAACAAATAAAGATTATGAATGAATTTGTAAAAACACCATTTATGCGCCCTAATTTAGAAAATCAGGGAGAAATTCCCGCTACGGGAAATATTGCACTATCACCAGATATTTGGTGTGCAGGAGTACATGCCGTAGCCAACTATCAGGAAATATTAAAACAACCGGACAGCTATGCAACAATGTCTGAAGAAATTCCTGTTGAAAATATGAATAACTATTTTTATGTACGTTGCAAAAACAGGGCGGAAGAAAAAACAGATATGCAGGTGCAACTATATTACACCAATGCAAGCCTTATATGCTGGCCTTCAAATTGGAAGGCTATAAAAGTGGATAACTGTGAAGATAAAATCAATTACATTCCACCGATGAAACCGGATGAGATCGGTGTGACAGCGGCTCCTTTCGTATGGGAACTGCCTAAAAGCCCGATAGCTGGCGATGAGTATTGCTTTATCGCCAGGATGTTTTCGGATAAATACCCCAATCCGATACCATCAAGTATAAGTCCTATATATATGGCTTCCATTATACAGAATAATCTCCTATGGGCAGAGCGTAATATAGCGCAGCTCACTTATAATCCGAACTTTCCAATGGTATCTGCCAAGATAAATCTGAATGTACCTGTTGGTACTCTTTATACTGGAGACAACTGGATGCTTGATGTAGAAAGTGAAAAGTTAGATGATTGGGATATTCAAATACAATCTAGTCGGACGGATAGTAAAGGGAAAGAAATATTTTTGTCAAGGAATTCACTTAAACAGCATAATATTATCGTTGGTAACTTTAACTTTCAACCGGGATTTTTTACGGAAATCTCTGTGATGTTATACCCTACTACAAGTCAGATACAGCCAACAGAAGGATCTAAAGTAGTAATTCATTTATATTATGATGTTCCTTTCAATGAAATGGAAGAGGCGAAGAGATTAAATGCATTTTCTTCACAACATACGGAAAGGGTATGCCGTTTATGGAAAGATGAATTTACAGCTATACCGCTCAATCCGGTATTAGTTGGCGAATATGTGATTGTGATACGTTAATTTAACGTTATGGGTATTTGTGGTAAATATGTCCAATGCAATATGCAGCCGGATATAATGGCAGTTTCTGCCGAAGGACAGTCTTTTTCATTATCTGTGCAGTCTGCTTCTTATGATATAGACTTTGGCATTTCTCTGCTACAAGGTGTGGCATCCGGTATAGATGTGTCAATTCCTTACGGAAGCGGAAAGGATGAATTGACGGAAGAGTATCAAAGTGTCCGTGTAGTGCAACCAAGTGGCTGGGAATTTAGACCTTACGGTACTCTTTCTTGGAACTTTTATTCTGAAAAGGTTCTACGAAAGGGGAGTACTATGACTTTTTCTTTCGAGGAAATACATTGTAATGACCAGCTAGGGACAGTTGAAATTTCTGTGGTCCTCCATGCTTATATCATCATAGAAAATAAGTATCAAGCTGTGGTTGAAGAAGTAAAAGTTCCTTTGACTAAAAAAGAGATAAAGCAACCTGAAATATTGGAGTTTTCCGCATCAGTGGTTAGAGGAACAATCGGTGATATAGAGCTTGGGTGTGACGGGTTCGTTACTTTAGAATCGATAAAAAAAATGCCTTTAACACCTGTCACTACGAAACCTTATATGTGCCCGGGACCGGAACCTACTCCTTCCGAGGAAAAGAAAATAGTGAATGTTAGGTGGAAAACTGAAAATGCCGTCTATCTTGAGCTTTCTGAGGGAGGGGAATTGGAAACTGAAGAGGGTTCTAAAAATATAGAGGTGAATAAAAGTCTTAGCAGCATTGAATTGACAGCTTATTCAGAAGGAAAGATCTTTTACGTAAAGAAAAAGGTGGTTATATAATGAAAGATAAGTATGTTTTAGAGGAAGTGGCTTGGGAAGTTACGATGGGCTGTAACTTAAGGTGTGAACATTGCGGTTCGGCTTGTACAACAAGCATTGCTGACGAATTAACTACGGAGGAAAGTCTTGTATTAATAGATGAGGTGATGAAACTGCGTCCTGCTGTCTTTGTTCTGACGGGTGGGGAACCTTTTATGAGAAAGGATTGGGAAATTCTGGTTAAAAGAATTTCTTCTTATGATGTAAAACTGAGGATTATAACCAATGGTACACTGATAACGCCCTATGTAGTGGAAAAACTGGTTGAATCGAATATCAACATCATAGGTGTTAGCATTGACGGGAATTGCGAACTTCATAACCGAATGAGAAACTGTGATTGTTATCAACAGTGTATGGATGTGCTCCAAATATTAAATGAAGCTGGAATTTGTACTGCTGTTAATACAACTATCGTGAAACAGAACTTGTCTTCTCTGCCACAACTTTATGAGGATTTGCAAAAAGTGGGTGTCATGAGCTGGCAATTGCAATTGGGTGTGTCATCTGGAAGACTGGCCAAACATAAAGACTGGATGCTTCCTGCTGATGACATAGAAAAGATTGTGGATTTCAGTTATCAGAAAAATTTGGAGGAAGGTTATCCGAAGGTATTTTTAGCTGATACAATTGGTTACTATTCTAAAAAAGAAATATTGTCCCGACAGATGGCTTATCAGTGTAAAGAATTTCCCGTTTGGGATGGATGTAACGCTGGTATAAATTCTTTGGGTATTCGCCACAACGGAGATATTGTAGGTTGTCTTTCTATTAGAGATCCGCAGTTTACTGAAGGGAATATCCGAACTCATTCTGTCGTTGATATATGGAATGACCCGAATTCTTTTACATGGCGCAGGCATTTTTCTTTAGATAAAATGACAGGCTTTTGTATAACATGCGTTTATGCGGAGAAATGTTTGGGAGGTTGCGCTAATATGCGGTTGTGTACAAAAGGTAGTATTTACCAGTCGAATGATTATTGTATGTATAAAATAAATGTTGAGATGTAATTAACACGAAGAGTGTTTGTATGTGAGATGAAAGAAATGTAGGTCCCTAGCTTCATGCTGTAAAGGCATGATTCTCCTACATTGTGGATTAGGAATAGTACGACGGTGCATTTCTAATCTACGCCCTGACATCGGAGGTTAAAGCCGATGTGAATTTCCCACTATATCAACTGTCTGTGAAGATCGTTGATATTTAAAAATGAATCACAAACTATAAATATAAAAGAATATGTAGGTCCCTAGATTCATGATGAACTCATGAAATCCCTACATGATGCGGGTTGGAAATAATACAGCGGTATATTTCTAACTTGACCCTCATATCGGTTTAAACGCTGATATGTATCTATATGTGAAATATACCAACTGTCTGTGAGGATCGTTGGTATATTGCGTTTTAAGGGGTTGGTGTGCAGAAGAAGTGAGCATTATCAATGCAAATCTGATATTTTTTTGTAGCTTTGTAACAAAACTAACAGATATGGAAGATTTGCAAAAATTGTACCCAATTGGGATACAAACATTCTCTGAAATACAAGAAGGGAATTATCTTTATATTGATAAAACGGAATATGTTTATCGGATGACACATTCCTCTTCTAAATATATGTTTTTGAGCCGTCCTCGACGTTTTGGGAAGTCATTGCTGACTTCCACGCTACATAGCTATTTTTCCGGGCGCAAGGAATTGTTTCATGGGTTAGCTATAGAGAAACTGGAGAAAGAGTGGATAGAGTATCCGGTGCTCCATTTTGATATGAGTACTGCCAAACATGTAGATAAGGAACAATTGCTTCAGGAATTGAATTTGAAATTATTCAATTATGAAGAAATCTATGGAAAAATGGAGGAAGAGGTCAATCCTAATCAACGCTTGATGGGATTGATAAAACGTGCTTATGAACAAACTGGTAGGAAAGTAGTCGTGCTTATTGATGAATATGATGCTCCTTTGCTAGATGTGGCGCATGAACATGAAAATTTGGGTATATTGCGCAATATCATGCGTAATTTTTATAGTCCGTTAAAGGCTTGCGACCCTTATCTGCGTTATGTATTCCTGACTGGTATAACGAAGTTTTCTCAACTTAGTATTTTTAGTGAGCTGAATAATATTAAAAATATTAGTATGGATGAGCCTTATGCTGCTATTTGTGGCATTACAGAAGATGAGATGCTTATCCAAATGAGAGAGGATATAGATAACTTGGCTATAAAAATGGAGATTTCATCTGAAGAAGTAGTGCAGAAATTGAAAGAAAACTACGATGGTTATCATTTCACTTATCCATCTCCTGATATATATAACCCATTCAGTTTGCTTAATGCCTTTGCGGATGGAAAGTTTAATTCTTATTGGTTTGGTAGCGGTACGCCTACATATTTGATACAAATGCTGAAAAAATTCAATGTAGAACCTTCTGAAATCGGGAATAATCATGCAGAGGTTTCTGCCTTCGATGCTCCTACTGAAACAATGACTGATATTATCCCGTTATTATATCAGAGTGGTTATATCACGATAAAGGATTATGATAAAACTCTGGATTTGTATACACTGGATATTCCCAACAAGGAAGTGCGGTTGGGTTTGATGAAGAGTCTTTTGCCCAATTATGTCGCCAGCAAAACGCGGGAAACTACCACGATGGTGGCTTATCTCTCCCGTGATATTCGGAATGGTGATATGGATGCGGCGTTGCGTCGTCTACAAACATTTTTGTCTACTATTCCTTACTGCGACAACACCCGATATGAGGGGCATTATCAACAGATGTTTTATATCATATTCAGTTTGTTGGGTAACTATGTTGATGTGGAAGTGCGTACTCCCCGCGGTCGTGTGGATATGGTATTGCGTACCAAAACTACCTTATATGTAATGGAATTGAAACTGGATAAGAATGCGAATGAAGCGATGGGACAAATTGACTTGAAGAATTATCCTGAACGCTTTGCTTTATGTGGATTGCCAATAGTGAAGGTTGCTGTTAGCTTTGACAGAGAACGTTGCACCATAGGAGAGTGGAAGATAGAATAGATGGTTAAAGAATACAAAAAAAGAGCAAACTTGCATGATTCCTAAATCTTTCCAGAATCTGTATCGTTATTTGCTGTATGAAACGAAAGTATAGTATTAACGCTAAAAGAATAACGATTATGAAGAAAATTCTATCTTTACTTGTGTTGGCTATTGTAGCCGTACAATTCTCATTCGCAAAAGATGTGATTACAAAAGACATGAATCAGTTACCGCTTCCGGCACGTAATTTTATCAATAGCAATTTTACGAAACCAGAGGTGGCTCATATCAAGATTGATAAGGATATGATGGAGTCTACCAAGTATGAAGTGGTATTGATGGATGGTACGGAAATTGATTTTGACAGTAAAGGCAACTGGGAAGAAGTAAGTGCAAAGAAAGGACAGGTTGTTCCTGTTAGTATTATTCCGGGATTTGCTGTCAATTATTTGAAGTCTCATAATTTTGTAAATGAGGGAGTGACCAAAGTGGAACGTGACCGTAAAGGATATGAAATAGAATTGTCTACCGGACTTTCTTTCAAGTTTGATAAGAAGGGAAAGTTTATCAAGGCTGATGATTAATTGAAGATTTGTGATAATAGACCTAAACAAGAAGATAGCTATGTGGAGATTTAAGTTTGGCGCTTGGGCAGTGGTATTGATGATGACTGCTCTTTTGTTTGGCGCATGTGATAATGACGATGATGATACTTTTGTTCCGCCCAGTAATATTACAGAAGCTTTAAAACAGGTATATCCGGCTGCCCAGAATGTAGAATGGGAGATGAAAGGTGCCTATTATGTAGCTGACTGCTGGGTAAGCAATGACGAACTGGAGGTCTGGTTTGATGCTAATGCCAATTGGGTGATGACGGAAAATGAACTGAATAGCATAGATCAGCTCGTACCGGCTGTTTACACCGCTTTCATGGATTCTAAATATAATGCATGGGTAGTGACGGATGTGTATGTGTTGACTTTTCCACAAAATCCGATGGAATCTGTGATTCAGGTGAAGCAAGGTAGTCAACGCTATGCGCTTTATTTCTCACAGGAAGGCGGATTGTTACATGAAAAAGATATTAGCAATGGAGATGATACAAATTGGCCGCCGACTGAATAGTTTTTAATCATAAAAATCAAAACGGGCTATTTCTATGAAAGGAATAGCCCGTTGTTTTTTATAATTACATTTGTTTATAATCCTTAGCTAATCCTCCTTCACTTGTTTCTTTGTAAAGTGATGGAAGGTCGTGTCCGGTCTGTTTCATTACTTGCACTACTTTATCGAAAGAGACACGGTGCATACCATCGGTGAAAGCTGAATAAAGATTTGCATCCAGCGCACGTGCGGCAGCGTATGCATTTCGTTCGATACAGGGAATTTGTACCAATCCGCATACCGGGTCGCAAGTCATTCCCAGATGGTGCTCCAATCCCATTTCTGCTGCATACTCAATTTGTGCAGGGCTACCTCCAAATAATTGATTGGCGGCAGCCGAAGCCATTGCGCAGGCAACGCCTACTTCTCCCTGGCAACCTACTTCTGCTCCGGAAATAGATGCATTGAATTTGACAATGTTGCCAAACAATCCGGCAGTGGCTAATGCACGTAGAATGCGCATATCACTGAAATCACGGCTTTTCTGGAGATGATATAGTACGGCAGGCATCACTCCGCAGGAACCACAGGTAGGAGCGGTCACTATTTTTCCACCGGAAGCATTTTCTTCACTTACTGCCAAAGCATAAGAAAAGACAAGTCCTCTGGATTGCAGGGATTGTTTGTATCCGGTAGCGCGTATATAATAGGTGGAGGCTTTTCGTCTAAGATTTAGTGGGCCGGGAAGTACTCCTTCCGCTTCCAGTCCACGGTGAATGGCATCTTTCATGGTGCCCCATACTTCAGCCAGGTAATCCCATATATCTTCTTCCTCACATTCCTTCACGTATTCCCAATAACTTTTTCCGGTATCCTCACACCATTGGAGTATTTCGGTCATGTTTTCCATGCCATATACATCGGGGCTTTCGATAGTTGGATTATCATTATTTTCTGCCAGTGCACCGCCACCAATACTGTAAACAGTCCAGTTCTCAAGCACTTTATTATTGTTATCCAAAGCCGCAAATGTCATTCCGTTCGGATGGAACGGTAGAAAGACTTTGGGTTGCCATACAATTTCTACTGGTGCAGTGGGCTGTAAGGTGTCTATAATGGCTACATCCGTCATGTGTCCTTTACCGGTAGCGGCTAAACTGCCGTAAAGGGTGACTTTAAAAGATGCAGCATCCTGATGACGTTCCAAAAACATTTCGGCAGCTTTGCGCGGTCCCATAGTGTGGCTACTGGAAGGTCCTGTGCCTATCCTGTATAGCTCTTTAATCGATTTCATGACTGATGATGTGTTTTTGTTAATACCATTTCTTTTTTCTGAAGTACAAATATACAATAATACCGATAATTGCCATTACAATCCAGGCAAATAAATACCCGTACTGCCATTCCAGTTCCGGCATCCATTTGTAATTCATTCCCCATACTCCAACCAGAAATGTTAAAGGAATGAAAATTGTGGATACGATGGTCAGCCTCTTCATGATATCGTTCATACGTAAATCATTGTTGGAGATATAAAGATCGACTAATGAAGAAAGGGTTTCCCGACAGATTTCGATGGTTTGTAATACAAATTGTAGGTGGTCGTTTACATCATTGAAAAAGGCGCGGTTCACTTTATGGATGAGCAGGTTTTCTGCCCTCAGTAGCTTTATATATTGTTCTTTCAAGGGGAGGATTGCTTTTTTCATTAGCATATATTGGCGTCGTAATGCCTGAATCTGGATACCGATGTCATCTCCGTTGGTGATAGTAAGCAGTTCCTCTTCCAAATCTTCGAGTGCGTCATCGATGGAAGAGATGGTTGAAATATAGTTTCCCATCACGCTGTTGAGCAGTACGCTAAGCAGATAATCTGTTTGACGACTGCGTATCTTCAGGACATCATTACGCAAGGCTGAACTGATATCATCGAAGAAATCAGTTTCTTTTTCGAGGAAAGTCAGTACATAATTATTTCCTATGATAAGGCAGACTTGCTGTTGGAGCAGTTCGTCCAGTTCATTTTCTTCTTTATGTTCGTTCGGATAGAATATTTTTAAGATCAGGACAATGTATTTATCATGCTCTTCTATCTTGGTCGGATGATCCGCATTTAATATATCCTGTAAGACAAGGAAGTCTATTTCGAAATGACTGCAGATTTCCCGGATAGTTTCTGTATTTTTCATTCCGTGTATCTGTAGCCAATTGATTTGATCATTGTTTAGCGTACCTTTGATGGCCTGAAAAGTATCACTAGAGCTTTCCTGTATCTCGGTAGCATTGTAAGTACAAAGATGTAAATGGGTAGGAGTAAGACTTTCTCCTGTGTAAATAAGCTTTTCGCTTAACAGATTATTCTTCATGCTTTATTCTCGTTTTAGAAAACCACTGTAACAAAGGTAGTGGTTTTCTAAATGAGAACAAGTTCTTTGAACGTTTTGTTTACGTGTTAGTCAAAATCGACTACTGTGATTCCGGCACCACCAAACTGCACATGTTCGTCGGCATAGTGGCTAACTCCCGGTACGGTGGCCAGATATTGGCGGATAAGTGTACGAAGTATTCCCGTTCCTGTGCCGTGAAGGATACGTACACGATCCATGCCGACTAATATGGCGTCATCAATAAAATAGGTGACTGCCTGTAAGGCTTCGTCTCCACGCATTCCGCGTACATCAATATCCTGTTTGAAGCTAAGCTTCTTTTCATACATCTGATCGTGTGTCTGGCTGCTGACAAAGGTGCTTTTAGCAATCCCTTCCGTCTTGGGCGTATGATTGACACGTTCCAAACGGTCTGTTTTTACGGTCGTTTTTATGCTTCCAAAGGCAACGGTCGCATTTTTACCACTGATTTCCATCACTTGGCCGACGCTTGTCTGTCCTTTGATTTTTACATTTTCTCCTACCGCAATCGGCACTATTTTAGGGGCACTTGATGGAGAAGAGACTACAGCTTTCGGTTCGCTCTTCTTGTTTTTCTTCCGCTCTTGTTTCTCCTTTAGTTTCTTCATTTTTTGCGCGATCTTCTCTTCATGCTCTTTAGATGCCAGTGCATCCAGAGAAGTACGGAAATCTGTCAGTTCCTGACGTGCCTGACGCGTTTTCTCCTTTTCGGCTTGCGCTTCCTTTATCGTACGAATCGTATTTTCAATGCGTGCATTGGATTCCTGAAGCATGCGTTCCGCTTCTTCTTTTGCTTGCCGGATAATCTCTTTCCGGGATTTTTGCAATTCTTCCATCTCTGTCTGGTAACGGGCAATGGTTTCTTCCATGTGCTTTTCCCGTTGACGGATGGTTTGACGTTTTCCTTCCCAGTAACGCTTGTCGCGCACAATGTCCTGAAGGTATTTGTCTGCATTGATATATTCGCTTCCTACGATTTCCGAAGCATCTGCGATGACATCTTCCGGTAGTCCGATTTTTCGTGCAATCTCTACGGCAAACGAACTTCCCGGATTTCCGATTTGTAATTGGAAAAGTGCTTGCATGAGATGACGGTCGTAAAGCATGGCTCCGTTTACTACTCCTTCATGATCTTCGGCAAAATGTTTCAGATTCTGGTAGTGGGTAGTGATGACTCCGAATGTTCCTTTCTGGTTGAAACGTTTCAGTACAGCTTCGGCAATAGCACCTCCGATTTGCGGCTCCGTACCTCCACCGAACTCGTCAATCAGGATGAGGCTCCGTTCGTTACAGCTCTTCATCATGATTTTCATATTGGTCAAGTGAGAAGAGTAGGTACTCAAATCATCTTCAATAGATTGCTCGTCACCAATATCGATAAAGATGCTGCTGAATATACCGGCATGACTACGTTCGTGCAAGGGAATCAGCATACCGCATTGCAGCATATATTGCAGCAAACCGACTGTTTTCAAACAGACGGACTTACCTCCGGCGTTCGGTCCGGATATGATAAGGATACGTTGTTTCTGATTAAGTTCTATATCCAGTGGTACGACTTTCTTTCCATGTTTAGCTAGTGAAAGTTGTAATAAAGGATGCACGGCCATCGTCCAATCCAGTAGTTGCTCATTCTCGACGGCGGGTTTCAGACTATTGGTCTGTATGGCGAAGTAACTTTTCGCACGAATAAAATCTATCTCTGCCAGAAATTCGTATGATTGAAGAATTTCCGGGATAGATGGACGGAGAATGTTTGAGAACTCGGTAAGGATGCGAATGATCTCACGTCGTTCATCGCCTTCGAGTTCGCGGATGCGGTTGTTGGCTTCTACCACTTCCGCCGGTTCTATAAACACTGTTTTTCCGCTGGCGGATTCATCGTGTACGATACCTTTGATTTTTCGCTTGAGTCCGGGGGCAACCGGGATCACCAGACGTCCGTCACGCATGGTGGGAGCTACATCTTTGTCCACGTAACCTTCGGACTGTGCGCTACGCAGGATGCTGTTTAACGAGCGGGAAATATTTCCCATCGTACTGGCAAGTTCGCGACGTATGCGGGCTAATTCGGTAGAGGCATTGTCCTTGATTTTCCCATATTTGTTAAGGATGCCGTCTATTTTTCCTATCAGTTGCGGGAACACGGCAATATCTCCTGCCAGTCGTTTCAGGCTGGGGTAGGGGGTGTTGTTCTCTTCTTCATCTTCATTCCGATGCAGAAAGCGTACGATGTCACGGATGGTTTCTAATGAACGGCGTAGGTCAAATAGTTCTTGTTCGTCCAAATACATTCCTTCTATCCGCACACGTTTTAGCGAAGGACGGACATCAAAGAAAAATTGATCGGGAAATCCGTCCTCTTCCTGGATGATGCGGACAAACTCTGTTACTTGGTTTAATTTCTCTTCAACCTCTTCATGTTGCTCGGAAAAGTTCATGTCTGTAACTCTTTCTTCACCTAAAGTACTGAGGCACTTATCTTTTAGTAACTGTCTTATCTGGTCGAATCCTATCTTTTGCTCAAAGTTTTGAGGGTATATCATATTTCTGTTCTTACTAATGAACTGCAAAAATACGATTTATTCGCGAAAAAAATATCAGAATGTTTGCAGATTTAAAAATGATTCGTACCTTTGCACCGCTTTCAACGGAAAGCACTTCTGATAAAGGAGTTTTGGAGAGGTGGCAGAGTGGTCGATTGCGGCGGTCTTGAAAACCGTTGTACCGCGAGGTACCCGGGGTTCGAATCCCTGTCTCTCCGCTTCAATTAATAGATAAATCCCTGTAAAGTAGCACTTTACAGGGATTTATCTATTTTGTATATATAGCATGATAGGCATGAAAAAGTGTGTTTCTTATTGAAATAGAAAATAATACTATTTGAACAGTATATTTTAGAATAAACACTCTTTTTAAAAGGTGGAAATTATCAGTTTAAAGAATATTATTCCAAAATGCTTATTATCAGTTAAATATCTGTTTTTATTTACTATCACCTTTCAGTTTTTATATCTACCTTTGTTCTGATTTTACAAGATTTGATAGCTATAATATAAAAGGATAGAATAATGAAAAAACAGACCCAAGCGATTCATACCCAGTTCCAAAGAAGAGATGCTTATAATTCTCTTAGTATGCCGGTTTACCATACAGCGGCTTATGAGTTTGACAATGCCGATGATATGGCTGATGCTTTCTGCGGGCGGACAGATGCTCCGGATTATTCCAGAGTAATGAATCCGACAGTGACTTTTTTTGAGAATAAAGTAAAGCAACTTACCGGGGCAACGGAAGTGATAGCTGTCAATTCCGGTATGGCGGCTATTAGTAATACATTGCTTTCAATTGCAGCTGCAGGAAAGAATATAGTTACATCGCGTCATTTGTTCGGTAATACCTATTCATTTATTACTGGTACGTTGTCGCGCTTCGGGGTGGAACCCAGGTTGTGTGATTTGACTGAAGTTGAAACTGTAGAAAAAGTCGTAGACGGTAATACTTGTTGTATTTATATGGAAATTATCACCAATCCTCAAATGGAAGTGGCGGACTTACAGGTGCTCTCACGGATAGCTCATGAAAGGGGGATTCCTCTCATTGCCGATACTACACTTATTCCTTTTACGGAATTCGATTCACACAGATTAGGGGTAGATATTGAAGTGGTTTCCAGTACCAAATACTTGTCAGGAGGAGCCACTTCCATTGGTGGCTTGGTGATTGATTATGGTACTTGTCTGGGATTCGGTCAACGTATGCGTACAGAGATGTTACTCAATTTGGGAGCTTACATGACTCCTCATGTGGCCTATATGCATACCATCGGACTGGAAACGTTGGACGCACGATACCGGTTACAGTCTGCCAATGCCGCTACACTGGCAAGCAAACTCCGCACGTTGCCTGCTATTAGACGTGTGAATTATGTGGGATTGGAGGATAATCCGTACTATGCCTTGGCGCAAAGACAGTTTGGTTCAACCGCTGGTGCTATGATTACGATAGACCTTGAAAGTAAAGAGGTGTGTTTTCTTTTCATCAACCGCCTGAAGTTGATACGCCGTGCTACCAACTTATTTGACAATAAGACACTTGCCATCCATCCTGCGAGTACTATTTTCGGACCGTTTACTGACGAACAACGGCTGGCCATGGATGTGCTGGATACGACTATCCGTCTCTCCATTGGTTTGGAGGATGTGGATGATCTGTTTGAGGATATCAGGCAGGCTTTGGAAAATAAAAAAGAATAGAAAAGAAAATCAAAAAGTGATACACTGTGGCTGTAATATACCGCAAATATGGTATATAAAATGCCATTCATACGGGATTTACCAGTTTGTATATATCTAATACCTTTGCCCCATCATTTTAACAGTAAATAATAATGGGTAAAAGGATTCGTTTATTTTTGCTTGCTCTTGCAATAGGAGTGATACAAGGGGCGGCACAGGTGACAACGGTGCGGGGCATCGTCACCACAGAAGAAGATGGAGAACCGGTTATCGGTGCTTCGGTCATAGTGAAAGGAACCGGATTGGGTACTGTAACTGATGTTAATGGGAGATTTGAACTGAGCGGACTTCCGCCATCGGCCACCCGGCTGATAATCTCCTACATCAGTTTGATAGCAAAGGAGGTGGCTATCGCACCACAGCTGTCGGTGGCATTGAAGAGTGACACACATCTGCTGGATGAGGTGGTGGTAACAGCTTTGGGTATTTCACGCGAGAAGAAGGCGCTGGGCTACACGGCACAGGAGATAAAGCAGGATGCGTTGGTGCAGGGGAAAGACAATAACTTGTTGAATTCATTGAGTGGTAAGATAGCGGGTGTGCGTATTACCAACACGCAGGGAGATGTCGGTTCCAGCCGTATTGTTATTCGTGGTGAAACTTCTATTGCCGGTGAGAATCAACCGCTTTTTATTGTGGATGGCATCCCGGTGGACAATTCGCAGCTTAATGCACGTTCCAGCGGACGCGATTTTAAGAATGCGATAGCTGACTTGAATCCGGAGGACATAAAGACGCTTACTGTATTAAAAGGTCCGAATGCTGCTGCCCTTTATGGTGCACGTGCTGCCCATGGTGCTATTGTTATCACTACCAAAGGAGGAGACAAAAAGCAGCAAGGGATAGGCATTACATTGCATTCTTCCACACAAATTTCTTTTGCAGCGACCTTGCCGGAGTTTCAGAACCTTTTCGGGCAAGGGGCAGGCGGACGATTCAGTTATGTGGACGGCAAAGGTGCAGGTGTGAATGACGGTGTGGACGAAAGCTGGGGACCGCGTCTTGACATTGGATTGCTGATTCCCCAGTTTGACAGTCCGCTGGATGCTGACGGTACTCGTATGGCTACTCCCTGGGTGTCGCATCCCAACAATGTACGCGATTATTTCCGTACGGGCTTTTCTACCAACAACGGTATTTCAGTTGCCCGTGGGGACGACAAATATCAGTTCCGTGTAGGTTATAACTACGAGAAACAAGTCAGTATTGTTCCTGACGCTGGAACCAATAAAACGAATATCAGTCTAAATACAGATTACCATCTTGCAAAATGGATTTCGGTGGGAGCTACGGCCAATTACATCATTTATACAGCTCCCAGTTTACCGGGGTCAGCTACCCCTTCGGGTAGTAACGTACGTTCTAACAGTCCTATGCTTCAGTTTTTGTGGTTCGGACGTCAAGTGGATACGAACTCATTGAAAGCAGACTATACTCGCAATTGGAATTCAAGCTATTATGATAATCCTTTTTGGAGTGCTTCTTATAATACGCAAAGTCAGGAGCGGCATCGTCTGATAGGTGACCTGCATGCCGAATTCCATCTGGCAGATGGTCTGAATATGCGTTTCCGTACCAGCACCGACTGGTATAATGACCGGAGAAAATCTAAAGTAAAATGGGGCAGTACAGGTGCCGGTTCACCTTACGGCAGTTATGCTGAAGATGCTTATACGGTGAAAGAGAATAACACAGAAATATTGGCGACTTATGTCAAGCAGTTGAATAAAAACTGGGGATTTGACGCTCTTCTGGGTTTTAATGTGCGTAACAAACAGTACGAGAACAACTATCAGGCTGCTCCCCGTTTGGCTGTTGCCGACCTTTATACGTTGACCAATTCTCGTGATCCGCTCACTTCGTCCAATGATTTTTACCGCTTGCGGCAATATGGACTCTACGGTTCCGTACAATTGGATTACCGTCGTTGGGCTTTCTTGAACATAACGGGACGGAATGATTGGTCGTCTACGCTACCTGTGGACAACAATTCTTATTTCTATCCTTCGGTGACGGCTAGTGTGCTGCTTTCCGAGGCTTTGGGGTGGAGGAGTAAGGCCGTCAACTATCTGAAATTACGTGGAGGATGGTCACAAGTGGGAGCAGATGCCGATCCTTATCAATTAGCAACAGTCTTTACTTCAGAAACAGCTTTCGACGGAAATCCGCTTCAAAGTTCTTCTACCATCGGTATGAATCCGAATCTAAAGCCGGAGAAGACATCATCTATAGAAGCTGGTTTCGAAGCAGCTTTTCTGGACAACCGCCTGTATTTGGATTTCACTTACTATAAGACCGATAGCCGCAACCAAATATTAAAACTGGCTACTACTGCGGCCAGTGGCTACACGTCGCAGGTGCGTAATGCCGGACATATTCGTAATCGTGGCTATGAAATACAATTGGGAGCTGTTCCTATACAAACATCGAAAGGGTTTCGTTGGAATCTGGACCTGAATTATGGTGCCAACCGCAGCAAGGTTATCAAGCTGGATGATGAAGGTTTAATTACGAGTTACCAGCTCTACTCGTCGGGCATTCAGATACTGGCTTCAGTGGGAGAAGCTTATGGAACTTTGTATGGCACTTCATACGTGCGTGATGCTAATGGAAGCATTGTGGTGGATGCTAACGGTCTGCCTAAAATTTCAACCACTAATAAAACATTGGGGAAGTTTGCACCCGACTGGACAGGTGGTGTCAGCAACACTTTCAGCTATCGTTCGTTGAGTCTTTCTTTTCTGATAGATGCCAGTGTGGGCGGTTCTATATTTTCCAACACTAATAAAACAGGAAAATATACCGGTGTATTGGCTAACACATTACCGGGCAGGGATGCCGAGCATGGTGGTTTGTGGTATTATACTGACGCTATGGGTAACAATGTACGATTATCGGAACCTCCTTCTTACTCCATATCCTCCGATGGGCTTTACTATGCCCACGTCAATGGTCAATCCACTCGTGTATATCAGGATGGTATTATTGTAGAAGGAGTGACGGAAAGCGGTTCTAAGAATGAAAAGGTCGTGTCTGCCGAGAAATACTATCATCGCATTTACAGTATTGCCGAATCTAATGTGTATGATGCCTCTTACGTGAAACTGCGCGAAGTGGCTTTGAGTTATCGTCTGCCTCGCCTGTGGACGCAGAAACTGCATTTACAAGAAGCTTCCGTTACGCTGACGGGACGTAACTTGTGGACTATCTATAAAAGTGTCCCCAATATAGATCCGGAATCGGCTTTGACTACCGGAAATGCACAAGGGGTAGAGGCCTACTCACTGCCTACGACACGTTCCTTTGGTGTGAACCTTTCCGTAAAATTCTAAATGCGAACCTTTTAATAATAGGATAAAATGAAAAGAAGAATATACTTTTTATATATAATATGGGTACAAGTAGTTACCATTTCCCTGTGGTCGTGTGATGATGAACTGGCCGATATCAACCGTAACCCTAATGCCACCGAAAATCCACAGCCGGCTTATTTGCTTGCCGCTGCACAGTATCATGCCGCCAATCTTTATTGGGGAAGTAGTACAAATTATAATTCTACTCTGTTGTGGGTGCAACATTGGGCTAAAATACAATATACAGAGCCGGACTGCTATAATGTGGATAATGGGAGCTTTACCACTACATGGGACACCGGATATGCAACATTAATAACTGACTTGAATGCTATTATCAGTTCGGAATTCGGTAATGATAATTACCGAGGTATAGCTACTGTATGGCGTTCATGGGTTTATCTGTTGCTTACAAATCTGTATGGAGATATACCATACACTGAATATGCACAAAGTGTAACACCGGCTTATGATTCACAAGAAACTGTTTTACGCGGACTTTTGGAGGAGTTGGTTACTGCTGACCAGTTGCTTTCTACCACGGGAGAAGCAGTGGAGGGGGATTTGATTTACGGAAACGATATTGCCCGTTGGAAACAGTTGGCTCAATCCCTGCGGCTACGTATCGCTCTTGAGTTGGCGGATCGGGATGAGGATACGGCACGTCGGGTTATTGCTTCCCTTTGGAATAGTCGTAACAGTGTGATAGATAGCAATGATGCCATAGCCCGTTTTGTATTTACTTCTTCACCGCAATGGAATCCGTGGGCGTCTGCTTTCAATTCACGTGATGATCAGCGGGTATCAAAAACATTGATTGATAGACTGAATGAATGGAATGATCCGAGAATCGGAGTTTTAGCACAGCTACCTCAAGACGAAAGTGTGACAAACTATGTAGGAGCAGCCAATTCCCTCTCTGCTGATGCCGCAAACAATCAGGGATTTTATAAAGTCTCCCGACCCGGCACTTATTTTTTGAAAGACAGTTCTCCGGCTGTATTTTATACGTATGCCGAGGTCTTGTTTATCTTTGCGGAATCCGCTGTACGCGGCTGGATAACGGCTGATGCGGAAACACTCTACCGAGAAGCTGTTATTGCTTCATTGAACCAGTTTGGCATAACAGACACTCATATCATCGATTCCTATTTGCAGCAGGAGGGCGTCCGGTTCGACGCCGAACATTGGTACGAATCTATTGGCTGGCAGAAGTGGATAGCTTATTATGGACAAGGCCCTGATGCCTTCACTGATTGGCGCAGGCTGGGTTATCCCCGGCTTCTCCCTGGTCCCGACTCTGTTTTGGGTTCCGGAGAATTACCCCGTCGCTTTTTTTATCCCGTAACGGAACAATCACTTAATGGTAAACAGTATCAGATTGCCATATCCCGCCAGGGAGCAGATGAAATCACTACCCGTTTGTGGTTTGATGTGGCTGATAAGGAACGATGATGCATCAGTATCTCCGGGCTGCCGTATGCTTTTGAAAAAAATCCGTTGAATTTAAAAATCAGAATTACAATGAACACTGACATTACATTTATCATAGCAGATAATCAGGATATAACCAGAATGGGAATGCATGGATATATTTCCACTATATTCAGTAGATGTCGCATGATAGATGTGACAGACAAGAAGGAACTGATACAGGCATTGGTAGAATGTAGTGACAGTGTTGTCATTCTTGATTATACCCTGTTTGATCTCAATGGTGTGGATGAGTTTCTTATTATAGGAAAGCGTTTTCCTGAAGTTCACTGGATATTATTTTCCAATGAATTGAGTGAGGATTTTATTCGCAGGATGAGTATAGAAAAGAATATCGGTATGATATTGAAAGAGAACTCCGGTGAAGAGATCCATTCTGCATTGATGTGTGCAGCTCATAAGGAACGGTTTCTTGGTCACCAGATAACCAATCTGTTGATAACCGGTTCCGGCAAACCGGAAATTCATTCTGTTTTGACCGTTACAGAGATTGACATTCTCAAATTGATTGCACGTGGAAAATCCGTGAAAGAAATAGCATTGGAAAGAACCTCGAGTATTCATACCATTATCACCCACAAAAAGAATATTTTCCGGAAGTTGGGTGTGAATAATGTATATGAAGCGACTAAGTATGCCTTACGTGCCGGGCTGATTGAAATGGTAGAATATTATATATGATCCCCGGAGAGTATAAGATAAGAATAGGGAAAGATTTGCAGACAGGGAAATTCTCTGTATCTTTGCCGGCATGGCAAAAAAAGGCGAGTTACATAGAAGAAATAAGCACAATGGTCAGTATGATTTTCCATTGTTGATGGAAAATTATCCTCCACTAAAGAGGTTCGTATCGCTCAATCCCCTCGGAACACAGACTATAAACTTTTTTAATCCGCAAGCGGTGAAGGCCTTGAACAAAGCATTATTGGTCACTTATTACGGTATCCGGTATTGGGACATACCGAAGCAATATTTGTGCCCGCCTATTCCCGGAAGGGCGGATTATATTCATTATATTGCCGATCTTATCCAGCCGGACGGGACAACTGCGGATTTACCGGCAGGAGATGCTAATGGGCAGAAACCGAAATGTAGATGTCTGGATATTGGGGTAGGTGCAAATTGCATTTATCCGATCATAGGACATACTGAATATGGGTGGATCTTTGTTGGAACTGATATTGATCCGGTTTCGATAGAAAATGCACGAAAGATAGTGACTTGCAACCCTGTGTTGGCGCACAAGATTGACTTGCGACTTCAAAAAGACAGTAAGAAGATTTTCGATGGAATTATTATGCCTGACGAGTATTTTGATGTGACAATATGCAATCCTCCGTTTCATAGTTCGCGTGAAGAGGCGGAAGACGGAACGTTGCGCAAATTAAGCAGTCTGAAAGGTACGAAGGTGAATAAAGTGCAGCTGAATTTCGGCGGGAGTGCGAATGAACTTTGGTGCGAAGGCGGAGAAGTACGTTTCTTATTGAATATGATTTCCGAGAGTCAAAAATTTCAGAAGAACTGCGGATGGTTTACGAGTTTGGTTTCTAAAGAAAAGAATCTGGGAAAGTTATATGCCAAATTAAAATCGGTGAATGTGTCCGAATATAAAATTATTCGAATGCAGCAGGGAACTAAAAGTAGCAGGATATTAGCCTGGCGGTTTTCTGCCGACTCATAACAACGGGTCGATATCGAATTGTTATTTGTTTAACCAGTTAATTGAATAGAATATATTATGGAAACCAATTACATCACTTTGACAAAGGAGAATATTGCGAACGAACATATATGCTGTGCTTTTTCAGATAAGAAATGCAAGGATAGTTATGAACTGAAAAAAGAATGGCTGAAGAGAGAGTTCGATAACGGCTATGTGTTCAGACGTATTGATGAACGGGCAAAAGTGTTTATCGAATACGGTCCTGCTGAAAAAGCATGGATTCCGGTGAACGCTCCCAATTATCTGATGATAAACTGTTTCTGGGTGTCAGGTAAATATAAAGGTTGCGGACATGGTAAGGCATTGTTGCAGTCTGCCATTGATGATGCAAAATCGCAGGGGAAAGATGGCTTGGTCACTGTGGTGGGTACTTCTAAATTTCACTTTATGAGTGATACGAAATGGCTGTTGCGACAAGGCTTCCAAACAATAGAAAAGCTCCCTTACGGATTCAGCCTTTTAGGTTTGAAACTAAATCCGGTTGCTCCTGATCCTTCTTTTAATGATTGCGTGTTGAGTGGTGAGTGTCCGGATAAAGATGGGATAGTGGTTTATTATACCCATCGCTGCCCATTTACGGAGTATCACGTTCGCGGTTCTTTGGTAAATGCTGTCAGGAACAAAGATATTCCATTGAGAATAATCGAGTTGGAAAGTATGGAGCAGGCGCAAAATGCACCCACTCCGGCTACTATATTTACTCTTTTTTATAACGGGAAGTTTGTAACGACTGACTTAAGTGCGTGTATGGAAGGACGGTTGGGCAAAGCGTTAGGACTGTGATTCCGGCAAATGGATAGCATGGACAATGTTGTGTCTTCGGTATCTTTAGCTAATGTTTCTTATTTTTATTTTGCAAATTTAAATTCTGTCTGCACTTTATGTAGAAAATGCATATCTTTGAATGTTAATGATTAAACACGATTAAGAGTTGTATGCGTTTTTTGGTATGTATTTTTGTGCTTCTATTTGTACACAATCAATTTTCGAGGGCTGATAAAATAATAAATAATGATTCTCTGTATACTGAAAAGTATATCAGAGATATTTATATTTCCAATCCAAAGCGTGCTTTACAATTATTGGACGAGGCAGAAAGCAGAAAAGCTTTCTCTATGCGTTTGATTAATGAATTACGTAGTTTGTCATATCGTAATATGTATATGAATAAACTAGCTTTTATGTATGCGCGGAAATCATACTTGCTTGATTCCATATCTCAAAGGGAACCGCAACACATGTTGAAAATGACAGTCTTTTTGTCTGAACTATCGTCTTTAATGAGTAAATATAATGAAAGCATGAGATATGCTCTCAATGGAATTAAACAGGCGCAAGAACTGAAGGATCGGGAGGCCGAAGCCAGACTGCTTTTTTGCATAGGAGAGAATAACTGGAGATTATCATTGAAAGATAAAGCGTACGATTATTTTGGTCGTGCTATTGAATTGCTGCGGGGATCAAAGGAGGTGAGAGAGATGATGTTGCTTTCTTATTATTATGGAGCGGAAATGGGATTCTTAATGAGTGATTCACGTGTCAAGGAAGCTTTGAATCTTGCCTATGAACGCGAAAAGCTTCTTAAGAAATTGGAGAAATTACCACAAGTCCCCGAAGGGTATGTGGATGGTCAGTATAGTTATTTGTATGCAAAATTGGCCTATATCTACTATGTAGAAAAACAGTATGCACAGGCTGAACGATATTATCAACAATATCTGACAATGAAGGATTCCCATACTCCGGACGGCAAGATGTATTCGATTCCCTATTTGATTCTTTCCAAACAGTATGAGAAAGTAATAGATAACTGTAAAGACTTTAAAGAATTGTTGAGGATGCAGCAAGATACCTTGAATGCTCAATATATTACTGTGCTTAATAAAGAAGTACAAGCTTATCTGGGGATGCACAATTATAAGGAAGCGGCAGCGATACGTGGGATTATTCTTGCTATAACGGATAGCATTAACAATAACGACAAGAAAAATGCCGCATTAGAACTGAATGCCATATACGGTGCTTCTGAAAAGGAAGAATATATTGCCGAACAGGCTTCTCAATTAAAAATAAGAAATATTTCGCTCTGTTTTTTGGCTTGTGTTGTGCTGCTTACCTTATTTATACTATGGCGTTTGTGGCGTTTCAGCCATATAGTCAAGTATAAGAACAGAATGCTTGCCAGTCTCATAAACGAAAAATTCGCTAATAGAAAAGATGGTAATCAGTTATCGGAAGTGCACGAGCAGTTGACAATTTCATCGGATCTGGAACCGGAACAGGTTTCACCTGAAGAACAGGAAGAACTTTCGGATGAGACAGACAAGGAAAGTGGGGAAGAAGAAGAGAATCGGAAGATATTTCAGGAGCTGAATCATATTGTTGTTCAGAAGCAGTTATATCTTTCTTCCGAATTGTCGAGAGAAGATCTGGCTCAAATCGTACATCTGAACAACGCACGCTTTGCCCGGATGATAAGGGAATGTGCCGGAACCAATTTCAATGGATATATCAATGAACTGCGTATTAATTATGCGATCAAGCTGATGAAGAAGTATCCTAACTATACGATACGTGCCATAGCGGATGAGTCCGGATTTAATAGCACCCCGATCTTATATAATCTTTTTAAGAAGAAGACGGGGATGACTCCTTATGAATTTAAAAAAGCACAGGAAACATTGAGGAATTAAGTGGTTCCGTTAAACAATTTTCGATTTTTCCGGTTTATTTATCAGTAACTGAATATAAATGGAAATGATACAGGTAAGGATAAAACGGGTTTACGAAGATTTTTCAGAAACAGATGGATACAGGGTGCTGGTAGATAAATTATGGCCACGCGGAATAAAGAAAGAATGGTTGAAATACGATTATTGGGCAAAAGATATAACACCGTCCTCTATATTACGTAAATGGTTTCACGAAGATATTCCCGGACATTGGGACGATTTTGTGGTGCAGTATCAGAAAGAGCTGGACGCTTCTCCGGCAGTGGCTGATTTTCTAACTCTTATCAAGCCTCATCCTGTGGTTACTTTACTTTATGCTTCTAAAGAACCTGTGTACAATCATGCCCGAATCCTTCGCGATTATTTGGAAATGCATCTGAAAGAGTGAAATTAAAGTAATTTTTATCTGTTTACGCTTTCTGTCGTTCACTCAATTTCCTACCTTTGTCATCTAAATCAAAATCGTGTAATCATGAAGTATAAATTATTGGTTCTTGATGTAGACGGAACGCTCCTTAATGATGCGAAAGAAATTAGTAAACGTACATTGGCCGCTTTGTTGAAAGTTCAGCAGATGGGAGTACGTATCGTGCTGGCTTCCGGCAGACCGACTTATGGCTTGATGCCACTGGCCAAG
The DNA here is from genome assembly GCF_015558905.1 of Bacteroides sp. D55t1_190419_B8. Taxonomy (NCBI): domain Bacteria; kingdom Pseudomonadati; phylum Bacteroidota; class Bacteroidia; order Bacteroidales; family Bacteroidaceae; genus Bacteroides; species Bacteroides sp. D55t1_190419_B8. The sequence continues at coordinate 40,302 of NZ_JADMOU010000017.1, forward strand.
ATGCTCGAACTTGGAAACTATGGAGGTTTTATCCTTTCCTATAATGGTTGCCAGATTATCAGTGCGCAAAACGGTGAAATATTGTTCGAGCGTCGGATTAATCCCGAAATGTTGCCATATCTGGAAAAGAAAGCCCGTAAAAACGGTTTTGCCATATTCACTTATCATGATGATACGATCATAACGGATTCTCCTGAAAATGTACATATCCAAAATGAAGCCCGGTTGAATAACCTGCAAATAATCAAGGAAGAAGAATTTTCTGCAGCCGTTGACTTTGCTCCTTGCAAATGTATGCTGGTCAGTGACGACGAAGAAGCATTGATCGGTTTGGAAGATCACTGGAAGAGAAGACTGAACGGAGCGTTGGATGTATTCCGTTCGGAACCTTATTTTCTGGAAGTCGTTCCCTGCTCCATTGATAAAGCCAATTCTTTGGGGGCTTTGCTGGAAGTCTTAAATATGAAGCGTGAGGAAGTGATTGCTATTGGCGACGGCGTGTGTGATGTGACCATGATTCAATTGGCAGGATTGGGTGTAGCTATGGGACATTCACAGGACTCGGTGAAAGCCTGTGCCGATTATGTGACAGCTTCGAATGAGGAAGACGGGGTGGCTGTTGCAGTGGAGAAAGCGATCCTTTCTGAAGTGCGTGCGGCCGAAATCCCCCTTGACCAACTGAATGCGCAGGCACGCCACGCGTTAATGGGAAACTTGGGAATTCAATACACATATGCCGATGAAGACCGTGTGGAAGCGACGATGCCGGTAGATCATCGTACCCGTCAGCCTTTTGGTATTTTACATGGTGGAGCTACTCTTGCGTTGGCAGAAACAGTTGCCGGACTCGGTTCGATGATCCTTTGCCAGCCGGACGAAATTGTAGTAGGAATGCAGGTCAGCGGAAATCATATATCTTCTGCGCATGAAGGAGATACGGTACGTGCAGTAGGGACAGTTGTACATAAAGGACGTTCATCCCATGTGTGGAATGTAGACGTGTTTACTTCAACCAATAAACTGGTGTCTTCCATACGGGTAGTCAACAGTGTGATGAAAAAGAGATGACCGACGAAGAAATAAGTAACTTGACAACTATTGATGCATTTATTCAGCGGAAGCAGCCATTTGCTGTTTACCGTATTCCCGGGGAGAAAGTTCCCCGTCTGTTGACACAGGCGGAAGGAGAGGTACGTCTGATATACGATCTGAAAGAACTGAATGGACAGAGAGGATTTGTCATCGCTCCGTTTCAGGTGAGTGAGAGGTGTCCGGTTGTGTTGATTCAACCCGATCAGTGGGGGCAGCCTTTACTGGTTGATGATGATACGGAAGAAGACCGCAAGGTCGCTTTGCGGATGCAAGGACAAGAATCATTCCTGACTTCTTTCACGGAGGAATATGCAGCGTGCTTTCATACCTTTATCAATGCTTTACGCGATAAGACTTTTGATAAATTAGTGCTTTCCCGTCATCTTACTATTGATAAAGTAGCAGACTTTTCTCCTTCGTCCATTTTTCGTGCGGCTTGCAAGCGTTATATTCATTCCTATATATATTTATGCTACACTCCCCAAACGGGTATTTGGCTGGGAAGTACTCCCGAAATCATTTTATCAGGTGAGAAAGATGAATGGAATACAGTTGCGCTAGCCGGAACGCAGCCTTTGCAAGATGGCAGGCTGCCGCAGGTATGGGATGAAAAGAACCGGAAAGAACAGGATTATGTAGCCTCTTACATTCGCCGCCAGCTTCTTTCATTGGGCATCCATTCTACGGAAAACGGGCCTTATCCGGCTTATGCCGGTGCCTTGTCTCATTTAAAGACAGATTTCCGCTTCTCATTGAAAGATAATAAAGGTTTGGGCGATCTTCTGAAAGTATTGCATCCGACGCCTGCCGTATGCGGTCTGCCAAAGGAAGAAGCCTATCGGTTTATATTGCAGAACGAAGGTTACGACCGGCGCTATTATTCCGGCTTTATCGGATGGCTGGATCCGGAAGGGAGAACTGACATCTACGTGAATCTGCGCTGTATGCATATCGAGGACAAACACCTCACTCTTTATGCCGGCGGCGGATTATTGGCCTCTTCGGAATTGAATGATGAATGGCTGGAAACGGAAAAGAAGTTGCAAACCATCAAACGGCTTATAACCCATTAATCATTAATCACTAATTCACTAATCATTAACCGTCATGTATACAGACAAGAAGAACATACTCCAGTTGGTTGCGTTGCTCGAGGCGCATGGGATTACCAAAGTTGTGTTGTGTCCGGGTAGCCGTAACACGCCCATCGTGCATACTTTGTCTAACCACCCGAATTTTACCTGTTATCCGGTGACTGATGAACGGAGTGCCGGTTATTTTGCCATTGGTCTTGCGTTGAATGGTGGTAAGCCTGCTGCTGTCTGTTGCACTTCCGGTACAGCGTTATTAAACCTTCATCCGGCTGTGGCGGAAGCATTTTACCAGAATGTTCCTTTAGTCGTCATTTCTGCAGACCGTCCCGCTGCCTGGATCGGACAGATGGATGGACAGACCGTTCCGCAACCAGACGTATTTCGGACGTTGGTCAAGAAATCGGTGAACCTTCCGGAGATTCACACGGAAGAAGATGAGTGGTATTGCAATCGTCTGGTGAATGAGGCTTTGCTGGAGATGACCCATCATGGGAAAGGTCCGGTACATATCAATGTACCTGTTTCCGAACCGCTGTTTCAGTTTACGGCCGATTCACTACCCGCAGTGCGTGTCATTACCCGTTATCAGGGATTGAATGTCTACGACCGTGATTATAACGATCTGATCGACCGGATGAATAAATATCAGAAGCGTATGATTATCATCGGTCAGATGAATCTTATCTATCTGTTTGAGAAAAGATATATCAAGTTATTATATAAACATTTTGCCTGGTTGACAGAACATATCGGCAACCAGACAGTTCCCGGTATTCCGGTGAAGAATTTTGATGCGGCGCTTTATGCCATGCCCGAAGAGAAGGTAGGCCAGATGGTTCCCGAACTGCTGATTACTTATGGTGGACACGTGGTTTCCAAACGGTTGAAGAAGTTCCTTCGCCAGCATCCGCCTAAAGAACATTGGCACGTATCGCCGGACGGTGAGGTGGTCGATTTGTACGGCTCATTAACTACGGTAATCGAGATGGATCCGTTTGAGTTTTTGGAGAAGATTGCCAGTCTGCTGGATAACCGGACTCCTGAATATCCACGTGTATGGGAGAATTATTGCAAGATTATCCCCGAACCGGATTTTGCTTATTCGGAGATGTCGGCTGTCGGTGCGTTGCTGAAAGCCTTGCCGGAGTCGTGCGCCTTGCATCTGGCAAACAGTTCGGTGGTTCGCTATGCGCAGTTGTATTCGATCCCTTCCACGATTGAGGTCTGTTGCAATCGGGGAACAAGTGGCATTGAAGGTTCACTGTCTACGGCAGTCGGCTATGCGGCAGCTTCCGATAAACTGAATTTTATAGCTATCGGAGATTTAAGTTTCTTCTATGATATGAATGCGTTGTGGAATATCAACGTCCGTTCTAACTTGCGTATCCTTTTATTAAATAACGGAGGAGGAGAGATTTTCCATACTTTACCGGGATTGGATATGTCGGGAACCTCACATAAATTTATTGCAGCAGTCCATAAAACGTCGGCCAAAGGCTGGGCGGAGGAACGTGGCTTCCTCTATCTGCAAGCGCAAAATGATGAAGAACTGGCTGAAGCGATGAAAACTTTCACCCAACCGGAGGCTATGGAACAGCCAGTGCTGCTGGAAGTGTTTACCAACAAAAACAAGGATGCGCGTATGTTGAAGAATTATTATCATCAATTAAAACAAAAATAGATTATGTCAACACAAAGAGAGTGGACAACCATCAGAGAATACGACGATATTCTTTTTGATTATTATAATGGAATTGCCCGCATCACAATCAACCGTGAACGTTATCGGAATGCATTTACCCCGACTACTACCGCCGAAATGAGTGATGCATTGCGTATTTGCCGTGAAGAAGCGGATATTGACGTGATTGTGATTACCGGAGCCGGAGATAAGGCATTCTGTTCGGGAGGCGACCAAAATGTGAAAGGACGTGGCGGATATATCGGGAAAGACGGTGTGCCTCGTTTGAGCGTACTGGATGTACAGAAGCAGATTCGTAGCATCCCGAAACCTGTGATTGCCGCCGTGAACGGCTTTGCCATTGGTGGCGGACATGTACTTCACGTAGTATGTGATTTATCCATCGCTTCGGAAAATGCCATCTTCGGTCAGACTGGTCCTCGTGTGGGCAGCTTTGATGCCGGATTCGGTGCGTCTTATCTGGCACGTGTGGTAGGCCAAAAGAAAGCACGTGAAATTTGGTTCCTCTGCCGGAAATACAATGCGCAGGAAGCACTGGATATGGGATTAGTGAATAAGGTGGTCCCCTTGGAACAGTTGGAAGATGAATATGTGCAGTGGGCGGAAGAAATGATGTTGCTTAGTCCGTTGGCTTTGCGCATGATTAAAGCGGGATTGAATGCCGAACTGGATGGCCAGGCAGGTATTCAGGAACTCGCGGGCGATGCAACGTTGCTCTATTACCTGACGGATGAAGCACAGGAAGGAAAGAATGCATTTCTGGAGAAACGTAAACCGAACTTCAAACAATATCCGAAATTCCCTTAAACCGATTTCACTACAGAGTAACACAGAGTTTATTTTTTCTGCAAAGCAGAACTGTAAGAGAGCTGCAGGAGAACTGCAAGAGATCTGATTACTAAAACTTCGTGGGGCTCTATGTTACTCTGTGGTGAATAGAGAATTTATTCACAATGAACTGTAAAATAGAAATCATTCCCCGGTTGCTTCATTTCAAGCAACCGGCAGGGACTTCCCGGGGAACATATACTACGCGTAAAGTCTGGTATCTTCATTTCACCTCTCCAGACTTTCCGGGCAGAGTGGGAATAGGAGAGTGTGCACCTTTGCCCGCTTTGAGTTGCGATGATCTTCCTGATTACGAAGATATATTAATGAAAGTTTGCCGGCAAGTGGAGAGAGAACAAGGAATATTGGATATGGATGGTTTGTGCGACTATCCTTCCATTTTATTTGGTCTGGAAACGGCCATCCGGCATTTCTTTGCAGGAAATTGGGCTTTATGTGATACGGCTTTCTCACGTGGAGAGATGGGGATTCCCATCAACGGTCTTATCTGGATGGGAGATTATGATTGTATGTTATCCCAGATTGAGAAAAAGATGGAAGCCGGATTCCGTTGTATCAAACTAAAGATTGGTGCTATCAACTTTGAAGAAGAGTTGGCATTGCTACGTTATATCCGTTCACATTTCTCCTCTAAGGAAATAGAGTTGCGTGTAGATGCGAATGGTGCTTTTTCTCCGGTTGATGCCATGGAAAAGCTGAAGCGTCTGTCCGAACTTGATCTGCACTCTATAGAACAGCCGATCCGTGCCGGACAATGGGAGGAAATGGCACGCCTTACTTCCGCATCTCCATTACCGATAGCTTTGGATGAAGAATTGATAGGGTACAACACGTTGGAAAGAAAACAAGAACTGCTTTCAACCATCCGTCCGCAATATATTGTTATTAAACCTTCCCTTCACGGAGGAATGTGCGGAGGGGACGAATGGATTATCGAAGCTGAAAAGCGACATATCGGCTGGTGGGTCACTTCCGCTCTGGAATCAAACATCGGTTTGAACGCTATTGCACAGTGGTGTGCAACATTCAATAATCCGTTGCCACAGGGATTGGGGACAGGATTGCTTTTTACGGATAATGTGGAAGTGCCCCTTGAAATAAGAAAAGATTGCTTGTGGTTTTGCAAAGGATAATATTTAAAGGATGATATTTAAAGGATATTGTGATGATATTCAACCGACAACAACAATGTCTGTTACTGGACGGAAAAGAATACACTTCTGAAGATATACGTCAATTGATAGCAGGAGGAGCGGAAGCTCATTCTCCTGCTTATTGGGATTTATATCTTTTCCTGAACGAATGGTTCAATGATTCTCCGGTCATTACGGTTCATACATCAGGCTCTACGGGTACACCTAAAGAACTGATGGTACGTAAGGACCGGATGATGCAAAGTGCGCGCCTGACCTGTGAGTTTCTGAATTTGAAGAAAGGTGAGTCGGCATTATTATGTATGAACCTTCGTTATATCGGTGCCATGATGGTAGTGGTACGTTCTTTGGTCGCAGGTTTGAACCTGCTTGTTCGTCCCGCTTCCGGTCATCCAATGGCTGATATAAAAGAATCTTTGAGATTTGTTGCAATGGTTCCATTGCAAGTTTATAACACATTGCAGGTTCCCGAAGAAAAAGAGCGATTAAAACAAACGGATATTCTGATTATAGGAGGCGGAGCCGTCGATGAGGCTCTGGAAACGGAGATCAAACATCTTCCGACGGCGGTTTACTCCACTTATGGCATGACCGAAACCTTGTCGCATATTGCCCTTCGTCGTTTGAATGGAGCATCGGCTTCAGAACATTATTATCCATTTCCTTCAGTAAAATTGTCTTTATCCGCAGAGAATACATTAGTCATCGATGCTCCTTTGGTATGTGACGAAACATTGCAGACCAATGACATTGCACGTATCTATCCCGATGGAAGTTTTATGATTCTGGGGCGAAAAGATAATGTAATCAATAGCGGAGGGATTAAGATTCAGGCGGAAGAACTGGAGAAGTTGCTCCGGCCGTTTATTCCTGTGCCATTTGTCATCACTTCTGTTCCCGACCCGCGTTTAGGGCAGGCTGTGACTTTGTTGATAGTGGGACAATTGGACACAAGAGAGATAGAAAATAAGTTGCAGACAACATTGGAACCATATTATCGTCCCAAACATATTTTTATTACAGAATCTATTCCACAGACGGAAAACGGCAAAATAGATCGTGTCGGATGTCGCGCTTTGGCAGCATCATACCTTTCCCATTCGCATCAGTTCTCATCCATAGAACTACATGATGATGCAATAATGTAGTTGAGGTTTCCGGTAAAACTAGTGAACTTGTAAAATAAGGAGGTGTCGCATTTACAACTTGAATTCAGCCTCCCATAAATGATTTGGCAATTCTATTTCTCATATTCTCATGAATATAAGTCAACCTGTTGAAACATAATGTAATAGAATATGAGAAATACTTTTAAAAGTTGGCATTTCTCATACTTTTCCTGTGATTTATCCCTAAAGATAGGCATTTCTCATACTCATTCTCGTTATTTCTCATAGTAGTTGTATAACAATCTACTGCTATTTTACGCCTGAATCATTAATAGCAAAGTTATTCTTCATTATAGATAAACTTGTTTTGGATTAATTGTAAACTTGCTTTTCATCTATTATAAACTATAATTGCAAGCTTTGATTATATAATTGCAAGTTTCATTTTTATAAATGCAACCTTTGATTATAAAAACGAAGCTTGCATTTATAGTTTATGATTAGTCGAAAGCTACTTTATATATAAAGGATTGGAAGTTTGCTATTAGGCAATAACAACTTTACTATTAATACTTTCCGAACGGACAAGTAATAGTTTGTATGTGTTGATAAGAAGTGGCTGTTATGCGCGATGGAATAACAAAAGTAACAATGGCAGATAGTCTTTCAGTTCATTGCGCAAAAGTTCCATTGTCTTTTGCTTGTAACGGTTGATAGATTTCACACTGAGATTCATCTCTTCTGCAATTTCTACATGCGTTTTGCCTTCAAAGAAGCTTTTTATAAATACTGTACGGTAGTTCTCCGGAAGTTTGTCCAATGTTTCATACAACATTCTGTACAGTTCGTCAAGAGTATATACACTATCCGGTTCTGTTTCATAGACAGGAGCTTTTTTCTGTATATTTTCCGCATAGCTCCATTCATATTCCTGATGTTTCAGGAAATTCAGGCAGCTATTTTTTACGCACATTTTGATGTAAGCTAATGCAGTGTCCGATTGTAGGTCGAAAGAATCGGTATCCATCTTGTCCCATAATGAAGCGAATACATCTGAAACGATATCCTTTCGTGTATCCAAATTGTCAATGAATCTTTTTGCATACAGGCAGAAAGGGGCGTAATACTCCTCATAAAGTTGCTTGAAAGCCCGTTCTTTAGTCTGTTTGGAAAAAGATATTTTCATTATTTTAGGATTCTGTGTTTTTTCATTTCAATGCAAATATATAATAAAAGATGGTTGGTTAAACCTAATTTCCTGTTCTTTTTTGGGTTTTCAGTTGATATTATCGCCTCATTTTAACTGGATTCGGGAAAAAATAAAAAAAAGTTTGATTTCTCTGTCCTTTTTGGGAATCTTGTTTGTATTATTAATGTTGTTGAACTTAAAATAATAGCCTATGGAATATATATTTCAATTGAATTACACTACGAACCTTAATTAACAATCTTCTTCTTTTGTTTTTAGATTCATAGTCCGGGGTCTCGCAAACGCTGACAGGAATCAAAAGTGAGTTTATCATTAGTATGAATGTGGATAAGTGAGGATAATTCACCGCCTTAGTGAAACAAGAGGAGTTTGTTGGTAACATTGAATCATTTAGTAATAAATTTATTAATCAACAAAAATTGAAAAACATGAAACGATTGAGTTTTTTATTTATGGCTGTAGTTTGTGCTGTATTCTTTTCGTGTGGAGAAGATGAAGACAAAACGGTTCATTCTATTACTGCATTTGCCGGTTATGGTGGTGCCATTGCAACAGCTGATAAGGAAATTGCCGTAGCGGGAGAAGCTATCACTGTTACGGCTACTCCTGCTGAAGGCTTTTTATTTAAAGAATGGAAAATAAGAGTCGGTAATACTGTAATTGAGAATGTGCAGGCAAATCCTTCCACATTCATTATGCCTATGGAGGATGTAGTAATCGTAGCTACATTTATGATAAGAAATGATGTGCTTGAAAGAATAACTGACCCTGCATTGAAAGCTTATTGTCAATCCAGAATGGATACAGAACAGGAAATAGACGGAGTTACTTATCCGAAGTGGGACACGAATGGTAACGGTGTACTTTCCCCTGATGAAGCGTCGGCAGTAAAAGCTATTGATATTACCGGTGGGGTGAATGGAGTCAAAATAAAAAGTGTGAATGGATTAACTGAATTTACAGGATTGGAAGTTTTTAAAATTGGTAGAAATGAATTGACTACATTAAATGTTGTATGGTCCCAGCTTGCTAAACTTGATTGCAGTCATAATGAATTGACTGATTTATCTGTGGGGGGAAGTGGAAAACTGAAGGAATTGTACTGTAATAACAATCATTTGTCTTCATTGAAATTAAAGACTATGGTATATGAGAATGGTTATATGCTCCATTGCGGCAATCAAGTGACAGAAGAGGGAGAAGTTCAGATTCTTGAAGCCATAATGACTGGTGAACAAATTTCTTTTTGGGAAAGTAACTTGAAGAATCTTAGTGAAAATGCAAATGTGGATACTAAAACGATGCCTGCTGCGGATGCTCATTTGACATTGACTAGGGCGGTTAAATACCAATTTGGCAATTTGATGTTAATATTAAGAGATGATAACGGTAATAGCGTACAGGTGACCTTGAAATCAACGGAATTGAAGCCGGGAGAATATTCAAAAGACCAGATGAGTAGTGCCTATGTGACAATATCGGGTGGTGGAAGTTATCGGAATTTAGATTCTGACGATCCTGGTTCATTTACTGTAAAATATGATGAGGGTACTGGAATATACACTATTGAGGGTGTATTGATTTTACAGCCAAATGCATCATATCCTTCTGTAAATGTAGTGAGATTTGAATATGTCGGAGCGATATAATTTGTAACACCAATGAAACGGAAAACATCTGCAGTTTTTTCTATGTGCGACAAAAAAGATCCGGCGGATGTTTTTTCTCAAGTTTGTGAACAATTATTGGTTTTTGTGTCCCTTTTCAATGAGTCGGTTGTATTATTTATGTAGTTGCAATTATAAAAAGGAAATATGGATAGTAAAGAACTGGAGGCATCATTCCGCAAGGCGAAAGCTTTGGGTGATGATATTAGAGAAATGGAGTCGATTGATGCATTAACTGCTTATCGACAGTCTCAAATGAGGATTAGAGGGCTGAAAAGGACGAGACTGCACAATCAACTGATACGTTGTGCTGCATTTCTGGCCATCCCGTTGCTATTGGCTTCATTGATTTTGGGATATTTATATTTTGCAGAGCCGGAAGAAGAAATAAGATACGCAGAAGTTACTTCTACCATGGGAACGGTGGTGCGTTATGAACTTCCGGATCATTCTGTTGTCTGGCTCAATTCAGGTAGTAAGTTGCGTTATCCTACTGTTTTCAAAAAAGACAACCGCAATGTGGAACTGACTGGTGAGGCTTATTTTCAAGTGGAGGCAGAACCGGAGCGTCCGTTTTATGTGAATACGCCGAGTGGATTGAGCGTATATGTGTATGGTACCCAATTTAACGTGACAGCTTATGAGGACGATAACTACATAGAAACTGTATTGGAAAAAGGTAAAGTCAACGTACTGCCTCCCGGACAAAAAACGATTACATTGTTTCCCGGTGAACAGTTGGTTTATGACAAACAAACCCGTCAGGTGCAGAAAAACCAAGTGGATGTTTATGGGAAGGTGGCTTGGAAGGATGGAAAGTTGATATTCCGAAATGCTTCGTTGGAAGAAATTATCAAGCGTCTGGAACGCCATTTCAATGTAGATATTGAATTTAATAATCATTTGGGAAAGGAGTATAGCTATCGGGCCACTTTCAGAACGGAAACATTGACGCAGATATTAGATTATTTAGCTAAGTCGGCAAACCTGAAATGGAAAATTTTGACTCCCGAACAACGGGAAGATGATACATTTACAAAGACGAAAATAATAGTAGATTTATATTAGTAATCATCTGAAAAAACAAATAGCCTATGATATAACACATATTGATAATCAAAAAAGGGAGGAGGGCCGCTACCAACGGCTGTCTTCTCCCAAATCTAAGATTCACGGTACAGGGTCTCGCAAACGCTAACCGGAATCAACACCTTAGTTCATTTAGTAATAAACTTTAGTCAGCTACAAATGTATGAAAAAAAATCATTCATTTATTGCATTATGCTTTAAATATGCTTTAAATCTAAAACTTCCTTTAGTTATGAGGATTAGTCTAACATTACTTTTTGCAGTCGTGTTGCAACTTTCTGCAGCAAATGGCTATGCCCAACGTATACGGGGAGTCATTTCGATGAATAATGTATCTATTGAACAGGTACTGAATAAGATAGAGGAAAGTTCGGATTATGTGTTCCTTTATAATGATAAGGCGATTCAGAAGAACCGCATTGTTTCAGTGAATAATAATTCCGGCAAGATACAGGACATTCTGGATGAAATATTCCGGGGTACTTCTATATCTTATACGGTGGTGGATAAACAGATTATTCTTTCCGCAAAACCTTTCGTGCAAAAAACAATGGAAGATGCGACTATTCCGGTAAAAGGTATAGTAAAGGATGTGAATGGCGAACCTCTTATTGGAGTAAATGTAAAAGTAAAGGGTTCAAATATCGGTACAATTACAGATATTGACGGTAATTTTACGATTAGGACGAAGAAAGGGGATGTCCTTGAATTTTCTTATGTGGGATATACGGTTCAAAATGTAACAATTACGGGAAATGCAACTTTGAATATTGTACTTCAAGAAGACAATGCAGTGCTTGATGAAGTCGTTGTCACTGCATTGGGTATCAAACGTTCGGATAAGGCGTTGAGTTATAATGTGCAGAAACTGGGCGATGCACAGTTTATGTCTGTCAAAGAAGCTAGTGTTCCGAATGCGTTGAACGGTAAGGTGGCAGGTGTCACAATTAGCCAGGGAGCTTCCGGTATCGGTGGGTCCACAAAGGTGGTGATGCGTGGTAGCAAGTCTGTAAATGCGGAAGGAAACAATAATGCATTGTATGTGTTGGACGGTATACCGCTTCCTGACCTTTTCCCGCGGAGAGGGGCTACCTCTAATGCGCAGTATGGAGGAGTGGACGAAGGTGACGGTATCTCCAATATCAATATGGAGGATATTGCGGAAGTGACTGTGTTGACAGGACCTTCGGCAGCCGCTCTCTATGGTGGTCAGGCTGCTAATGGAGTAATCATGTTGACTTCCAAGCAAGGAGGACTGAAAGACGGAAAGCCTCGTATTTCATTCTCCCATTATTCCGATTTCTACCAACCGCTTCTCTTGCCGAAGTTGCAAAATACGTACGGAAGCCGTACGGATGAATTTTCCAGTTGGGGACCGAAGCTGGAGACTCCTGCGAATTATGATCCGGCAGATTTCTTTGACACAGGCATGAGTTTCTCCAACAGCATCGGGGCACAGTTGGGAACGGAGAATCATAAATCCTATATTTCTCTTTCTTCTTATAATGCCCGTGGGGTAGTCCATAACAACAACCTCGACCGCTACAACGTTTCCTATAATGGTACATATACCATTACGGACAAACTTTCTTTGGGAGCTACTTTTATGTATACGAACAAGAAAGCACAGAATATGCTTTCGCAGGGTGACTATTATAATCCGATTGTACCGATCTATCTGTTTCCTCGCGGTGATAATATAGATAAGTATAAATCTTACGAGCGTTACAGTGCGGACAGAGGATTCCCAGTTCAGTTTTGGCCTTATGGCGACCAAAAGAGAAGTATCCAGAATCCGTATTGGATTACGCACCGCAATTTCAACATTAACCATAATGAGCGTTTCATTATTGGAGGAAGTTTGAAATATACGTTCAATGAATGGTTTAACATCAGTGCCCGTTTCCGTACGGACCGCGATAACAAGAAGAATGAAATCAAGAATTATGCTTCTACATTGTTGTTGCTGGCTTCCAGTTCGGATAAAGGTTCGTACTTGTTGGCGACGGAAAAGAATATCCAGGATTATGGGGATGTGATTGCCAATTTCCAGAAAACGGTATCAGACTGGGGATTTGTAGTCAATGCGGGTGCCAGCTTTAAGAATGCGTCATTCGATTATACGGCCAATTCTAACAAACTGGAATTCGGAGCACCTCTTGCCAGTGTAGCCAATAAGTTTACATTGAACAACCTGACTCCGGAACCCCAATATCAGGAAGGTAAAACGATGAAGTCGCAAGCTGTGTTCTTCAGTGCTTCTGTGGATTGGAAAAGAAAAATATTCCTTGATGTAACCGGACGTAACGAATGGACTTCATTGTTAGCCAATACCAAGAACAAGAGTTTCTTCTACCCGTCGGTAGGTATGTCTTTTGTATTGACAGAGTTCTTTAAAGTTCCGGAGAAAATATTGACGTTCTCCAAGCTTCGCCTGTCGTATGCCAAGGTAGGAAATGTGCCGATGTCACTTGCAGGAATCACGATTCCGTCTTATCCGATTAGTCCGGGCGGTGGTGTAAGTATTAATCCTGACCTGCCTATCGATAACCTGAAATTTGAAAAGACACAATCGTTTGAAATTGGTTTGAATGCCCGCTTCCTGAATAACAAACTGGGATTAGACATCACCTATTATAATGCTAACACCTACGACCAGTTGTTCAAATTCAGAGCACCGGAAAGTAGCGGTTATGCCAACTTCTATGTGAATGCCGGTAAAGTAAACAATAAAGGTCTTGAGGCTTCTATTGATGCCGACCTGACGTTTGGAGAGTTTAATTATTCGCCTAAACTTACTGTTACATACAATAAAAATAAGATTGTGGAATTGGTGAGAAATATTCCTAATCCGTTCACCGGAGCCAATATGGATGTTTCGCATTTTGACATGGGTGGCCTTTCATATTCATTCCGGAACTATATCGATGAAGGCGGTTCTATCGGTGATATATATGTCAATTCGGTGAAGAAAGACGGAAATGGATATGTATATGTGAATCCAAATACTTTGAGCATGATGGTGGACAATGAAAACCTTATTTATGCGGGAAATACCAATCCGGATTGTTCTTTGGGATTTAACAATGTGTTCAGTTATAAAGGGTTTACTCTTTCCTTCTTGATTGACGCCCGGATTGGCGGAAAAGTAGTTTCTGCAACACAAGCTGTTCTGGATTCTTTCGGTGCATCCGAACAAAGTGCAAAGGCACGTGACAATGGTGGTGTGCTTGTAAACGGAGTGCTGATGGATGCGGAAACCTACTATACTCAAATGGGAGCAGGTACAGGCGTATTGTCCAATTATGTATATGATGCTACCAATATACGTTTGAGGGAAGCTTCGCTTTCTTATCGTTTCAAACCATTGTTCAAGAACTTTGTGAAAGATTTGACTCTGTCCGTAACCGGACGTAATTTGTTTATGATTTATAATAAGGCTCCTTTCGACCCGCAACTGACCTCTTCGGTGGGTACTTTCTATCAAGGTATCGATTACTTCCTGATGCCGAGCTTGAGAAGCTTCGGTGTGAGTCTTAAATTTACATTATAACTAAATTAACAAACAGATGAAAATGATACTAAATAATAGATATTTCGGCAAAAGTCTGCTTCTGGTTTCTGCTTGTTCTTTGTGGATGTTGGGGGCTTGTACGGGAGATTTCATGGAGACAAATACCGATCCCAATGCCGTAACGGAAGAAGAGTTAGGGTATGATAACCTGGGTACGGGATCAATGATAACGCAAATGCAGTATCAGATGTATCCATGTATTACAAAAGATCAGAATATAGATGTCAATAACTATCAGAAAATGTTTAGCCTTGCCGGAGATATCTTTTCCGGACATCAGGGAGCTTCCAACATGTTTGATAGTAACGGAAGGAATAATACGACGTATGACATGTATTCTGACTGGTGTGCGGCTGCTTATACTGTGGCTTATCAGAATTATATGACTCCTTGGTATACTCTTTATACCAAGAGAAATGTCAATCCTTCCACATTTGCGGTGGGACAGATTCTGAAAGTATTCGGTATGCACCGTATCACGGATATGTATGGTCCGGTCCCTTATAAGGATTTCGCACCAGCTTCTAATGTTCCGTTCACTTCACAACAAGTCATTTATGAACAGTTCTTTAGTGAACTGGATGAAGCAATCGGGATATTGAAAGAATTTATCAAAGATAATCCTGGTGCCAAACCATTGGTGAGTTATGATAAGATTTATGGCGGTGATTTTGAAAAATGGGTAAAGTTTGCCAATTCTTTAAAGTTGCGTCTGGCTCTTCGTATCGTGTATGTGAATCAAACGATGGCTCAACAGAAAGCAGAAGAAGCGATAAGAGATGGCGTGTTTATAGATAATGAGGATAATGCCATGTTAAAAGTGGATGGTTCTGCAACAGTCAATCCTTTGTATATGATTTGTTATACTTATAACGACAGTCGTTTGGGGGCAACCATGGAGGGTTACTTAAAAGGGTATGAGGATCCTCGTCTGGATATTTGGTTTGCCAAATCGGAAGTTTCCGGATTTAAAGAATATAACGGAATCAGATGTGGTAGTATGTTCAATGGAAATGACTATAAGGTGTTCTCTAATCTAAATGTCTCTTCAAGTACGCCTATCCAGTTTATGAATGCTGCAGAAGTTTATTTTCTGCGTGCGGAAGCTGCTTTGCGTGGATGGAATGCGGGAGGCGATGCAGAAACATTGTATGAAAATGGAATTGCAACTGCTTTCTCCCAACCTTTGGGGGCTACTCAAGCAAAAGCGGGAGACGCGAGTGCATACATAAAACGGACTACTTTGCCGAAAGGCTATGTTGATCCGAAGAACTCCAGTTATAGTGACAGTAGTACGGGACAAGTGTCAGTGAATTGGGCGGATGCCACTGGCTTTGATGAAAAGTTGGAGAAAATCATTACTCAAAAGTGGATTGCTCTGTTCCCTGACGGACAAGAAGCATGGAGCGAATTCAGAAGAACGGGATGTCCGAGAGTGATTCGGGTAGCCAGAAATAATAGTGGCGGGCTTATCGACTCTAAGAAACAAGTGGCAAGATTGCCTTATCCTACCAACTTGTCGAAAGATTATCCCGATTTGTATCAGGAAGCCGTGAATAATTCTGAATTGCTCGATGGTGCAGATAATGGTGGAACGAAACTTTGGTGGGATAAAAGAAATGATAAACCTTATCAGAATTAAAAATATAGTGTATAATCTTAATAGTTTTATATGGATATGAAAAACGATCGGATAATAAAATTTCTGTGTTGCCTGTTTATGGTGACCCAGATTATCGGATGTAGCGATTGGATAGAAGCTGAACCGACTATTTTGCCGGAAATGAAATATAAGGAATTGACGCCGGAAGAAGAGGCTGCGTTGATTGCCTACAAGAACTCGAAACATAAGATTTTCTTTGCATGGATGAACTATAGTCCTGCTACTTCTTCCATGCAGACCCGGTTAAGAGGTATCCCGGACAGTCTTGATATTGTCTCATTCTTTACGGGATATGTGAATAATAAACAGAATCGGGAGGATGTGAAATTCCTTCAAGAGCGCAGAGGTACCAAAGTGTTGTTGACAATGTGGCCGGACAAATATTTTGCTACGACTGGAGAAGGGAGAGAGGACTTGGATTCGATGATAGTATATGCTGAGAATCTGGTTGATTCTATTTATACATGGGGATTGGACGGATTTGATTTGGATTATGAACCAAGTTTCGGCGGAGATAGTTATACCACAGAAATGATGCGTACTTTCATTGATGTGATGAGTAAATATTTGGGGCCTAAGTGTGATGAGCAATATAATGTGAATGGTAAACATAAATTGTTGGTTGTTGACGGACAGTGGAATGACGCTGAATATGCGGACCGTTTTGATTATTTTATCGGTCAGGCATATAATGCTAGTTCCGAATCTTCACTGAATAACAGATGTCAGGATGGATGGCAAGATTATGGGAAAGGATTTCCGAATGAAAAGAGGATCTTTTGTGAATGGGTGAGTCAGGTTGGCAATGCGTTTGGACAAGGTGGAGTGAATTATAGATATGACAATGAATATATTCCAAGTTTATGGGGAATGGCTCATTATGCTGCTGAAAGTCCTAAAAACGTGGCAGGTTGCGGTGCGTATGTGTTGCAGTTCGGATATGCTGAAGGAAACCATTTGAATTTGCCTGTGCCACCTAATAATTACTATTATGCACGCCAAGCGATTCAGATTATGAATCCTGCTGGTAAAACACTGGAAGATAAAACAGATGGAGAAGAGGTTGAAGTCGAAGAATAACAATTATAAAGTTGTAAAGAAATGAAGAATTTATTCACAAAAAATATATTGGCTGTTGTGTGCCTTTCATGCCTTGCCTTTATAGGAACGTCCTGCAATGAAAGCGTAGATGTGGAAGCTGTGTATATCACTGCTGCTGAAAAAACTCCTATAACGACTTTTTCTGCAACGAACAATAACGATGAACTGGGAATAACGATTTCCAGTTCGTTGATTGCAAATTCAAATATCGAAGGTGAATTGATGATTGACAATTCGTTGGTGGAACGCTATAATAGTGATCATGGAGAGTCTTACAAGACTCTGCCGGAAGGTGCTTGTGTGTTGTCAAGCAGTTCTGTGTGGGTGGAAAGCGGAAAATATCGTTCCGAAGCAGTAAAACTGGTAGTAAAGGACATAGATGCCATACAGAAAGGCGTTAATTTTTTGTTACCAGTAAAATTGGTTAGTAAAAATAAGGATTATCCTAGTTTGCCGGGAAGTGATGTTTTGTATGTGATAGTCAATAGAAAGTTACTTGTAAATGTTCCTAAACTGAACGGACAGAATTATTTTAAGATAAACTTTAAGGATAATGATGTCAGCAGATTTCAGAATATGAGTGCATTTACTATCGAGACAAGAGTAAGTTTATGGGAATTCCCTAAATACTATGGAGGTAATCTGATGAGTATCATAGGTTTCCCTGTAGGAGAGAATGCAGAGAAAGGTACATGGATTTTTGTAGACGGAACTCCTGACCGTGTAGGTGGTGAAGGAGATGTGCCTGTCTTTATGTTTGCGACGAAAGGGTGGTCTGTCTATGCCGGTAAGTTGGGATATACGCTCGAAAAGAATGCTTGGTATCATGTAGCCGGAGTGTTTGAGAATAATACCTTGTCTTTGTATATTGATGGAATTTTGTTTGTGCAGGCTGAATATGCAAATCCGATTTCATTGTCGGATAAGTTCTACATCGGAGCTGCACCGGGAGTACAAAACGGTTTCTATTTGAAAGGTTCTGTGAGCGAGGCACGTTTCTGGACAAGGGCATTGACATCTTCCGAATTAAAGAATCCGCTTCATCGTTGTTTTGTAGAAGTGGACAGTGAAGGATTGGAAGGATATTGGAAACTGGATGACATGAGTGATGAGTGTAAGGATTATACCGGGCATGGTCATACTGCTGTAAAACAAGGAAGTGGTGATATAGAATGGATGACTGAGGTACCTTGTCCTTGATCCTTTCAGTTTATTCGTAGTTTTGACTTAAAAATAAGAAGCCGTGTTCAGAGTCTTTTGGACACGGTTTCTTACTATTTGGGATTTCTTTATTGTTTGCTGGTAAATTCGTTTTTATGTTCCTATTATTTGTTTTTTTGTGCAAAAGTATCTACTTTTGACTTCCGTATTAAAACGATAATAGCCGAAAATCTCTGATGACACATATTGGTGAACAAGAAAAGAAGAAAAAATTCGAGCAGTTTTTCATTCTTACTTTTCCGAAGGTAAAGGCTTTTGCATGGAAGATTTTACGTTCGGAAGAAGATGCTGAAGATATTGCTCAGGATATATTTGTCAAACTGTGGGATAATCCGGAAATCTGGGAAAACAAAGAGACATGGGATAGTTATATTTACACGATGACTCGTAATCAGATTTATAACTTTTTGAAGCATCAGTCCGTAGAACTTAGTTATCAGGAGAAATTGTCCCAGGAAGATTCTCCTTCTTTTGAATTTGATATATACGATAAACTTTATGCAAAAGAACTACAACTTCTGATAAAACTTACTTTAGATAATATGCCGGAACAACGCAGAAAAGTTTTTTCTATGAGCCGGCAAAACGGTATGAGTAATCAGGAGATTGCTGATAAACTACAACTTTCTATCCGTACAGTGGAACGCCACATCTATCTTGCACTACAAGAATTAAAAAAAGTCATCTTAATCGCATTTTTTTTCTATTTCAGTTGAGTAGTCCGTTTTAGCTAGTTGTCTATATTATATAAGGCAAATCTAAAATGAAGAATTATATTCAAAAAATTATCAATGTATTCACCGCTTCTGAGCATAGCGAGAATGTAACCAAAGAAGTACATCAATGGTTGTTAGACGAGGAGCATGCTGATGAGAAAGATATAGCGTTGAGTACATTATGGAAAGAAACAGAAGGCAAAGTTGATGCAGGCACATGGACTTCTTTAGAGAATGTATATGATAAAGTCGGAGTATCTGCCGGCACTAAAAAGCGGTATCGGTTGTTTCCCTGGAAATATGCGGCAGCAGTCGCAATGTTTGTTGTAACGGTATCCGGTACATTTTGGTTAACAAAGAATACTTTTAAAGAGGAAACGGCTGCGATGATTGAGCAATATATTCCTGATGGAAAAACATATGAGTTTGAATTACCGGATGGTAGCCGGGTTCATGTGAATTCCGGAACGTTATTGCTCTATCCGGATGCATTTAAAGGAGATACTCGTACTGTTTATCTAATAGGAGAAGCCGATTTTAAAGTTAAGAAGGATCCGGATAAACCATTTATTGTGCGATCTGCCAATATGTCTGTAACTGCCTTGGGAACAGAATTTAATGTAGCTGCTTATCCTGAAGATTCGGAAATTGTTGCAACTTTGATTCAAGGCAAGATAAAAGTGAACTATGAACAATCGGATCATTCTTATATTTTGAGACCGGGGCAACAGGTAGTTTATAATCGAAAGACAGCTCAAAGTAAAATTGAAGAAGCTGATCTGGAAGATGTAACAGCTTGGCAGAGAGGACAGATTGTATTTCGTGGAAGTACAATGGAAGAGATTCTGCTGACTTTGGAAAGGCGTTTTGACATAACTTTCCAATATAATACGAAGTTATTTACAACAGATGAATATAACTTTAGTTTTAGCAAGAATACGGATATTGGAGAAATAATGGAGGTAATGAAAGAAGTGACTGGAAAGTTTACTTACAAAATAGATAAAAATGTTTGCTATATGAAAACTGTGAAATAGAATAAGAAGCTCGATTGTTTAACCTTAAAATATATCATTATGTAAAAAAGTATCCGGAACGAGGATGCCGCCTGGTTCCGGATATGAAATAAGTTTTTTAGTATTAAAATGTAAAATACTAGATTTTTGATGGAATTAATATTATGAGTTTAACACTAAAAACGCTACGAAGATATGAATTTATATCTAAAAACAGCTAAAAGTACAATAATTATTTGCTGTTTGTTTATATTACAAACAACAGCATTTGCCCAAAGTAATATTCGTATTACTATAAAAAATGCAGAAATCACTTTACAAAAGGCATTGTCGGAAGTCGAAAGACAGTCTAAATTATCCGTTGCTTACAATCAATCACAACTTTCAGATAAACGACAATTATCTTTGAATATAGTAAACCAACCGTTAGAGACTGCGCTAAAAACAATTTTGAAAGGAACAGGGTTTTCTTATAAATTGACTGATAAGTATATTATGATTGTTCCTGAAAAAAAGGTAACAAATTCTCAGACTACAAAGACGGTGAAAGGAAAAATTGTTGATGAGAAGGGAGAACCTTTGATTGGTGTCAATGTTGCAGTAGAGGGTACTAATACTGGTACCATTACCGATTTGGATGGAAATTTCTCAATGTCTGCTTTGAGTAATTCTACTTTGAAAGTCTCTTATATCGGATATGCCACTCAATTGATACCTGTTTCCGGAAAGGACTTTTACAGTATAACCATGCGTCCGGATAATGAAGTGCTGGATGAGGTGGTTGTTACCGCTTTGGGTATTAAACGCGAAGTGAAATCATTGACCTATAATGTGCAAGAAATGAAAGCTGCTGATCTTACTACTGTAAAGGATGCTAGTTTCATGAATAGTCTGGCTGGTAAGATTGCCGGGGTGACTATTAACCAAAGTGCGTCTGGTATTGGTGGTTCTACCCGTGTTGTGATGCGCGGTTTGAAATCTATCACAAATGATAACAATGCCTTGTATGTAATTGACGGTATTCCTATGGCTTCTATGCGTTCTAATCAGGAAAAAAGCTTTTATGAGAATGCAGATGGAGGAGATAGTGATGGGATTTCCAGTATAAACCCGGATGATATTGAATCGATGTCTGTATTGACAGGTGCAGCGGCTGCTGCGCTTTACGGTTCGCAGGGTGCCAATGGTGTTGTGTTGATTACAACAAAAAAAGGAGAAGAGGGGAAGTTGAGAATTAATTATTCTAACGATACTCAGTTCATGAGTCCATTGGTAATGCCGGAGTTTCAGACGACTTATGGATCGCTAGAAGGTGAGTTTGCTAGCTGGGGAGCTAAAAAGGATGCGACATGGGAACCTAAAGATTTCTTTCAAACAGGTTTCACAGAAACTAACTCGTTAGGTTTGTCAGCAGGCAATGACCGCAATCAGACTTATTTCTCTGTAGCATCGACTAATGCGCGTGGTATTATACCTAATAATACTTATAACCGGTATAATTTTACATTGCGTAATACGACTGAATTAATTAAGGATAAGTTGACATTGGATATGAGTGCCTCTTATGTGATTACCAATGATAATAATATGATGTCGCAGGGGCAATATCATAACCCACTTGTTGCATTATACCTCATGCCCAGGGGAGATGATTTGAATAAATATAAGGTATATGAACGTTATAATAGTGAGAAATATTATGATGTGCAATACTGGCCTTATGGTAATCAGGGATTTGCAATAGAAAATCCGTATTGGATTGTGAATCGTGAGAATATGAGTAATCATAAATCTCGCTACATGTTCTCGGCTAATTTGAATTATAAAGTTTTTGATTGGATGAATGTGGTTGGCCGTATGCGCGTAGACAATAGCAATGATATATATGAACGTAAAATTGCGGCCTCTTCCGACCAATTGTTTGCATCTGAATATGGTAATTATATGAACATGAAGTCTGGATATAAGAATACCTATGGAGATGTCATGGCACAGATTAATAAACGTTGGGAGAATTGGGGAATTACAGCAAACTTGGGAGCCAGTTTTAATCATCAAACCTATGAAATGACGAACTATGAGGGACATCTGGCTACTGTTCCCAACTTTTTCTCTTTTAACAATATAAGTAAAAATGGTGCAAATACCAAGGCTGAACAAGCGGGATATATAGATAATAATCAAGCTGTTTTTGCGACTTTCCAGTTGGGGTATAAGAGTTGGGCATATCTGGATTTAACTGCCCGCAATGACTGGTTTTCTACTTTAGCAAATACGGATAATGAGAAAAGTGGTTTCTTTTATCCATCGGTAGGTGTATCTGCAGTTGTCAGTGAGATGTTTGATTTGTCAAAAGCATATATTTCCTTTTTAAAGTTCAGAGCTTCTTACAGTGAAGTGGGTAATCCGCCGATGCGGCAGATTACAATGCCCACCTATACCGTGAAAGATGGTATCGTCAACACTTCCTCCAGATTATTGAATCCGGATCTGAAGCCTGAACGCACAAAATCTGTTGAAATCGGTATGAACTTGAGAATGTTTCAGAATTTGTTGAATATTGATTTCACCTATTATAATAGTAATACTTACAATCAGTTCATTAATTATACAATGCCGCCGAGTACGGGTTATAGCAACTATATGTTGAATGGCGGTAAGGTAAATAACTGGGGTATTGAAGCGCGTTTGGGTATTGACGCTAATCTTGGGCCTGTAAAATGGAACTCGAATCTGACTTTTACTATGAATCGTAATAAGGTTGTTTATCTGTTACCCGGTGGTGCTACCAATCCAATTACAGGAGAACCCATTTCCATTACAGAGATAGAACCTTTCAATCCGCAAGGAAGCTATAAAATGATAGTGAAAGAGGGAGGTACTCTGAGTGATATTTATGTAACTGGGTTGAAGATTGACTATTTAGGCAACATTAAAGTTGACGCAAATACGGGTGCTATTGAGGCTGACCCGAATACCTGGATAAAAGCCGGTAGTGCGGCACCACGATTCAATTGGGGATGGAATAACAGTTTCAGCTGGAAAGGCATTAATCTTAGTTTCCTGATTGATGCTCGTATCGGTGGAGTAGGCGTGTCTGCTACACAAGCTAAAATGGATTACTATGGAACTTCTAAAACATCGGCTATAGTACGAGATAATGGTGGAGTGAATCTTAATAGTGGCCGTGTGACAGCAAAAGATTACTATAATGTACTTGGTAATGGGGCGACCGGAGTCTTGGCGAATTATGTCTATAGTATGACAAATGTACGGCTTAGAGAAGCAACTTTAGGGTATACATTTCCAACAAAATGGTTTGGCAATCAGATACAAAATCTAACAGTGTCGCTTATTGGTAAGAATCTGTTCATGTTTCATAATAAGGCACCTTTTGATCCGGAATTATCGGCCTCTACGGGTACATATTATCAAGGGTTTGACTATTTTATGCAACCAAGTGTACGTAGCATCGGGTTTAGTGTGAAATTCCAATATTAACTAACCAGAAAGGAATAATACAATGAAAAGATTAGGAAAAATAAGACATATGGTATGCACGTTAGGAGCGGCTATGTTGATTGCTTCATCGTGTACGGATAATTATAAAGAGTGGAATACCGATCCTACAGAGGTCCCGGAATATATGCTGGTCGGATTGATGAAAATAGGGAATTTCTTTCCGGCTATGCAGATGGATGTTATACCGACCAGTGATGTGGACGCTAATCAATTTCAACGCGCTCAAAACTTATGCGGCGATATGCATTCAGGATACATGACACCCATTGGTACGTGGGGATCGAATTCTGCTTGCCATTATAACTTGCGGTATGATAAATGGAATGACGTTGCTTTCGAGGTCGCATTTACTAATGTGATGTCGGCATGGAAACAAATTCGTGATAATGGCAAGGATGAGTTTCCGGAAGCTTATGCGGTGGCACAAATATTAAAGGTGGCTGCTATGCATCGGATAACGGATATATATGGTCCTTTGCCCTATCTGCAGTTTGGACACGGGGGCTTGGAAACTCCTTATGATTCACAGGAAGATATCTATAAATCTTTTTTCGAAGATCTTGATGAGGCTATAGCGGAATTGCAGGATTATGTCGCTGTTCATCCGGGAAGTAAGCCTTTGAGTAAATATGATCTGGTATATGGAGGTGATTTCACGAGGTGGTTGAAATTCGCGAATTCATTAAAACTGCGTTTGGCTATGCGTACCTGTTATGTGGAGGGATTTGAGGTGAATGGAAAAACTTCACGAAAGTTAGCTGAGGAAGCAGTTAAGAATGGAGTGATTACGGAAAATGCGGAAAATGCCCTGTTGCAGTCGGGAAACGGGATCTCTGTATTTCATCCTTTGAAGATTTGCTGGGATAATTATGAGGATGTACGAATGGGAGCTGATATTGAGTCTATAATGAAGGGTTACAATGATCCTCGTCTTTCCAAATATTTCCAAGAATCGGAATATGGTGAAGTTGGTGATAAGCTTCATGGGGCACGATTAGGGGTGAATATTACTAATAAGACGAATTACGTTAAGTTGTCGGCTCCGAATATATTTGCAGAGACACCCGTTCAGTGGATGTGTGCTGCGGAGGTTTATTTCTTGCGTGCGGAAGGAAGGCTTCATGGTTGGAATATGGGCGGTGAAATGGAAGGACTATATAATACAGGTATTACGAAGTCTTTTGAGCAGTGGGGAGTGTCCTTGGGTGATTATCTGACAAGAGGTGATGAATATAAACCTGTGCCGTTCACTGCGCCCTCGGGAACAACAGGTAGTGCGGTGGCAGCTTCAACAATTACTATTGCATGGAATGCTGTTGATCGTGATGAAAAGAAACTCGAGCGTATTATCACGCAGAAATGGATCGCTATGTTTCCGGAAGGTCAGGAGGCTTGGAGCGAATATCGTCGGACCGGGTATCCGAAACTGTTTAACTTGTATGGAACAAATGCCAGTTCAGGGCAAGTGGACGCTTCCGGTCCTCGTCGTATTCCGCTTCCGTCTACAGAATATGATACGAATACAACAGAGGTAAATAAGGCCGTAACTGATTTTCTTGGTGGCAAGGACTATGGAAATGTAAAGTTGTGGTGGGATAAAAAATAATTATGTATCTAATTTTATTACTATGAATAAGATAATGAATAGAGTCTTTGGACTTTTCGTATTGGCTATGGTTATGGTGGCATGTGATACGGAGATAGAAAATATATCGCTCCAAGTGCCTGTTGTGAAAGATGCCCAATATTATGAGAATCTGCGAGCCTATAAAAAGTCAGATCATCAGTTGGCTTTTGGATGGTTTGGCGGCTGGAAGGCAGCCGGAACATCTCCTGTAAAATATCTGCGTAACTTGCCTGACAGTGTAGACGTGGTTTCTATTTGGGGAACATGGCATAGCTTGACTCAAGCGCAGATGGAGGATTTGAAATATGTGCAAGAGGTATATGGAACCAAGGTGACATTTACTATATTTTCTCATAATATGTCCAACTTCCCCGGTAATTTTGAGAATGTGGCGGAGAATATTCCTGCTGTGGCGAAGGCGGTAGCCGACAGTGTGTTCAAATATGGGTATGATGGAGTCGATTTCGACCATGAATGTAGCAGTGGTGACTTATTCAATAAGTCGGTGAATATGACTACTTTATTGAGAGAAATGCGTGCTAATTTGGGAGAGGATAAGCTCATCTGTGTGGACGGATATATAGAGAAAATCACGGAAGAAGGATGGAAATATGCAAATTATGCAATTGCCCAGGCATATGGTACAACTGCTCCTTCTTCTTTGCAATATCGATTTAATACGGTGAGTAAACATATTAGCCCAGAACGTTTTATAGTTACAGAAAATTTTGAGAGCCTCTGGTCAACGGGAGGAGCCGGATATAAAGATCCGGAACTAGGCACGATTCCCTCTTTGCTTGGAATGGCACGCTGGCAACCGGAAGAAATAACGGAAAAACAGCATAAGGGAGGGATTGGAAGTTACCATATGGAATATGAGTATAACCATACGGATGTTGAATATAAATATCTTCGTGAGGCTATCCAGATAATGAATCCTGCGAAGAAATAATATCTAAAAAGCAGAAAAGATATGAAGACAAAATATTTATTATTGATTATGTTATGGGGGGCCGTTTTGTTTGCTTGTACAAATGCGGAACCATTGAAAGATGCTTTATACTTTACCGGCACTGAAAATTCTCCTACTGTTAAATATACAGTGGATGGTCCGGCTGACATTGGTGTGACAGTTTCGGCTTCTTGCCAGGCAATGGGGGATCAACTGATTAAAGTCAAAGTGGATCCGGATAAGCTGGAGGGTTACAATGCGGAGTATGGGAAGAAATATAAGATTGTTCCTGTTGAAGATTATATGTTGTCCAATGACGAAATTGTGCTGAAAGCAGGTGAGAATATTTCAGAACAATTGATCTTTTCTTTATTGAGAACTACTAATTTTGAAGAGGGGGTTATCTATTGTGTGCCTATAACTATTACGAATGTGACTGGTGATATGCCTGTTATGGAATCTTCCCGAACGATTTATCTTGTATTGAATCAAGTGATGGTAGTTAAGGCTGCCACTCTTTACCGGACTAACATGAAGCTTGCTTTTGAGGATGATCCTGCGTTGGCGAGTGTGCCGCAAGTCACGATGGAGGCGAGAGTTAAGGTGAACAACTTCGCTGCCATAAATCCGTATATTAGTACTGTAATGGGAGTGGAGGAAGAATTTCTATTGCGCTTTGGTGATGTTACTATTAAGCCGAATCAGATTCAATTGGCCGGAGGTGGCTATCCTGTCACGGGCAAGACGGAGTTCGAAGTGAATAAATGGTATCATCTTGCAGTTGTGTTCGACGGTTCTAGCATTAAGCTTTATGTGAATGGTGAATTGGACGGACAGGTAGATGCTCCGCGTGGTCCTATTACCTTGTGTGGAAAGACAGATAAACGCAGGTTCTGTATTGGCTCTTCGCTGGATTCCCGCTATTTGGACGGAGTCATAAGTGAAGTTCGTGTATGGAAAAAGGCTTTGACACAGAGCGAGATTCAGAATAATATGTGCTATATATCTCCGGACAATTATCAGGATATGATTGCTTACTGGAGATTTAATGAAGGTGAAGGCGATGTTGTCAGAGACTGGACCGGAAATGGCTGGGATATAAATAAGACTCTTAACTGGGTGGAGGGTGTACGCTGTCCCGAATAATTGGCAGATCAATCGATTTATAATGAAGTAAATATGAAGAAAAAATTATTATATTTAATGTTTGCTGCGGCTGTTATATGTGCGGCTTGCGGTGATGACGATGAAATTAGTCAGGTAGAGGTGGTGGAAAACCCTGTTACCGGGATTTCTGTCGAAAATGAGTATATAACCGAAGAGGGGGATATTGTTTTTGATGAAGTAGGAATTACCACTGCTCTGCGTGTTAGCGTTATTCCGGATAATGCTGGTAATCTGGAGGAATACTCATTTCGGTTTGGCTCAAGTAACGAGGACGTTTTCACAGTAAACCGTGAAGGAGTAATTACGGGTATTGCCTCTGGTGAAGCAGAACTGACGGTCACTCTGGTAGATAATGCAAATATAGCACGATTTCAATCCAAATACAGAGTAGCCGTAGATTATCAGGTAAGAGTGGAAGAAATTATTGTAGCGGATGGAATGGGAGTTCTGGACTTGGTAGTCGGTGATACTTACGATTTGAATGCTACCCTTGTTGTATTGCCGGATAATGTGGAGGATAAATCTGTATCTTATAATTTGAAGGAAGGCGATGAGGTCATTTCATTGGAGAATGGTATCATTGAGGTTTTGGCCTCCGGTACGGCTGTTATTGAAATAATAGCGAATGACGGCAGTGGAGTTTCAACAGAACTCAGAATAGAGGCAAAAGATACGCCCGATACAGATCTGTTTTTCGAATCTATAATGGCAAGATATCAAATTCAAACCGATTATTTACTGTTGATTTTATTTGATAGAAATACTACAAATAATACTCTTAGAATAGCGCTAAATACGACGGTTTTACTTCCCGGTGAGTATTCCAAGGCAGACATCCGAGCGGTAGGATTTACGGGGGTTGATAAAGACAAGCAAGTAGATCTTTCGAATCCGGGATCATTTACTATTCAATACGATGAAGCGACCCAAAAGTATACAATTAAGGGAGTACTTAATATAGCGGAGAGTGCTTCATCTCCGGCACTTACTATGGGCTTTGAGTTTGTAGGGGAGATGATAAAATTGTAACAAAAAAACAATATGAGTTAAAACATTTGAAATATGATTCCCCCTTGTTACGGATATTGTAACAAGGGGGTAATTTAGTATAAAAAAGTAGTTTTTATTTATTCGATTTCGTTTCTGATTGCGAAATATACTTTTAAATTGGACTAAAATACATTATGGACAAAAAAATTTCATTGTCTGTACTGGGCGTGCTGGCTGCCTGTATGAACGGGAAAATATGTGCTCAGACAGATATAAAAATAGCAGGGGAGGAACGTCCTAATATTCTCTTCATCCTAAGTGATGACCATACAGCGCAAGCATGGGGAATTTATGGAGGAATATTGGCTGATTATGCGCATAATCCCAATATTCGTCGTTTAGCTTCCGAGGGAGTGGTGCTGGATAATTGTTTCTGTACAAATTCTATTTCATCGCCAAGCCGCGCTTCTATTCTGACAGGAGCTTATAGCCATAAAAACGGTGTCTATACATTAGCCGATTCGTTGGACACTTCGTTGCCTACCATTGCTACTATCTTGAAGCAGGCAGGCTATCAAACAGGCTTGGTCGGTAAATGG
Source organism: Bacteroides sp. D55t1_190419_B8 (assembly GCF_015558905.1). Taxonomy (NCBI): domain Bacteria; kingdom Pseudomonadati; phylum Bacteroidota; class Bacteroidia; order Bacteroidales; family Bacteroidaceae; genus Bacteroides; species Bacteroides sp. D55t1_190419_B8. The sequence continues at coordinate 69,416 of NZ_JADMOU010000017.1, forward strand.
CATTTAAAATCCCAGCCGCAAGGATTTGATTATTATTCAATTTTTTACGATCAAGGAGTATATCGCGATCCGTTGTTTATCAATAGTTCCGATCCGTGGCCGGGCAATCGTAATTTCGGTGAGTGTGTGCAGGGATTCTCTACCGATATTGTGACGGAGAAAGCGATAGAATGGATGAAAGCCTGGGAGAAGAAGCAGCCGTTTCTGATGTGTTGCCATTTTAAAGCTACCCATGAACCGTATGATTATCCAACTAGAATGGAGCATCTGTACGACGGAATCGTATTTCCCGAGCCCGAGAATCTGATGGATTGGGGACCGGAAACTAATGGAAGAGGATTCATCGGACAAAAATTGGAAGAAATAGGAAGAAGATGGGAACTGGCTTCTGCCGATCCTGACAAATGGTGGTGCCGTTATCCCGGATTGCCTTTTTCTACTCAAGGTATGCAACGTGCGGCAGCCCGTAAAACTATCTATCAGAAATATATCAGAGATTATCTGCGTTGCGGAGCTACGGTGGATGATAATATAGGTAAACTTTTGCAGGCTTTGGATGATATGGGGATAGCGGATAATACGATTGTGGTATATGTTTCCGATCAAGGTTACTTTTTGGGAGAGCATGGATTTTTCGATAAACGTATGTTTTATGAGGAAGCAGCCCGCATGCCGTTTGTGATTCGTTATCCGAAGAGGCTCCCGTCCGGAAAGCGAGTGAAAGATTTGATTTTAAATATCGATTTTGCTCCGACGTTGGCACAATTTGCCGGAGTGAACCCGTCAGGAGGAATGCAGGGACGCAGCTTCGTGGATAATCTTTGCGGGCGGACACCGGATGACTGGCGCAGGAGTTTTTATTATCGTTATTGGACGCACCACACTATTCGTCCTGCTCATATGGGGATTCGTAACGAACGTTATAAGCTTGTTTTCTATTATGGTGATCCATTAGATATGACGGACGGGCAGGAGAGAGCGACTAAACCGGTATGGGACTTTTATGATTTACAAAAAGATCCGAAAGAAGATCATAATGTGTACAATGAGAAAGAATATGCCCCTATCATTAAACAAATGAAAAAGGAAATGATAAAACTACGTATGGAGGTCGAAGATACAGATGGCAAATACGCACAAATGCAGAAACTCTTTGACGAATGTTTTTAATTCTGGAGAGAAGAAATGCAAAAAAGAGAGAATATACCTTTTTATGGGAATATCCTCTCTTTTTGACTTAAAACCTAAACCTTTTATTTAAATTTTACTTGTTATTATAGGCAACCAACATCCAAACCAACTTCTCCTGTTCTTTCAGATAATCGCTCATCATCGAAACGGTAACTTCATCTCCGGCTTGAGAAGCGATGGACAAGATCTTACGTTCTTCACCAATCAGATAGCTGATAGACTGAAGGATACTATTCAATGCTTCATCTCCGTTACTCACTTTATCTACTTCATTGATGCCTGCCACTTTCAGATAATCACTGAACTTATTGGCCGGAGTGCCACCTAACATTAAGATACGTTCTGCAATTTCATCCACCTTTTCAGCTGTGTCATCATACATCTTTTCGAATTGACTGTGGAGAACAAAGAAATTATGTCCCTTGATATTCCAGTGGAACCCGCGGAGATTGGTGTAATATACTTGGAAGTCTGCTAATAGTTGTTGCAAAGATGCTACTACGTTGTTTGCTCCCGATTCGTTCAATTTGATAAATTCTAAAGTTTTCATATTCTTTTTATTTTTAATGATTTATACTCGTTTTCTTTTTTTCTGTACTGCAAAGATAAGGCGGAAAATGCTTGTTGTCAAACTGAAAATTTCTATCTTTGCATAGGTGAAATCTATAACTTAATATGATTTGATAGATGACGATACAACAATTAGAATATATACTGGCTGTAGACCAGTTCAGGCATTTTGCACGGGCAGCCGAATATTGCCGTGTGACGCAACCCACTTTGAGTGCCATGATTCAGAAACTGGAAGATGAACTGGGAGTAAAACTGTTCGATAGAACGGTACAGCCCGTTTGTCCGACAGCCATCGGGCGGAAAGTGATAGATCAGGCTCGTGTGATTCTGGCACAGGCAGCCCAAGTAAAAGAAATAATCTGTGAAGATAAACAGTCATTGTCCGGTGTATTCCGCTTGGGAGTATTGCCAACTATTGCTCCTTATTTGCTTCCCCGCTTTTTCCCTCAACTAATGGAAAAATACCCGGAACTGGATATTCGTGTCACAGAAATGAAAACACAGGATATTCAGCAAGCTTTGCACGCCGGAGATTTGGACGCAGGGATTATTGCCAGTAAATTAGAAGACACATTCCTGACAGAAGAAACTCTTTTCTATGAGCAATTCTACGCATATGTATCAAGGAAAGAGCCCTCTTTCAAGCATGAAGTGATCCGTACTTCCGATATAACAGGTGAACATCTTTGGCTCCTGGACGAAGGACATTGCTTCCGTGACCAACTTGTCCGTTTTTGTCAGATGGAGGCGGTGAAGGTCAGCCAGATAGCTTATCGTCTGGGAAGTATGGAAACTTTTATGCGAATGGTAGAAAGCGGAAAAGGCATCACTTTTATTCCCGAACTGGCAGTGGCGCAATTGACGGAAGAACAGCGACAGTTAGTGCGTCCGTTTGCCATCCCCCGGCCTACGCGACAAGTGGTGCTGGTGACAAATAGAGATTTTATCCGTCACAGCCTGCTGTGCGTCCTGAAAGAAGAAATAAAGGCAGCGGTCCCTAAAGAAATGCTTACTTTGCAGGCCATACAATGTTTGTTATAGTGAATTAGAGAATTCCTGCTTATCTTTTCTAATGTGGCAGGAATGATTTCTAACCATATAATCAGGAGCATTCTTGACTGGGCGTATGAATGGAAAAGATGCAGGTGTGTATATGATTTTATAGGTAAAGGGCGGCAGTTTCACAACTACCGCCCCCTCTTGCGTAATTAATATATTATATTAAAAAAGAGTGTGTTTCGCATGTTCATATTAGATTAGTAATCTAAGGAAATTTTACTTCATAAGTTTTCACCCCACTATATAAGGTGTTAACACGAATTCTCAATCCCTTTTTTCCTTCCATCCGCTCTTTTATTTTATCCAGTTTGAAAGACACATATCCTTCACCCAAACGTTGAGGATAATCTCCTTCACTGTTATGACGGAATTCCAGATTAATATATTCGTCCTCTGCATTGTCTTCGTCAGCAGTGGGAACTGTCTCTTCTTTGTCGTTAATCACCAGATTCAGGAAATGTTTTTTATCTTCACTATGTGTTCCGTAATATTGGAATTCAATCGTCAGATATTTATTATCCTTATTGATCCACATATAAGTCGTGTTGATCTTATCATCTCCGATTTTCTCTTCGTCGTTGTCATCTTCACCCATTGTGACGATGTCTTTGGTTAAGATTGGATTGATACCTTTCACCTGAATATTAAGGTCGTATCCATTTACAGGCTCTTCCAGCTCATTGAATATCACAAAAGCTCGTTGTCCCTCCACCCAATCTTTATTGCTCCATCCTTGTGAATTGCTGGGATACATCTTTTTTCCATTATCCAAAGTGAAATAAAATTCCTTGCTATCCTGGCTAATCATATTAATGGTGCTGATAACCAGAAGATCGGACGAACTGTCATCGTCGTCCAAGCATGACTGGAGAATCGGCATGGTAGTCATAATAGCAAAGATAAAGGCAATGAATTTAAATTTCTTCATATACTTACTAGGTTTTAGATTTTATAATATTTATGTTTTCTGTAGTAAAAATGCAAGGGGATAGAAAATATTGCATTCGGATCTGTTAAAGAAACAAAAGTGATAAAAGAGTTGTTCTCTCTGTGCAGTATTTCTATCTTTGCTGCATTTATAAGGTAAACACGTGTATAAGAGAATGGAAGAAATAGAGTTGTCGGAACAATGTAGGCTGGGTAATAACCGGGCCCGCAAGGAACTGTATGAACAGTATGCGGGGCGTATGCTTGGCATCTGTCTACGTTATACCGGCGACCGGGATACAGCCCAGGATCTGCTTCACGACGGTTTTTTAAAGATATTCGATTCGTTCGATAAGTTCACCTGGAGGGGTGAGGGTTCCTTGCGGGCCTGGATGGAGCGGGTGATGGTCAACACTGCTTTGCAGTATCTTCGGAAGAATGATGTAATCAATCAGTCGGCACCTTTGGAAGAGTTGCCCGAAGAGTATGAAGAGCCGGATGCTTCTGATGTGGAAGCGATTCCACAAAAAGTACTGATGCAGTTTATTGAAGAATTACCCGCCGGGTATCGTACCGTGTTCAACCTTTATACATTTGAAGACAAATCGCATAAAGAAATCGCACAGGTATTAGGTATCAATGAAAAATCTTCGGCTTCGCAACTGTTTCGTGCGAAGAGTGTATTAGCAAAAAGAGTAAAAGAATGGATAACGCATAATGGATAGATAGAGATGGAAGAGAAAGAATTGTGGATGAATAAGTTGAAGGAGAAGCTCGCGGATTATTCCGAGCCGACGCCTGCTTCCGGTTGGGAACAACTGGAGAAAGAACTTATGCCTCCTGTGGAGAAGAAAATATATCCTTATCGAAAATGGATGATGGCTGCTGCAGCTGTTATAATATTAGCTGTCGTTTCGTCAGTAAGTCTGTATTTTCTAGGGACACCTGCTGCGGATGAAATACGTCATATACAAGCTCCTGCATTGGCTTCCACGCCCGATGCATTGCCGGGTGTGCAACAACCGGATATGCAGGGAACTGCTGTGGAACCTGTCTTACGGCCGGTAGCTCGCGTAGACCGTTTGGCGAAAGTCAACAGGAATCATACGGAGCAGAAAACAGGTGTAGATCCATTAGGGATAGGTAATGAAAATAAACCTTCAACAGGAAATGGAGAGGACTCTTTGAGTGAGGAGGATAAGAATGTAAAAGGGAAAGGAGAGACTGAAAATGTAGAAGATGAACCGAAGCAGGTAGAAAATACAAATGCCAGTCAGGGACAGTCACAAGATGCGGAGCGATTGAATAACAGACCGCGCCGCCCCTCCGGTAAAGACAAACTTCATATTCCGACAGAAAAAAGATCTTCTCAAAAGGGAACATGGTCAATGGGACTTTCGGTAGGAAATTCAGGAGGTGCTTCGACAGAAGTAGGTGCCGGATCTCATGCCTATATGTCCCGTGTGAGTATGTTTTCTGTTTCCAACGGTTTGATGGAGACAATTCCTAATGACCAGACGTTGGTTTTTGAAGATGGAGTACCTTATCTGCGTCAGGCAAAACAGGTGGTTGATATTAAACATCATCAACCTATTTCTTTCGGATTGTCCGTTCGTAAAGGTTTAGCTAAGGGATTCTCTCTTGAGACAGGACTGACTTATACGCTGCTTTCTTCGGATGCAAAACTGGCAGGTGAAGAGCAACAGATAGAGCAGAAACTACATTATATCGGTATTCCGTTGCGTGCCAACTGGAACTTCCTGGATAAGAAACTTGTCACTCTTTATGTCTCCGGCGGAGGTATGGTTGAGAAATGCGTTTATGGAAAGCTTGGCTCTGAAAAAGAAACAGTGAAGCCTTTGCAGTTCTCGGTATCCGGTGGTGTAGGTGCACAGATCAATGCAACGAAGCGTTTGGGTATCTATGTGGAACCGGGTGTTGCTTATTATTTCAATGATGGCTCCGACATACAAACTATACGTAAAGAGAATCCGTTTAACTTCAACATACAAGCAGGTGTTCGTCTGACTTATTAGTACGAATAATAATTATTCAAAATAATCATATTGATTAATAAAGAAATTCTCGATTTGTTGAATAAAGTCGGGATTTTCTTTTAATGCTATATTGTTGATGAGCATATATGCACTCTTCTCTATATTTTCTTTGTGATAGAAAACTCTGTCGCTAAAGTAGGTTGCTACAATTCTTGAATAGACTCTGTATCTTTTGGTACACTTCGTATCTTCATTAAAACCGTTGGCTCCAATAAAACCAAATGAAGCTTTGGGATTTTTTTCGTAGATAGAGAGCATTATATTAATACAGGTATTAATGATCCTTCTCGGTTCGAAGGTATTGGTCATTATCCTATACTTATTATGAGATAATCTATGATTTTTCTGATAGAACTTTACTGCATAGATATTGCATTCGTATTGCTCTACCCTGACAATATAAACTAAATTCGACTTAGCGGATTTGAATCTGTATAATAATATAGATAGAAGTCCATCCTCATTCCCTTCATCTTTTTGGATGAAGAAGAATGGATATGCGCTTTCTAACATTTAGAGGAGGTAAGGATATACTGGAATTCTTCTTTTATTTAGTTCTTCTTTGGATACATCAGACAATACAAATTTTTTCCCATCATCAATTTTTGAGGGATTGATTTTATTCTTCTGCTTTTGAGAAGAAATATTCTTTTGTTTTGTTTTGATATTGCCCATTCTATTAAATTTTAAAACTACATTTTGTCCTTGATAACGTAATCCTATTGCAAAGATAGGAAAATATCCTTGTATGCTGATAGAACATCGGATAATCCGGGAATTTAATTAACTATTTTTGAACTTTAGGAAAAAGAAATATATGCAGAAACCTTCCCGAAAAGTCGGATAATTGAGACAATATTAATAATATTGTCACCTGTTTATGACCTATGGCTACATTGCTGATGCCTGCCATTTGGATGCTGGCTCTTTCAAGTGTTTTTATGTATATCAGCCGCTACGCTATCAATGGTTGGGGCGTTTTTTATTTGGAAGCCCAAAAGGGTTACTCCACATTGGATGCCAGTTTTATCATTTCTATTTGTCCGGTCTGTGGTATTATCGGTACTATGTTTTCAGGTGTTATTTTTGATAAGTTATTTGGTGGACGTCGCAATGTTCCTGCGTTAATTTTCGGGTTGATGAATGTGTTTGCTCTCTGTTTGTTTCTTTTGGTCCCGGGGGGCATTTTTGGATAGACGTGTTGGCAATGGTACTTTTCGGTTTAGGAATCGGAGTTTTGATCTGTTTTCTGGGTGGTTTGATGGCAGTGGATATTGCTCCCCGTAATGCTTCGGGTGCCGCTTTGGGAGTAGTCGGCATCGCTAGTTATATCGGAGCCGGATTGCAGGATGTGATGAGTGGCATTTTAATAGAAGGTAATAAGACTGTTCAAAATGGAGTAGATGTTTATGACTTCACCTATATCAATTGGTTTTGGATAGGAGCAGCCTTGCTGTCTTTGAGTAATTATTCTGCAATCATTTACGAGTCTTTGCTTTTTATGCTTTATGAAGAAAGAAAAGGCTTAAAGGATTTTGGCCGGGATGCTTTTAAGCGATGTATCTCTTTGCAATATCAAAAGGATGATGAACTGGACAACGGAAGTAAGCTATTGCGGCGATTGAAGATGTTGTTGCAAAATGCTGTAGCTGATTGGAAAGATAAGACTGATTTTTGTCTGGAAAATGAAATGGAACAGTACTCGCGCTTTGGCTTACAGAAAGAGAACGCCTATTTGTATGTTCGGGGGCACTGCCTGTATAATTATTTGGTTTCTATAGGGAAAAAATTGTGCGAAGGAACAGGAGTGGATTTTGAACAAAATATATAAAAGGAGTCTCTTGCTTATGAAGAATATCAAGAGATCTCAAAGATACAGAATGATATTTGCAAATTAAATGAATTATAATACTGTGTGGTAAATGATTAGTTTACCACCACAGTAGTGAAATACTCTTTAAATACCTCCGCAGCTTGTTCAAGTTGTTCGGGGGTATTTTCTTTTACGTCTTTCAGTTTGTATTCCTGTTCCATAGCTTCGTACTTGTGTACGCCCAATGTATGGTAAGGCAACACTTCCACCCGTTGAATCATTTTGTATTTTCCCAGAGCCTCTCCTAAACGGCGGATGTCTTCCTCGAAATCGCTGTAGCCGGGCACTAATACATAACGCAGCCAGAAAGGTTTCTCGTTTTCTTCCAACCATGCTGCCGTGCGGATGGTTTGCTCGTTGCTTCTTCCGGTCAGTGCCTGATGGCGTGCAGGATTGAATTCTTTAATATCTAGCAATACAAGATCGGTCAGACGGAAAAGCTCTTCTACATCTTCGTTCCAAATGCCGCCGTTGCTGTCTATGCACACATGAATTCCTTTCTCTTTCAGCTCACGAACCAGTGGGACGAGTGCCTTTGCCTGAAACGTCGGTTCTCCTCCGGAGAAAGTAACTCCTCCACGCTTTCCGAAGAAAGGACGCTGGCTCATTGCCATGCGGACAATCTCTGCCGGTGGGGTAGGCGTGCCGCCTTTGCCGGCTATCGTGTCGGGATTGGCGCAATACAGGCAACGGAAGTTGCAACCTTGAAGAAAAACGACGAGCCGTAAGCCCGGCCCGTCGAATGTTCCCATACTTTCGTATGAATGTACGTTTATCGTCATATAGAGTAAATAGATTGTTACATACGTTCGTGGAAGCTACGGCTGATAACCTCCAATTGATGTTCGCGGCTCAACTTCACGAAGTTTACGGCATAACCGGAAACACGGATGGTAAGCTGCGGGTATTTTTCCGGATGTTCCATGGCATCATACAGCATATCACGGTTCAGAACGTTTACATTCAGGTGGTGAGCACCTTTGGTGAAGTAACCGTCCATCATGGTAACCAGATTCTCGATGCGGTCTTCCGCAGTAGCTCCCAATGATTTAGGAACGATAGAGAAAGTGTTACTGATACCGTCCTGTGAATCGCGGTAACGTAATTTCGCTACGGAACTCAAGGAAGCGATGGCACCGTTCTTGTCGCGTCCGTGCATCGGGTTGGCTCCCGGAGCAAAAGCGACGCCTTTGGCACGTCCGTCGGGAGTAGCACCTGTCTTCTTGCCATACATCACGTTGGAAGTGATAGTCAGCAATGAAAGAGTCGGACGGGCATTCTTGTAAACCGGAAGTTTCTTCAGTTCTTCGCTGAAGAAATATACCAGGTCAACACCCAGATGGTCTACCTTGTCGTTGTCATTACCGAAGCAAGGGAATTCGCCTTCGATGTCGAAGCCTTCAGTGAGACCGATGTCGTTGCGACGTGCGGTTACTTTGGCATATTTGATGGCCGACAGTGAATCGAGTGCGATAGAAAGTCCGGCTACACCGTAAGCAAGATTAATGCGTGGGTTGGTATCTACAAGTGCCATTTGGGCTTTCTCGTAGTAATACTTATCATGCATATAATGGATGATGTTCATCGCTTCGTTGTAAACACGGGCGATTTCGGTCAATACTTTCTTGTAGTTGTCCATTACTTCCTCAAATTTCAGCGTATCACTGGTCAATACGGGAATGTTTTTCACCATAACTGTACCGGTGTTTTCGCAACGTCCGCCGTTGATGGCGAGCAACAGGGCTTTCGCAAGATTGCAGCGTGCGCCGAAGAACTGGATTTGTTTACCGATTTCCTGGTAAGATACGCAGCAGGCAATTCCATAGTCGTCCGACTGGCGTACTTCGCGCATCAAGTCGTCGTTTTCGTATTGGATGGATGAAGTGTCGATGGAAACTTTAGCACAGAATTCCTTGAATCCTTCCGGCAGTTCCGGGCTCCATAGTACGGTCAGGTTCGGTTCCGGTGAAGGGCCGAGGTTGTACAGTGTTTGCAGGAAGCGGAATGAAGTCTTTGTCACCTTGGTACGTCCGTCGTTGAGGCGTCCGCCCAGAGATTCGGTTACCCATGTCGGGTCACCCGCAAAGATATCGTTGTAGGATTGCATACGCAGGTGGCGCACCATACGCAGTTTGATGACAAACTGGTCGATCAGCTCCTGTGCGAAAGATTCGGTGATGGTTCCTTTGCTCAATTCATATTCCATATAAATGTCGAGGAACGAAGAGACGTTACCCAGTGACATGGCAGCGCCGTCTTGTTCTTTTACGGCAGCAAGGTATGCCATGTAAACCCATTGTACGGCTTCTTGTGCCGTGTAAGCGGGACGGCTCAAATCGAGTCCGTAGTATTCGCCCATTACCTTCATGTCTTTCAACGCCTTGATTTGTTCTGCCACTTCTTCGCGCAGGCGGATACGGGCGTCGGTCATCGGACCGGTGAGGTTGCGTAAGTCTTCTTTTTTGGCTTCAATCAGTCGGTCGATACCATAGAGGGCCATGCGGCGGTAGTCGCCGATGATACGTCCGCGGGCGTAGTTGTCAGGAAGTCCGGTGAGGAATCCCAAAGAACGGAACGAGCGGATTTCTTCGGTATATACGTCGAATACTCCGTCGTTGTGTGTCTTGCGGTAGTGGGTGAAGATATCTTTTACGCGGTCGTCCACCTCTACACCGTTTTCGTGGCAGGCTTTGCTCACTACATTGATACCTCCGAAAGGTTTGATGGCACGTTTCAGAAGCTCGTCTGTCTGTAAGCCGACAATCAGTTCGTTTTCTTTGTCGATGTATCCGGCTTTATGAGAAGTGATGGTTGAGACGGTGACATTATCCAGTGAGCGTACCCCATTATTGGCTCTTTCTTCTGCCAGTGCTTCGAGGCAGCGGTTCCACACGGCTTTTGTGCGTTCAGTAGGTCCTTCGAGGAAAGAAGCATCTCCATAATACGGAGTGATGTTATGACTTACGAAATCTCTGACGTTGATTTCAGTGCTCCAAAGACCGTCTTTAAAGATCTTGTTTAATTCCATAAATGATAAAATTAGAGGTTGTAGTTATCCTTTTCTTTAGAGCGCACAAAGTTACAATGATTTTTCATATAATCGGCATAAATATGCTCTATTTTATGCTTTTCAACATAAAATACCTAGATATTGCTATTCTTTGGAAATGACCTTTCCCCAACTGTACGAAACGATTGTTTCCGGTCTACATAAAAGTGATATGTTTCATCAGTATGGAGGTGATTTGCCCTTTCAGTTGATTGGCATTGATGGGCTTGGGCATATAAGCGTCAAATCCGTTTTCCATCACTCTCTGCTCGTCCGAAGCATAGGCAAAGGCGGTGACGGCTATGATGGGAACCCGTTTGGAGTATTTCCGTATCTCTTTGGTTGCCTCGTATCCATCCATCACGGGCATGTTGATATCCATCAGGATGAGCTGCGGGTTATGTTCTCTAAATAGGCTTACTGCTTCCTCTCCATTCCAGGCATGTAGTAAATTGTAGTCCTTTTTAAGAATGGATTCTATCAGACGGTAATTACTTCCATGGTCTTCCGCCACCAGGATCGTGATTTTTTGCTTCTTTATCTTTACCGGTTCTGTTGTTACTTCCTGCTGCGGAGCTTCGAGCGCGGGACGGTAGGGGAGGGTGAACCAAAAAGTGGAACCCTCTCCGGGGGTTGAGCATACACTGATTTCACCTCCCATTTGCTGAACAAGAGTTTGGCAAATCGAAAGTCCCAGTCCTGTTCCTTGTGCGAAAGTGTTCAGTTTGACAAAGCGTCCGAATACACTTTCTTGCTTGTCTTCCGAAATGCCGCAGCCGGTATCAGTCACATAGAAATAGAGCTGTTTGTTATCACGTATTTGGTAGCCTATACGAATGTTACCTGTTTCTGTAAATTTGATGGCGTTTGTTACCAGATTAATGATAATCTGTGAAATGCGGTTGCGTTCGGCATGAATATAACATTCCGGTAACGGAGTTTCGAGAGTGAGTGTGACTTGTTTGTCGGGGGACAGTTTCAGGCGTAATGAACTTTCCAGCTCGGTCATTACACCGTTCAGTTCAAAGTCTGTGTAGGCAAACTCCATGGTACCGGCTTCAATCTTTGAGAGATCAAGGATGTCACTGATAAGTTGTAAAAGCAGGGTATTGTTATTTTCGATGATGCTGACATATTCCCGTTTCTCTTCTTCTTCCTCGGTGGAAGCCAGTATTCCGGAGAAACCGACAATTGCATTGAGCGGTGTGCGGATCTCGTGGCTCATGTTGGCAAGGAAAGCAGATTTGAGTCGATTGGACTCTTCCGCGCGGTTTTTAGCGGAAATCAAATCGTTTTCCATGCTCTTCCGGTCGGTAATGGTCAGCGAGGAACCTACTAAAGTGAGTGGCTGTCCGTTTTCGTCATAACTTTCTACAGCTACCTGTGCCTCTATCCAGTCAGTATGGTTCACACCGTCCACTTCTTTGATGATACGGTATTCCACCTTTGCTTTTCTAGTATGTTTGGTGATTAGGCTTGCATAGGCTTCTTTTACCTTGGGAAGGTCTTCTTTATGTATTTTTGTAAAATACTGTTCGTCGGATATATAAAGCTGTTCATCACTTATTTCTGTATTCTCATTGCCGGTGACGGCGGTTCTTTTTACATCATACTGTATGGTATGTGTCTTTAAATCCCATTTCCAGGGGATGATATTGGCAATATCGAGTGCCATGGATAACTTGTGGTTGATAGAACGCATTTGCATCTGGGCATGGTGCAACTCTGTGCTGTCCATACAGAATATATGCATGAATCGTCCGTCGTCACTGGCATTTACTACTATGTCATAAAAAGTGTCGATCTCTTTATAATAGTAGGAAAAAGTGATGGAACGTTTTTCTGCCAGGGAGATATTCATGAAATGTAGAAACTGCGGTAGTGATTCCGGAAATATTTCGCTTCCCCGCTTACCGATAACTTTCTGTTTTTCGAAAAATCTCTTCTCGAAATGTTGGTTTACGTCTATATATATTGTGTCTACAATCCGTCCGTCCTCATCTTTTATAAGTTCTTCCGCCATGTAAAGAATTGGCATACTATTGATAATGTTATAATACTTGCCAGTACTTTCTAATGCTTTGTGCTGGACACGCTTCATTCTTTCGAGTGTGCGTACTCGGTAATATTGGAAGCCTAACAGCAGCAGAATGAACAGGCAGCTTGTTCCGATGATCGCATATTCGTATTTCTCCCACAAAGTGGGAGGTGCATCATAGAAAATTGTATTTTTGGGACAATTTTTTGGATCGAGTTTGCGGTGGAGTAATGACTGATAATTGAATACGGGAGTAGCATTTCCGGCATTATAGATAGGGATATAACGGGGTTGTTTTCCGTGGATAATCTCTTTGATGGTGGTTAACATCCGGTTAATATACTCTTTTTCATCATAGATATAGCCACCGATAATTCCTCCTTCTTCCTGAATACCTACTCTTCTGAATGAAAAAAGAGGTACGGATGAGGTGGCGATAATACGATGGGAGTTACTGGTCATTACAAGATTTTCTTCATAGTCTTTTTTTCGTAACCAGGAAGAAAACAAAAATCCGGTAGTGAGAGGATTCTGTTTGCGGAGAATGGTGAAAAGACTGTCGGTAGAGGTGTTTTCTGCAGAAATAAACTGATATTCCAAGTCCGGATGCTTCTTCCTGATCGTTGCGGAAAGGTCATAATCGTTCTGCTGGCATGTATATGTACCATCACCGATATAAATGACTTTATTCATTTGCGGAATGAGCTGCTTCATGAGTTGCAGATTCTCTTCGATATACAGATTGGCGTACAACATGGTCAAGTTCATCGTCTTTTGTAGGTCGCTGATAGGTATACGCTGTTGCGGAGCCAGTGCATGAGCCTGAATGATAAGGCTGTCCGGACCTGTATAATCCCGCTCGCCACATAGCAACATAGGAATGTCCGGCCATATCTTATTGAGGTTGTCGCAGAAAACGAAACTGGCATTCCCCACAAATACCACCATTTTGGGAGGAGACGAAGGTAACATCTCGCAGATACTTGCTTCGAATTTATCCACCTCTTTGGCGTTTTGCAATGCGAACATATTCAGATATATAGTATATGCTCCTATGGTGCTGTCTTGTGAAGCCATGGTGACAATCGGAGTGATGAAGCTGTTGCTCCAGGGATTGGAGTCTGCATAAGCGCTGATGACCAGAATCTGGTCGAGGTCTTTTTTAGGGGTACTACCTACTGATAGAAGAGTGTGTGTGAGTAGGCATAAAAAAATAATACTAGTCTTAAATATACTTCCCATACTGCTTTTTCGCTTATTGTTTATTTTGTTGTGAAAACGAGGCGAAGATATGCATAAAATGTAAATATGCAAAGGAAAATGAGAATTAATTAGTAACGGACTATAGAGTTGTTTTGCCAGCTTTATTTTCTGCCCTGATTTTATTTTTCGTAAATTTTGTCCTAAAAATATTTGCGTATCAAAAAAAGAGTTGTACCTTTGCACTGCTTTTAACGAAAAGCACTTCTGATAAAGAGGTTTTGGAGAGGTGGCAGAGTGGTCGATTGCGGCGGTCTTGAAAACCGTTGTACTGCGAGGTACCCGGGGTTCGAATCCCTGTCTCTCCGCTGAGCGTCAAAGACAAATGACGGAAAAGCAAAGACAAGTCCCGTAAAATCAAGGTTTTACGGGACTTTTTTATGTTTGTGCTTGGACAAGTGAAAGACATGAAAATACCCTGTTTGGACAAAGTAGTGTTACTAAATCGTTACTGAAAATCAGCCAATAAAAATAGTAACGGTTTTAACTGTAAGTCGCTGATTTGTCGATCGTTGTCTCTTAGATGTCTGTTCATACACGAATTGTTAATCGTTCCTTTGCAACGGGAAGTAAAATTCCTATTGTAACGGACATAAAAAGAACAACGTATATGAGCAAAAGTACTTTTAAGATTCTTTTCTACATTAGAAAAAATCAAGTGAACAAAGATGGTACAGTCTGCATAATGGTCAGACTGACAGTAAGTGGTGAGGTATCTCAATTTAGCTCTAAATTGAATATTGATCCTAAGGCATGGGACGTTAAGCAAGGTAAAGCGGCAGGTAACTCCGTAAAGGCACGTCAGTTGAATGATTTGTTGGAAGATATACGTACTTCCCTGAAAAATCACTATCGTGATATTGAAATGCATGAATCATTTGTTACTGCGGAGAAAGTAAGAAATGCTTTCCTAGGATATACTATTAAACAACAAACACTATTGGAATTATTCAGAAAGCATAATGATGATGCACAAAAGTTAGTAGGTATTAGTAAGAGTGCAGCTACATTAGCTAAATATGATAGGTGTTATCGTAGGATGGAGGAATTTATGAAGGCTAAGTATAATATTACGGACATTGCTTTGAAAGAGATTAATCATATGTTCATCACGGACTTTGAGACGTATTTACGTACCGTTAGTCTATGTAATGAAAATACAACTGCTAAATTTATGCAGACTTTCCGGATGATTGTGATTATGGCGAAAAATAATGGCTGGATTTTTACTGATCCATTCGTGAATTATAAAATTCGTTTGAAGCGTGTGGATAGAGGGTATTTGACGGATGCGGAACTGCAAAAAATAATGAAGAAGAAGTTTCCCACGAAACGATTGGAACAGGTGCGGGATGTTTTCATTTTTTCATGTTTTACGGGCTTGGCGTATATTGATCTGAAAACGTTAAAAGCAAGTGAAATTAGTATTTCTTTTGATGGTAAGCCATGGATTATGAAACATCGTCAAAAAACAGATACTCCGGTGAATGTTCCTCTGTTGAAGATACCGTTGGCTATATTGAAGAAGTACGAAGGACAGTTACCCAAAGGGGAATTGCTGCCTGTATTGAGTAATCAGAAATTAAATTCGTATTTGAAAGAAATTGGCGATTTGTGCGGAATAAATAAGAATATCACCTTCCACCTCGCCCGCCATACTTTCGCCACAACGACGACGCTTGCGAAGGGTGTTCCGATTGAAACCGTATCGAAAATGTTGGGACATACGAATATTGAAACGACACAAATATATGCTCGCATAACTAATGATAAAATACGGAAAGATATGCAACAGTTGGCTGGGAAATTGGATGATTTGGATCAATGGAAGTAAAATTGTAATATTTGATATATGGAAGAAGGTAAGGTAATTATAGATTCAGGAGATTCCGGCGGTGTTCGTATATCTCTCAAGCCTGCCGAGGATGGCAGTATTTGGATGAGTATAGCAGAAATTGCGGATATATTCTTTGTTGGCGGTGCTTCTGTGGAACGTCAAGTTAAAAAGATTTTTGCAGAAGGGGATTTACGGGAGTATGCAGTGAAAAAAGAAAAGCCAATCGAATATGCTCCCGGTAAATATGGAAAACTGGATTATTATAATCTCAATATGATTATAATGCTTGCCTTTCGCATGAATAGTCCGTTCTGTTCTATGTTCAGGGAATGGATATGCCAGCAACTTACACAGAAGGTCAGTGAACAAAAAATCCCTATTTTTTTACAGATTGGTAAGGAACAGGGGGTAAACTGATTGTCACTATAGTTTTAATGCGGCTTAATTTGCTATCATATGAAGCAGGTTAAGCCGCTTTTTTGTCAATCTCTTTCTGATTGCCATTTCTATATATAAAAGAATATAAAAGAGGATGAATGAATGTTACCTCTAAATGACAAGTAGTTATCTTTGCTCCTGTTATTGAATTTGAACAAAGAGATTATGGTTGAGGCTTTTGATATGCTTGTCGAATATGATTCGGGAATGGTATTTGAGGATTATAAGGTTCCAATGGGGGATGACCTAAGGAGCTTTGAGGAGTTCTTCTATTTGAAGCGGCAACCATTGGGGGAGTTTGTGATTGTGCTAAAGGAAGGTGGCTTGTTTTATTTCCTTTCAGATCACTTCTGTGACTTTACAGAGGTTTGTAAAAAATATGACTGGTATGTCATTTCACATCAACCATTCAATAAGCAACTTGAAATCGGTATCGGAATGATGAATACCGGAGGATCGGCTGGATGGATCGGACGGGCGGAATCTTCCGAACGGTTGAGTATGTATAAGGATATTCTGGTATTCTCTTATGACTGTGGCGTAGAAATAGATTTTTATCCGTACGATACGACTTTCAATGGGGATTGCGAGATTGACGGAAGTCTCTGTTATTATGTACATGACTATTATCCTACGCGTGTTCAGAAGATAGATGGGCATCAGAAACGTATCAGTAACCTGATATTCAGATTTAAGGAGGGCGGACATTGCGGCATGTTAGTTGCTAAGATAATCTCTCTTTGCATGAAAAATATTTCTTATTGTGATTCTCCTCAACAGACGATTTTAATTCCTATTCCGGCTTCGACACGAGAGCGGCAACGAAAGAGGTTTCCTGTTCTGTGTTATCATTTATCTAAATGGCTGAATGTACGGGATGGATTTCAGACGATATGGATTGAGCAGGAACGGGAACAGATGAAAGGAATATCTCACAAAGAGGTTGTTTCGAGTTTGCGTATCAAAAAGCGGGACGTTCAGGGAATGAATGTGATTTTGTTCGATGATGTGCTGACAAGTGGGCAGAGTTTCCGGCAACTACGACGGAAAATGATGGAACTGGGAGCTAAATCCGTTATTGGGATATTTCTTGGTAAAACGGTTAATCTCTAATGAATATCTACTTGATATGATACAATGAAAAGCTATGGTTTTAAAAACTAATTTTAAAGAGTTATGAATGATTTGAATGACGATTTCAATATTGATAAAATGAGTGAAATACTATTCACTTTTCATAAGGTAATATCTACTTTTAAACAAGCAAATTCTTTATTAAGTAATGATTCACTCAATGAAATAAGGAAAGTAGAAGTACATGCTTTATTATTGGCTACTCGAATTGATGTAACTATATGTTTTAAAAATATTAAGCTGGGAATAAACAAATATGAAGGTTGCTTTTATCTGAATATTGCATTCATGAAAATGTACGAGATTATGGAATCTTTACTCAAAATTATAACTAAAAAAGAGAATCCGTTATATTATAACCCTCATCAAGAATCAAAGGCAGAAATATTGAAGATAGTAAACCGATGGAAAAAGCTATATGGAGATTGGGCTAGGGCTAAACGTAATTATTCAACAGCCCATTATGAACCTGATTTCTTTAGATATATTAATACAGGCTATATGGAAATTAATCCAGCTAAGAACCAAGAATGCTTTCTGTCTTTTTATAAAGCAATGGAGCAAATTCTTGAAAGCATGAATAAATATGATCCTATGGATTCTAAATATGTTCAAATGGATATTGAAAAATATAGAGAACGAGATAATACTATAGTTTAGAAAAAAATGTTATATATCAATATCCTTTGATGTGAAAGATGATAATTTTTTTTTGTTTCTTACGTTCATACTTCAGATGATTCATTTCTTTCTTGGTATATTCAATATACTTGCCTTCTTCTATCTTGTACCTTTCAAAAACCTTTTTCATGTGTAGATTTTCATCTACAATAGGGAATCTGCCACCTCTGACTTTTTCTGCCCCATATTCATTGAAATACTTCTCGACAATGGGATTGAGTTCATCAATAATCTCCAAATGATCTTTGGGGCATATAACGGGAATAACCTCTAATAATTTTATGGGAGTATGGAGTTTACACCATTCGCAACATTTTCCTCTCTCGTACTTTTGCATAAGCGCAGACAAATCGCTACTATAACTCACATGGAAGTAGCCATCTTCTAATGCCAGAACATAAACAACCATGACTCTCTCGTTTTCTTTAAGTGGTAAATTATAATCGATTATGGAATTCTTTTCTTCATATTCTTCTATGAGTTTACTGCGCATACTAAAGCCAACAATGGGCTTATAGTCTCTTTTTTTACGCAAGAAGGATTGGATGAGTCCCAGATGGCGTTCTGAATCCCAAAGTGTAAAACTCCCTCCGCGAACATTTTCGTAGCCATGTTCAGCTCCACATTGAAGTACCCATTCATTAACCATGTTTATGTTAGGAATGCCGTTTTCAAACACGACTTCCTGATACTTTAATAACCGTATAGGTCTGTTTATCCGAGTCCAATATGAGGCAGTACCTTTTTCATGCTTTTTGAGGGCGGTTTGTAGAGAACGTGAATAACCAACATAATATTTATCATTCTCCAATTCAAGAAGATAAATGAATTGCTCTCTTTTATTAAATGAAATATCCTCAATATCTATATCTGAAAAATATCCATGATGTTGTAGGTTCTTTATAGTTTCGATTTCACCCATATTACACCAAAAACCACCCCTGACCATCTGCCAACCTTTGGCTTTCATCATTTTTATGGTCTGGTGGTTTTCCCAACGTTCTTCTTCTTCGGGTGACGATACAAGAAAGGATTCTTTTTCAATAACACTGATAGGAGGGTGTAATTTAGTCCATACGGCTCCATTATCATTGAAATGCTCGTTGAATCTTCTGTCGGGATCAATAGTTTTCCCTACATAGTAAAAACCATCCTCCAGTGCTAATGTATAAATGTATATTAGATAGCTCATTGGTTTTAAGTATAGTCGTTGGCTTCATTTGTATTGCTCTTTTCTTGTATTTTCCGAATAAACAAGAGTGCCTGAATACACATTGATTGCAAATATAGGCAAAGAATTAATATGACCTTGTAATTCTGTACTACAGATTTTTAGTTGAAAGAATCTGATACGGCTATAATACAGAAAAATCTTCCATAGGTCGTTACCTACCTGTGGATGTCCCCCCTTTTCTTTTCTCAATTTTGCGCCATAATCAAAAAAGCGTAAAAGTATGGAAATAATAACATTAGACCATCAGGTATATCAGAATTTGGTAGAAAAGATTAATCGGATTTCCGATTATGTGTTCAAAAAAGAAGTTGCCCCCTTACAAGAGCCGGAAATATGGTTGACAAGTGAAGAATTGGCAGACTTGCTTAAAATAAGTACGCGTACTCTTCAACGTATGCGGAAAGAACGGTCGATTCCTTTTTGTATGATACGGAGTAAATGTTTGTATCGACTGTCGGATGTGGAAAAATGTATTGCTCAACGTATTGTAACCTGTAATCCAAAGACGTTGAATGAGTTCAGAAAAGGTTATTGGGCCATACATGAATCTCCTTCTCTATGAGCGCGCTGGATCTGGAAACCTTCGAGGGTTGGATGAAGCGTATCATGGAACGCTTTGACCGGAACGAACAACTGATAGCATCGCTCACGGGCAAGGAGTACAAGGAAGTGAAGTATCTCGACGGTGAACGGCTGTTGGACAATCAGGACTTGTGCGAGCTGCTCAACACGAGCAAACGCTCCATCCAGCGTTACCGGAGTTCGGGCACGTTGAAGTATCAGATGCTCTGGCATAAGGTATATTACAAGGAATCGGACGTACAGGAGTTTTTGAAAACCCATTTCGAGGAGTTCGGGAAGAAAAAGCAAGCGGAGGGAAACGAGGGTTGAAGCCACAAACTTCCATACGGGAGCCACAAGCTGCCACGTGTCCCGCTATCCATTGCCGGATGGCTGATAGCCGCTACTTTCGCCGAGAAATCATTTCATATTCATTAAAAAACAATCAAAAGTATGGCACAAAAAAAGAAAGAGAAAGATGTGCTTGTCGTCCGTGACGAGAAGACAGGCGAGATCGGTGTCGTGTCCGGGCTGAACGGGGACGGCACGCCGAAAACGACTCCCGCCACGGGAGCGAACCAACAGAAATTCCTGTCATTCGACAAGAACAGCAACGTGCTGGAAAGTTTCTTTGAGAATTTCTACCGCCAGTGCAAGGAACCGAAACGGTTCGGGTTCTACCGCGTAGCCGCCGATAACATCGGTGAGGTGATAGACGTGTTCAAGGATATGCTCAAGGACCCGGTCGCCAACAGGGACTTGTTGGAACCGCACCGCATCGACACGTCAAAGTATGAACAGCAGCCGGAGAAACAGGAGCAGGTGCAGCCGGAAAACTCACCGAAACCGGAGGACGGACGACAGCCGCAAACCGTATCGGAAGAAGTCAAGCCTGCCCCCAACGGGCCTGATGACCTCAACCCTTTCTGGCAGGCGGTGGAAGACCATTGGTCTTCTGACGGAAAGGAGACCGAAAAACAGGGGCAGACACAGGAACAGGAGCAAACAAACGGGCGGGCGGATGAACGGAAAAACGAACCGCTGCAGGAAGCGGAGCGGTCATCCGTTCAGAATCATGCCAATACCGAAACGGAACAGACACAAAAGAAGCCCGACGGAAAAACATACCTGATAGATGAAA
The DNA here is from genome assembly GCF_015558905.1 of Bacteroides sp. D55t1_190419_B8. NCBI lineage: Bacteria > Pseudomonadati > Bacteroidota > Bacteroidia > Bacteroidales > Bacteroidaceae > Bacteroides > Bacteroides sp. D55t1_190419_B8. The sequence goes on from NZ_JADMOU010000017.1 coordinate 90,469, forward strand.
GCCGTATCAATTGGTCGGAGTTTAAAGTCTTGTACGGCATCAGCCGTCAAGAATTGGAAGCGTCGGGCAATCTGGAAAAAATGCTTAACGGCGGCAAGTCCTCCCTTATGACCGTCTCCCCGATTATTGCCGGGGGACGCTTTGAGATGGAAGCCCGGATTTCGTTCAAGGAAATGTCGGACGGTACGATGGGGCTTGTTCCCCATACCATCCGTAAAGAGCCGAAGCTCGACGGGAAATTTATGGGGGTTACATTCACCCCCGAAGATAAAGAGAACCTGAAAAACAGCGGCAATCTGGGACGTGTCGCCGAAGTCGTGGACAAGGAAACGGGCGAGATTATCCCCTCGTATATCAGTATCGACCGGTTGACGAATGAGATAGAAGCCATTCCGGTGAAGGACGTGCCAATCATACCAAGAATCGGGAGGACGGAGTTTTCGGAGCATGAAATGAGCGAACTGCGTGCCGGACGTGCTATCCCCAATAAAGAAATCGTCCTGTCGGATACCCGGAAGTTCAAAGCCACCTTGCAGGTGAATGTGGAACGCGGCGGCGTGGAGTTCGTACCCCGCCAAGCGAAACCAAACCAAAACCAGAACAGAAAGCAGCGTGCCTCCGGACAGAATACCCGGCAGAATGGACAACCTCAACAGCAGCAACAGAACACCCCTCCGCCTGCCACGAAAAATGCACGGCAAAATACACAATCTGCCTCCCAAGCGGACGGGGAGCAGAAACCGAAGGTGTATAATTACAAATGGGTGGACGAGAACGGAAATATCCGTGCGCCAAAGACGATGGGCGGCGTACCTCTGACAGCGGAGCAGCAGAAAACATTCTCGGAAGGGAAAGCCATTCTTGTCAAGGATATGAAGCGTGACGGCAAAGGAGAACCCTATACCGCATACGTGAAGTACAATTTTGAAGCGGGCAAGCCCAAATATTTCCGTAACAATCCCGACGTATCACAGGCAAAAGAGGTTACCCCCGCTTCGGAAAGCCGCACGCAAGTGGCAGTTAATACCAATGGCAAGACCAATGAAGCGACCAAACACCTGCAAAAGCCGCTGCAACAGGGACAAACGGCTCCCACCAATGCCGTGCAACAGGAACAGCAGCAAAAGAAAACAGCAAACAAGCCTAAAGGCGTAAAAATGTAGCGGTATGGCAGACCTGATTCTATATGCCGTACCGGTAGCGGTCATCCTGTGGTTGCTGATAAAGGTACTTGTCAAACTGCATGACAGCTTAATCAGGAGGTTACCACCGGCTGACCCGGACAGTGACTACGTTGATGCGGACGGCAACCATATCTATTACGACCGCAAGTTCATAGCCCGGCTTGAAAGAGAACGGCAGGAAGCAACCGATAATAATAAGGTATAAAGAAAAACAGAATAATAACAACCGGGGCACAACGCCCCGACCACTAAAATCCACAATAAATAAATTAAATCAGTATGAAAACTTGTATTGCAGAAAAGCCCAGCGTGGCACGGGAAATCGCCCGTATCGTCGGGGCAACGGAAAAACACGAAGGTTACTATTCGGGTAACGGGTATTACGTGACATGGGCTTTCGGGCATCTGGTGATGCCCGCCCTGCCCGAAGGATACGGCGTGAAAGGTTTCCACCGGGAGAACCTGCCGATTATCCCTCCGGTATTTACGCTTGTCCCCCGGCAGGTCAAAGGGGAGAAAGGGTACAAACCCGACAGTGGCGTGGTGGCACAAATCAAAATCATTGCCAAGCTGTTCCGTGAAAGCGACGGTATCATCGTAGCCACCGATGCGGGGCGCGAGGGAGAGTTGATTTTCCGCTATTTGTACGAATATATCGGATGCGCCACCCCTTTCGACCGCCTCTGGATCAGCAGTCTGACCGACAAGGCTATCCGCGAGGGACTGGAAAACCTGAAAAACGGGGCGGAGTACGACAATCTCTACTATGCCGCCAAAGCCCGGAGCGAGGCGGACTGGCTCGTGGGCCTGAATGGAACCCGCGCCATTACCGCTGCCGCCGGACGGGGGACGTATTCACTCGGACGTGTGCAGACCCCCACATTGGCGATGGTATGCGCACGCTACCTCGAAAACAAACGCTTTGTTCCCGAACCCGTGTTTCAGATTCATCTGTCCACGGATGGTGGAACGGATAATGGAATCGTGAAGCTCTCTTCCACCGAAAAATGGAAAGACAGGCAGACTGCTGAGACAGCCTACAACATTGTGAAAGTGTGCAGGGAGTTTGCCGTTACGGGTGTTGAGAGAAAGGAAACCATACAGGAAACACCGCTTTTGTTCGACTTGACCGCCCTTCAGAAAAAAGCGAATACCAAACACGGATTCTCTGCGGAGCAAACATTATCCGTTGCACAAAAGCTCTATGAGGAGAAGTGCATCACGTATCCCCGAACCGGAAGCCGCCATATCCCCGAAGACGTGTTTGCCGAAATACCTGCTTTATTGCTCACGCTGAAATATCATCCCGTGTTCGGCAAGTACGCGGCGGCAATGGGCACATTGTCCCGCCGGAGCGTGGATGATACGAGGATTACCGACCACCATGCTCTGCTCATCACGGAAGTGAAGCCCAAAAACATCGGGTCGGACGAGCATATCATCTACGATATGATAGCCGGGCGTATGCTGGAAGCCTTTTCCGGAAAGTGTATCAAAGATGTAACCACCGTTTCGGTAGAGTGTGGCGGCGTGCCGTTCACCGTCAAAGGCTCCGTTATCAGGCAAGCCGGCTGGCGTGCTGTGTATCAGGAGAAAGAAGAAGGAACGGAAGAAATTACACTGCCCGTCTGGAACGAGGGTGATACGCTGCCCGTCAAGGGAAGTTCGCTGACCGAAGGCAAGACAAAGCCGAAACCGTTGCACACGGAGGCAACCTTGCTCTCCGCCATGCAGACCTGCGGTAAGGAAGTGGAGGATGAAGCCCAGCGCGAAGCGATGAAGGATTGCGGTATCGGTACTCCGGCAACACGCGCCTCCATCATCGAAACGCTATTCAAGCGTGAGTATATGGTACGGCAAAAAAAGTTGCTCGTGCCGACGGAAAAAGGGCTTGCACTCTATTCCGTTGTCAAGGAAATGCAGATAGCCAACGTCAGAATGACGGGAGAATGGGAGAATGCGTTGGCACAAATAGAAAACGGCATTTTCCCGTGTGAGAAATTCCGGGAAAAGATAGAGCGGTTCACCGTAGAAATTACAACAGAACTGCTTGCCTCGGATAAACTCTTCTCCCACAAAGAAACGGGGTGTACGTGTCCCAAATGTCAAAAGGGCGTGATGCAGTTCTACGGAAAAGTTGTCCGATGCAGTAACCCGGATTGCGGTCTGCCCGTTTTCCGGCAGAAAGCGGGAAAGACGCTCACAGATGCGGAGATAACAGAGTTGCTGACGAACGGGAAAACGGATGTAATCAAGGGGTTCAACAGCAAGGCGGGCAAGCCGTTCAGCGCCGTTGTCACCTTTGATGCGGATTTCAATACCATATTCGTATTCCCCGACAAGAAAAATAGCGGGAACACCAGGCGAAAAAAGAAATAATGCGTATATTCGCCACTGAGTTCACAGACAAAGGTCATTCATACTACCAGATAGGTGATACTGATTTTACTGTGGATTTTAGTGGTGGCACTCGGCGGGGACGTCGAGTGCCTTTTCCGTTATTTCGATGCCAAAAGTTCTTTAAACTTAGCTAAAATCATTGATAACATCCCAATAATTACAGATTCATAGTCCCAATATCGACTTGAATATCTTTCCTTGATAGATTTAATCTCAAATAATGAAGGATAGTTAGGATCATATTGATATAATAATAATTCAGTATCCATTATTAACTCTTCAATTGAAAGACAGTCATTTGAATATTTTACTTCTGAATACTTTTTCAGAAGTTCAAGGGTGGTATCTGCTTTAGCAATATAATCTTTGGTTTCCATAATTTTTCTGTTTTTGCAAAATTAATAATAAACCCACTAAAATCCATAGAAAAATGAACAAGAAAAATCAACCGACCGAGTTTTCTTACTACGGTCTGTACTTACTCAAATACCTCAAAGAAAACCATCCCGACAAGGCGACCGATACCGATTTCATAACCGGGCGTGCCGACCATGCCGCCGACGTGTATGAACAGTCCCGCTTGTCAGGAGCTACGCCCGAAGGGGCGCAGGAGCTGGCAATGGCGGCACTCACCGGAGGGCTTCATTTCTCCAAGTACAACACGATTATCGAAGTGTTGTGGAACGAGTTCGCCGAGGAAGTACCGCCGGGTGAGGCCGCAAAGTTCGCTTTGAAGCTGCAACCGGAACTGGAAGAGGTGTTTGCCCGATACCCGCTTGCGGACGGCTTCGCCTATACACCTGAATACGACCACCTTTATACGGAACTGACGGGAGCCGTCGTAATTTATCTCGAAGCACATGGCGTTTAACCGTAAAGCGAAGCTGCGGGACAACATCGAGGCATTGCGGACGGTATTCACATTGGAAAAAGAGCGCAGGGCGGCTACTCCCCAAGAGAGGGAGATACTCAGCCGTTACTGCGGGTTCGGCGGGTTGAAGTTCATCCTCAACCCTGCCGGTTCCATCATGGATTCCGTACATTGGGCGAAGTCAGACCGCGAGTTGTTCCCCATGACGGTAGAGTTGCACAAGCTTGTCCGTGACAACTCCACCGATGAGAAAGAGTACAAACGCTATATGGACAGTATCAAAAGCTCCGTACTGACAGCGTTTTATACTCCCCCCGAAGTCGTATCGGCAATCGCCGATACGCTCCATGAACAAGGTATTATCCCCAATCGCCTGCTTGACCCGTCGGCGGGACAGGGCGTGTTTATCTCCGCTTTCGGCGCCAACGCTCCGCAGGCGGAGGTGATGGCGTTTGACAAGGACCTGCTTACGGGCAAGCTGCTTTCGCACCTCTATCCCGGACACAAGATACGCGCGGAAGGGTTTGAACGGATAGAACGGCCGTTTACCAATTATTTCGATGTGGCTACGTCGAATATTCCGTTCGGCGATATGTCGGTGTTCGACGCCGAATATTCCCGGAGCAAAGAGTACGGGCGGCGTTCCGCCACCAAAGCCATACATAATTATTTCTTCCTGAAAGGGCTGGATGCGGTGCGCGACGGTGGAATTGTGGCGTTTATCACCTCACAAGGGGTGCTGGACGGGCGGGATAACTTCGCCATGCGTGTCCAGATGCTGAAACAAGCTGACCTTGTTTCGGCTGTTCGCCTGCCAAGCAACCTGTTTACCGACAGTGCAAATACGGAAGTGGGGAGCGACTTGATCGTATTGCAGAAGAACATGAAGAAGCAAGGACTTACACCGGAAGACCATCTGCTTGCCTCGACACAGGAATGGCAGGATAGCGGCATCGTCACCAACAGTTATATAAGTTCGCACTCGGAGCGGATTATCCGCACCCGAGAAGCGGTAGATACCAATATATATGGGAAACCTGCCCTTGTCTATACACACGAGGGCGGTGTGCCGGGCATTGCCGCTGATATACGGAAAATCCTCTCCGAAGATTTTGCCAGACGGCTGAATCCGGAATTGTACAACGGAACGGAAGTACAAGATGTACGGCAAACCGTGCAACAAGCCACACGGCTATCGGTTCAGGAACCTGTAAAGAGTGTTCTTACTCCACAACCGGAACCGATAGCTGAAGCCCCGCGTGAGCGACCCGTACCTGAAACAATATCGGAACCTCACCCCGTGAAAAAGGAAGAGAAAGAAGAGAAGCCGGAGATTACACCTCCCGTGACGGATTTGTACGACCTGTTCAACTTCACGCAGGAGGAACGGCGGTTAGCCCAGTCCGGTATGGCGAAAAAGCAGCCAGCCAGAACGGACAAGAAAAACAAGCGCAAGCCCTCCATCGGGAAAAAACGGTTCAATCAGCCGAATCCGGCAAAAAAAGAAATGAAACCGCAGGAGCCTGCGGTGCAGGCAGAGCCGGAAATGCCAAGTACAAATCCGGAGGAGGTCTATGCCGCCATCAACTGGGAGACGAACCCGCCCATCAACGGATTCTATGAGGCGATGATGCGTCTCACACCGGATGAGAGGGAACAACTGAGACAGGGAAAAGACATCAGGCGGCAACCAACAGCGGAAACCATTCCCGAACACCACCGGGAAGAACCGGAACGGGAAGAGCAGCAACGGATAGAGGAAGAACTGATGAAACCCCGTCCGCTTATGGGGAAGTTGGAACCGCACCACAAAGAGGGTATGCTGGTTTCCGACGGCAATCAGGTAGGCTACCTGAAAGGTCTTACCCGTTATGGGGCTACCTTCCACCCGTTGGATTTGGATAGGGCACAGCAGGAGAAAGCGGAGCTTTACATCACCATGCGTGACAGCTACCAACGTCTGTACACCTACGAGGCGGAGATGCACCAAGAAAACAAGCCGGAACGGGAGGCATTAAACGCTGCATACGACACGTTTACCGGACGTTTCGGCAGTTTGAACGCCAAAGTGAACGTGAAGTTCCTGCTTATGGACACTTCGGGGCGTGATATGCTATCATTGGAGCGTGTGGAAAACGGGCAGTTTATCAAGGCTGATATTTTCGACCATCCGGTGGCCTTCGCGCTGAATGAGGTGACACACGTCGATACACCCGAAGAAGCCTTGTCCGCTTCATTGAACCGGTACGGGAGGGTGAACCTCGACTACATGGAAACACTTTGCGACAACAGCAGGGAGGAACTCGTCACTCAACTCAAAGGGCGCATCTACTTTAATCCGCTGGCGGACAATTATGAGATTAAAGACCGCTTCATCGCCGGGAACGTGGTGGAAAAGGCGGAACAGATAGAGGCATGGATAAACGGGAACAAGCCCGATGAGCGGGTGGACGAGGCACTCGCCGCGCTGAAAGAAGCGTTGCCCCGACCGATTACGTTCGACGAGCTGGATTTTAATTTCGGTGAACGCTGGATTCCCACGGGTATCTATACTGCCTATATCAAGCATCTGTTTGAAACGGATGTGAAGATAGCCTACTCGGAGAGTATCGACGAATATTCGGTGAAGTGTGCCGACAAGAATGCAAAAATAAACGACCAGTACGCCGTGCAGGGACAATACCGGAAATATGACGGTATCAGCCTGTTGAAAAACGCGCTGCTGAATACCGTGCCGGACATCACCAAAAGCATCGGCAAGGACGAGCATGGCAGGGACATCAAGGTAAGGGACAGCGAGGCGATACAGCTTGCCAACGCGAAGATTGACGAGATACGAAACGGTTTCACGGACTGGCTGAACGAGCAGTCGCCCGAATTCCAGCAGCGGTTGGCGGACAGGTACAACCGCAAGTTCAACTGTTTCGTGCGCCCCTCTTACGATGGCTCTCACCAGAACTTTCCGGGCTTGGACTTGAAAGCGCTGGAAAAGAAGTACGAAATCAAGGAGGTTTACCAGAGCCAGAAAGATTGTGTCTGGATGCTCAAACAGAACGGAGGCGGGATATGCGACCATGAAGTGGGAACGGGTAAAACGTTGATAATGAGCCTTGCGGCGCAAGAAATGAAACGTCTGGGACTGGCACATAAACCGATGATAATCGGATTGAAAGCGAATGTTGCCGAGATTGCCGAGTGTTACCGCACGGCATATCCCAACGCAAAAATCCTTTATGCGACGGAAAAGGACTTTGAACCCAAGAACCGGGTGAAGTTCTTTAACAATATCAAGAACAACGATTGGGATTGCGTCATCATGTCGCATGAGCAGTTCGGCAAGATACCGCAGCCGACCGATGTGCAGCAGGAGATTTTGCAGAAAGAGCTGGATAGCGTGGAAGAAAATCTCGATGTTTTGAGGGCGCAAGGCAAAGAAGTGTCAAGGGGAATGCTCAAAGGTTTGGAAAAGCGTAAGATAAACTTAAAAGCCAAGCTGGACAAGATAGAGGATGCTATCAGAACACGCACGGATGATGTGGTGGATTTCAAGCAGATGGGTATCGACCATTTATTTATTGATGAATCCCATTCGTTCAAAAATCTTACCTTCAACACCCGTCACGACCGGGTGGCTGGGTTGGGAAACAGCGAAGGGAGCCAGAAAGCGATGAACATGCTGTTTGCCCTGCGCACTATTCAGGAACGCACGGGAAAGGATTTGGGAGCGACGTTCCTATCCGGTACTACGGTTTCCAATTCATTGACGGAACTGTATTTATTGTTTAAATATCTACGCCCGAAGGAACTGGAACGTCAGAACATCAACTGTTTCGATGCGTGGGCGGCAATTTTCGCCAAGAAAACAACCGACTTCGAGTTCTCCGTCACTAATCAGGTGATACAGAAAGAACGTTTCCGCTACTTTATCAAAGTGCCGGAGCTGGCGGCATTCTACAACGAGATTACCGACTACCGCACGGCGGAGGATGTGGGTGTGGACCGACCGGAAAAGAACGAGATACTCCACAACATTCCACCCACACCTATACAGGAAGAGTTTATTGAGAAGCTGATGCGGTTCGCGCAGTCGGGCGATGCCACGGTTCTGGGACGGGAGAAGCTATCGGAAACAGAAGAGAAGGCAAAGATGCTTATAGCCACCGACTATGCCCGCAAGATGGCACTGGATATGCGTATGATAGACCGGGACAAGTATGAAGACCACCCGGATAACAAAGCCTCGCATTGCGCCGCCAAGATTGCGGAATACTATAAAAAGTATGACGAACATAAGGGTACGCAGTTCGTGTTTTCGGATCTGGGTACGTACCAGCCGGGCAAGTGGAGCGTGTACAGTGAGATAAAACGAAAGCTAGTGGAGGATTACGGCATTCCGGCTTCGGAGATACGGTTCATTCAAGAGTGCAAGACGGACAAGGCGCGAAAAGCGGTGATAGATGCCATGAACGAGGGGAAAGTGCGGGTGCTGTTCGGCTCCACTTCCATGCTCGGTACGGGCGTGAACGCGCAGAAAAGGGCGGTGGCACTCCATCACCTCGATACACCGTGGCGACCGTCCGACCTCTCCCAACGGGACGGGCGGGCGGTACGTAAAGGTAATGAAGTTGCCAAATTTTTCGCCGGTAACAAGGTGGACGTGATTATCTATGCCGTTGAAAAGTCGCTGGACAGCTACAAGTTCAACCTGCTGCACTGCAAGCAGACCTTTATCAGTCAGTTGAAAAGCGGTGCTATGGGGGCGAGAACGATTGATGAGGGGGCGATGGATGAGAAATCAGGCATGAATTTTTCGGAGTACATGGCTATCCTCTCCGGTAACACCGATCTGTTGGACAAGGCACGCTTGGACAAGAAAGTGGCGGCATTGGAAAGCGAGCGCAAGACGTTCCACAAGGCAAAAAACGGTTCCGCCTTCAAGTTGGAGGGACATACCAAAACGCTGGAAGAGAACAACGAACACATCGCCAAACTGACAGCTGACTACGAGAAATTCACTTCACGGGTGCAGACGGACGAGGACGGCTATTACCGGAATCCGGTACGGCTGGACGGACTGACGGCTACCGATGTAAAAAGTGTCGGGACACGGTTGCAGGAGATTGCCAAGAACGCCACGACAGGCGGCGAATACACCCGTATCGGCGAGCTGTACGGCTTTCCCATTCTGGTAAAGACCGAAAGCTCTATCCGTGAAGGGATGGAAGCGAAACAAAACCGTTTCTTTGTCGGAGGTGAATACAAGTACACCTACAACAACGGGCTGATAGCGATGGCAGACCACAAGGCGGCGGCTACCAATTTCCTCAATGCCTTGGACCGCATACCCAAGCTCATGGAGCAATACAAGTCACAGAATGCGGCGATAGAGAAAGACCTGCCCACGCTGCGGGAGATTGTAGGCGGCACGTGGAAGAAGGAAGAGGAACTGAAAGGACTGAAATCGGAAGTGGCGGCGTTGGAACGGAAGATACAGCAGATACTTACACCTCCTGAACAAGCCGCCTCAAAAGAGGTGAAAGAAGAAAGAGAAGATATTGCTTGTCCGCAGATACAAACATCGGTTTCCAAATCAAGAAAAAGTTTCAGTATTTAAAAATAGCGGCTGCATCCATACCAAAATGCAGCCGCTGTATATTTGTATGAAAATATGTCGTTTTATCAAATAAGTCCGTATTTTTTGCCTATTTCATGGAAGGCGTTTATCAACCTGTCACAGTCTTCAAGCGTATGTGACGACATAACGCCAATTCTAATTCGGCACATATTAGGAGGTACAACCGGAGGAAATATGGCATTGGTGAATATATCCCTGTCATAAAGTTCCTTTGTTATCTGAGTCAATATGTATTCATCTCCCACAATCACAGGTATAATAGGGGTAATCGAATTTAATGTATTGAAACCCAAATCTTTCAATCCATTCCTTACATATTCGGCATTCCGCTTCAGTGCATTCTGAATGTCCGTATTACGCATCTCTTTGATTACTTCAAGGGATGCCGCACAAATACTCTGGGGTAAAGAGGTAGAATACATGTTGCTACGGGCATAAACCCTCAGGTAATCAATAATGTTCTGTTTGGCAGTTATAAAACCTCCTATCGATCCTATTGCTTTACTGAGCGTTCCTGTAACGATTATATTTTCGCGCTCTTTTATATCATAATAGCTTAGCGTTCCGGCTCCGTCTTCTCCAATCACTCCCGTCGCATGGGCATCGTCTATTAAAAGCAATGCATTATATTTCTTCGTAATCTCTAAGATAGCCGGAATATCGGCAATATCCCCATCCATACTAAATACTCCGTCAGTCACCACCATCATACCATCCTTGTATTGCCCGGCATTTTCTTTTAATATTTTTTCAAGTGCTTTAGGATCATTATGCTTATATCTTACCATTTTGGCACCGGACATTAGAGCCCCGTCAATTAAACTGGCGTGGTTGAGCCTGTCATATACCAGCAAGTTGTTAGGGCGTATCAATCCTACTATCACACCTATATTGGCAGTGAAGCCAGAAGAGAATAATATAGTGTCATCAAAACCGGTCAGCTTGGCTATCTCTTTTTCCAATTCATTTTGGAATATTGTCGTTCCGCTCAATAGTGGAACCCCGCCACTTCCTACTCCATAGTCAGTTATTACACGAACCGCCTTTTCCACTACTGATGGTATGCCGGTAGCATCCAAATAACTATTGGAACCGAACATCAGCATTTTCTTTACTTCATTAGTTTTTCTATCAACAACCTCGACTTCCCTACCGCAACCGGAAACCATTGGGGATTTGACGTAGATGTGTAGCGAGTTCTCTTCGTGTAGTTGGAGTTCTTTTTGGAAATTGGAGACTTTTTCCAAAATACTGCCACCGGGGCTATTCTTACATACCGAATAGTCAATTTTGAACCTAGATATGTTCTCTTTCATTTTAGTATTTATACGTTATAAATTTGTTTGCAAAGATAATGACAAAAATAAACTAAGCAAATTAAATCGTCTATAATTGAATTAGTAAAACAGCCACATATTATATTTGAATTACTTATTTGTTGCTTGTAAGGCGTAAAATACCTATATTTGCAACATATCTCATTGTTTATACAAACAAACATGCGAAGGGAGAATCAAACTGTTGGATAAACAAGCATAAGCCTTCTTTGAACAACTCCAACTGATTCTTTAGGAATGAAATTTTATTGGAGGGAAAAACGAAAATACCTCCGGACTTCTGGTGATTAAATTTTTTATTATTTAATAAGTACTATATAATAATGATGGGACAGGGAGATAAAAAAATTCGAATAAGGAGAACCAATGAGCAGTTGGATAAGGAGGTAATATCTGAATTTGAAAAGCTTGTAGGTGAGTTTGGTTTTGGAAATGTTAATTTGAGTGCATTAATGAAAGCTGCTGACTTAGAAGCTAATGTGTTTTATAGAAGATATGGTTCGATGGATAATCTTTATGACAGACTGGCCAAGCAATACGACTTCTGGATCAATAATACCATTGATATTTCCACACTTAATACATTAGGACCTAAAAAGTTTTTTGCAGAAACGTTCAAGACATTGTTCAGGAATCTGTCAGAGAACAGTGTGATGCAAAAGTTGCTGCTTTACGAAATGACAACTATTAATAGTACTACAAAGAGATCTGCGGAAACACGGGATGTTATGAACTTAAACTTAATAACATTTTACGAAAATCTCTTTGCACCGGCGAAAATCAATATTAAAAGTATTGTGTCAATCCTAATAGGGGGAATTTATTATTTGATATTACATAAAGAGTGTGCTAAAATCTGCACGATAGACTATAAGACTAAAGAAGGAGAAAATGCTTTTTCAGAAGGAATCGACTTTTTAACTGACATTATTTTTGATAGGTTGGAGATGTATGACAGGGATAAAAAGGCAATCCGGCAAATGATATCAGATGGCATAAGTGAATCCAAAATATGCAAGTATATGGGCATCAATAAGAATGACCTGAAAACATTGCTTTCGGAATAGTCACAGGAGACTATATGGACAGATGTTTAAGGAAATCCTGAAGTTCTACAGCCTTCCTAATTTAGCAATATATTTAATGGCAATATCCATACGTAAAGACGAAGGTATTGCCATTATTCTTTTCATATAATGCAATCTCAATAATCGCCTTCACGTTTTCAATAAGATTCTAAATAGGCATATATACGTCTTTTTATCAATCAGTTACACTTCTTTAATTATAAATTCTCTCAATAATAGATCCCATTATTTGTTTATGGATATATAATTATCAAAAAATATATTTTATTTTTTAAGCAAACCATTTTTCGTATATTATTTTTGTTCTATATTTGCATGCTGAGGACTATATAGAAGCCATGCACTTTTATAATGAAATGAAATCGTAGTTTTCTTGTAGTCTGTATTAAACAAATTATTAACATTTAAACTCCTAAAACATGGCATTTAGAGCAACCTTAAGCTTTGCAGGAAAAGAGTTTGACGTGCTGGATTGCACGTACAGTCTCAAGCGAGATGTGGATTCCAAAGGACGTCCATCTTCAAACATTTACGGCGGACAAATTCGTCTGCATGTGGAATCGACTGATGATACTTCGATTCTGGAGAACATGACCAATCAGTTTAAACCTCATTCCGGCAGCATCGTCTTCAAAAAAGGAGATGAAGAAGCCAAGATGAAGGAACTTACCTGGGAAAACGGATACATTACCGAATTTACCGAAAACATCGACATTGTCGGCTCGCAGCCGATGACTATCACTTTTGTCGTATCGGCTCAGGTAATCAAGATTGGTGGCGCACAATTTGAACAGAATTGGCCGAAGTAATCATTTAGTATTCATGTAGGTAACAGAAGCCATCTGCTGTTTTTTTTAATATGTGGATGGCTTCTGTAGCTTAAAAACAAAAAAGACAAATGGCAATACTTGAATATGGAATTGGTGGTAATGAAGTGAAAGTTGATACTTCCGAAGCCATCGCAAACATTCCGGAGAATCGCTCCCTCATAGTTGAACAGTTAACTGCTGACGAACCTATAACTCCTGAAGCGGTCAAAGGCTTAAGCACTATCGAAGAGGTGTTTGCGCACTTCTTACCCAACATTGATGTTGAATTTGAAAATGAAGAAGGGCAACCGGTAAAAGAAAACTTTAGATTTAGCTCAGTGGCGGACTTCAGTGTGAAGAATATGACACAGAATAGTCCATTCCTCCATAAGTTGGATACGGAGAAAACATTCTACGAGGGGATGGTGACACAATTGCGCTCTAATAAAGTTCTACAACGGGTGTTGGAGAATCCGGAATCCAAAAAGGCGTTTATCAGCGCACTGGAAGCATTGAGTAACGAATTAAAGACCGAATAAAAGACAATAAGAACTATGGAAGATAATAAAAATAAGTCTGAAGTTCAGGCGCAAGAAACCGTTCAAGTTTCCTATAAAGAGAAAAACGGGGAATCCTCTCTGGCTTCGGCACTGGATGTGTTGTCCAGATTCGGCGGTTTCAATTTTCTGGAATCAACAGTAGATGGTGTTCAGAACCTTAACCCCGAGCGTAAGGCACGCAAAAAGATATTCTTAACCGATGAACAGAAGCAAGAAGAACGGGAAGTGCTGAAGAATAAGATAGATATGTGGATCGACCTGCTGAACTCATCATCGGCAGTGACGGAAATGATTGCCACTTCTAAAGCTAAATCGGAAGCTGCCGCATCGCATCTTGCCAAAAGCCAATTGGTGGCAGTGCAGAGTGTGAGGGATATGGAACAGGCATACCGTGGAGTGATGTTGTTCTATAAGAATACGGAAGCGGACAAAGTGAACAACGTGACGATAGTCAATGCTTCCAAAGAACAACTGACCGACCTCGACAATCCCCGCTTCATTGATTTCGTTGCCCGCGAACTGAAACAGAACTATGACAAGTTGGATTTACGTCAAAATTACTCACTGTTAGCCATTCCGGGCTATCTTGGTTCGAATAAGGTGCTTGAAAAATGGGCGAAAATCGCTTATGAGAATAAAGTGATGCTCTATACGGACTTTGCCGACCTTGATAAGCCGGAAGATGTGGTGGAACTGTTCTCTTCCTCCAATATGGCAAGTGGGGAGGCCTTCAAAAGCAATACCTGCATGACCTGCAACTGGCTGGTGGGACGTGCCGGATACCGGGAAATCGGTGAAGAGGAAGACCTCCATGTTTCTCCGTCTATTGCTTTGATGGGTAAAGTTTACACCACTCTGATGTCTCAGGTAACTGCCGGTAAGAAGTATGGCGGCATTAATGAAATAGATGCGGTGGTATTCCCGTTGAAGAAAAGCGAAATCTCACAACTGGAGAAAATGGGTTTAATTCCAATGGTCAATGAATATGGTAAAGTGATGGCGTTCTCCGCAAAGACATTGTTCAACGGTGACAATCTGGGATTGCAAACTTATTCTGTGGTACGTGTATTCGACTATATTACCAAGGTATTGTTTGATTTCCTGAACCGCCGTTCGTTCGAGAACTGGAGTTCTAAAACCGAACGTGACCTGAGAGGGCAGATTGTACAGTATCTTGATAGTGTACAGGGAGCCGACCGCCTTATCGAGAAATTCAAGATAATCCGTTTCGAGCAAGACCAAAAGCAGAAAGACCGTATTTATCTGGATATTCACATGACTCCGTTCTTCCCTGCCAAGAGCTTTGTTATCAAGTTGGACGGCACGAAAGGTGATGATGGTACAAACTGGAATACAAATTACGAACAGGCGTAATAAGAATAAAATATGGATTTTTTGAACATCAATGAAACAGTTCAGAGCGTAATCCGAATATCAAAAGGTGTCGCCCGTGAGTATGGCAATGCCAGCTATGCTCCGGCACACCTTTTGTTTGCCTTGATGCACAAAGAGGTAGGTCTGCGTTCGTTTGTCGAATCGTTGGGTAAGGACGCCGATTACTTGCGTGAATGGGCGGAGGTAAGAATAGAGGAGTACCCCAAGGCTGCCGGCGCAGGCGAGATAATGCCCGATCCGAAAGTTAACGAACTGTTTGAGCAAGCCGATAATGTACGAATCAAGTGGGGACTGCTGGAAATCAATCCACTTTGCCTGCTGGCAGCCATTGCTACACCCGAAGCAGGTTTCAGTACGGACGAGTTGCGCTCGTTCCCTATTCGGGAGCGTGAGATACATGACCTCTTCACGAGCGGAATGGGTAATATGAAAAAATCCGTAAGTACGCAGACTGACCTTCCGGGGAGTGAAGCCCCCCTATGGACAGCCGGGGCGGGCAATTTAGATAAGTACTGTACGGATAAGACTGCTCTTGCGGCAGACAAGAAAGTATATCCTATCGTGTGCCGTGACCGTGAGACACGCATGATGATGGAAATTCTGGGGCGGATGGGTAAGCCCAACGTGCTCATCATCGGCGATGCCGGTGTGGGTAAGACTGCTCTGGTAGATGGTTTGGCATGCAGCATCATTGAGGGTACAGTTCCCCAATATCTAAAGGACATGACTATCTATGAGCTTGACACAGGAACACTGATTGCGGGTGCTACCTACAAAGGCGAGATAGAAGAACGGCTGAAAGGAATCATCAAAGAATTGTCGGCTCACGGCAATGCGATTCTCTTCATTGATGAAATACATACGCTGATCGACCCCAAGTCGGGCAACAGCGGAGCGGCAAGCATCCTGAAACCGGAGCTTGCCAAAGGAAATATAACGGTAATCGGAGTCACTACGGTGGACGAATACCGTAAACTGATTGAACCGGACCATGCCCTTAACCGGCGTTTTGAAGTATTGCAAGTATCGGAACCTGACCTTGCATCCACCGTAAATATGATACAGGCAGCTTTGGAAAGATATGAAAGCTACCACGGTGTGGGGGTAGATGTAGATTCGTTGCCGGAATGCGTGGCACTCGCCAAGCGTTATGTCAAGGAACGCCGTTTGCCGGATGCCGCTATTGATTTGATAGACCGTACCCTCTCTGCGGTTAAGATGATTAACCAGAGCGGGGAAAAAGATATAAAGGGACTGGCAGAGCAGCTTGCCGCGATTGAAGCGGCGGAAGACCAGCCCGAAGCGGAGCGCACGGAGAAGTTGCGGTTAGTCAACTTCACCATGAAGAACCGGTTAAGCCCTATCCTTCTGGGAATGATCTCCGATGGACAGAATGAACCGGAGTCATCAGACTACGGTGAATGGATGGATTATATTTTAGGTGTACTTGACCGATTGCGTGAATTGACCAAAGAGAAAATCGGGAAAATCACTTCCCATGAAGTGGCAGCCGTTGTTTCTTCTTCTACAGGTATCCCTATCGGCAAGATAGAATCCGGAGAGAAAGAAAAGTTACTCAACATGGAAGATATTCTGCGTCGTAGAGTGGTGGGACAGGATAATGCGCTGAAGGTATTGACAGATGCCATTGTCGAATCACGAAGTGGAATGAACAAACCGGGACAACCGATTGGCTCATTCTTCCTGCTGGGACCTACCGGAACCGGTAAGACTGAATTGGCAAAAGCATTGGCAGAAGCACTTTTCAATGACGAAAAGGCGATGATTCGTTTTGATATGTCAGAGTTTAAGGAAGAACATTCGGCAGCCCTGCTATTGGGAGCGCCTCCGGGATACGTGGGCTACGAAGAAGGTGGCGTACTCGTGAACCGGATACGCCGTCAGCCTTATGCGGTGGTGCTTTTCGATGAGATAGAGAAGGCCCATTCTTCCGTTTATGACATCTTCCTGCAAATCATGGACGAAGGCAAGCTACACGACCGTTTGGGCAAAGAGGGTGATTTTTCCAATTCTATCGTACTGTTTACATCCAATGTAGGTAGCGAATGGCTTAGCAAGCAGATTAATGAGGGCAAGAATCCTTCTACCACTGACCTGATGGAAGTCATGGGCAGTTATTTCCGTCCGGAGTTTCTTGCCCGTTTGTCGGAAATCGTGCCTTTCTCTCCTATTAACGAAACAATGCTGGTTCGTATCTTTGAGATACAGTTAAAGGGAGTTATAGCATTGCTTGAGAAGCAACATATTGACATTGAGATTACGGAGAAGGCAAAGAACCTGCTCGCTACCCGTGGCTTCACTCCAAAATACGGAGCTCGGCAAGTGGCAGGTACGATACGTAACTATATCCGCCGTCCTATCTCAAAGATGATTGTTGCAGGGACATTGGCGGCAGGTAATACGGTTGTTGTTGATGTGGCGGATAATGGAGATATTGATTGGAATGTGAAATGATAAAATGAAGATACTATGTTTGGACATAAAAGTTTTTTGAGGATAGGTGCTTTGGGCGATTCCAGTATTTCGGGATTGTACAAAGACAGTTATGAACTTGAAAATTGCCATTTCAGTTTTAATCAGGGAACGAACACGGATGGCAAACCGCAAACTGATGTACGAGGTGGAACCTTGTACCTGACTTATGCCGGTTTACCGCAAGATGATATGCTCCACTGGATACTGAACTCTAAAAAATATGAAGACGGTGCAATTGTAATATGCGATGACAGTGATGAACCTTTGGAAAAGATTTTATTTGAGCAGGCAGCCTGTACTGGATTGAATATTGAATATACGCAAAAAGGAAAAGCCTATATACATACTAAAATTATTCTCCAAGTACGAAAAATAAAGGTAGGTGAGACAACGTTTGAAAATCGTTGGACTATTAACGAATGAGTTTTTGACTATTAAAAATAAACGGTATGGAATTATTTAGTTTTCTACAAGTAGACAGCGACTTAACAGCATGGTTTATCCTTGATGGTCAGGAATATGAAATGAGCCATTTCGATATAAATTTCGCTCAATCTGTCGACCATAAAGGGCAACCGCAAGATGAAGTACGTGGTGGTATCATGTCCATTACATTATCACAAACGCTTCCTGAAAACATTTACAGATGGGGAATGGCATCCATTCCCAAAAATGGGTCTGTGATTTTTAAATCAAAGACAACAAATCCTCCCTTGAAAATTAATTTCATTAACGCATATTGCATACGATTCAATCGAAGTATAGCCAACGAAGGAGGATTAGAAAGTCAACTGGTAATATCTCCTGATGAGATGTTAATAAATGGAATTAGCTTTGACAATCACTGGGTTAAATAATCTACAATAAGATGGGTAAGGAAATAGAAATAAAGAAATTGCCAGAGTTCGAGGCTATGGTGAATGCCGGTAATACGACCTATACGGGATTGGTAGAAGGCATCGGGTATGTGTATTGGACAACAGAAACCCTATATTTTATCCGCACTAATCCAGAACAATTATGGGCGATTCCAAAATATCAGCAAATACCTTTCCCCTATTTTCAAAGGAAAGATGCAATCATAGAAACCAAAACATTACATACGCTTCATGTCTTGCCCAAAAACGAATTGATGAAATATGATTACGATGCCTATTATGCATTTTATGGTATCGTGGAGGAGATGCTAAAATTGATTCATCGGGCGGATGCTATTAAAAGTTATTGGGAAATGCCTCTTCCCATAATAAAAAAAGTAGAAGGTGCACAAAAGGGAAACGATAGAAGAAATGGAATACTATCATTAGGTAGTCAAATAAACGACCAAATCGGAGCTCCTCTTGATGCAGCGAACATGCTAATGGATAATAAACATATAGGTAAAATTGGAGATGGATTGTCGCTTATTTCTATTATAGATGAGGTAGGTAATGGTGAATATTGGTCTGCTGCCGGAGACATCTTACTGTTTGCAGCCGGAAAAACAAAATTAAGTCCTTATCTGACTGCTATAAGTTTAGGCACATGGATGTATCATACAGATTTGATGCAAAGAAGATTGGCACGGCTCTCCGCCCGAGAATATCTTCGTCTCCTATACGAATTGGAGAGAGAGACAGATTGGAATACAAAGCAAAAACTTAGAAGCCAGATAGAAACTCAACGGAAGATATTCGAGGAGTGCCTGCGTAATTTGGGGATCAAAAATTAATTTATCATACTATGAAAACGATATATAGTCTTTTATATGGAATGCTTGTACTCTTTAACGCCTGTGGGCAATCTAAGGTACAAGAAAAATTTGATACCATAACAACGTACAGCTATACAAACAGTTATGGTAAAGATGGACGCTTGGCCGAGGTTCTTATCAAACAACAATCACAATTTTTGGAGGATGGAGCATATATTTCGGGACGGGCTGTTAAAATTACTCAAAGATATAACTACTCGGATAATGATACGTACATGATTACAGAGACTGATGATTTATCTCCCAATGAAATATCAACAATAATCAAAGGTAAAACTTTTGAAAAGTATTATACACTCAAAAATAATGATACCATTAAGTTTCGTATGCGTACTTATACGGATGCAACACAATCGAAGCCACTGGTGGAAAGAGAAAACTATACACTTTCCGGATTCCCAATTATTGATGAAGAGGAAAACATAAATATAGAATCAAATTATTATTATGACGATAAAGGTGATTTAATCAAAATAATAAAGAGGGATTTTAATAGCGGTGAAGTTGTCGAAACATATGGGCTTAAAGAAATTATTGCAGATACGACAATTATTTATTACCGCATCAATACGGATACTTCATATTCTGTAAAACAATACATAGATAATGACAAAACCATTGAGATTACATTCGATGAAAATCAGAAGCCGCAGAATAAAATCACCAATTATACGGCTAATGGCTTTGATATTAAAGTAAGAGAATCAGTAAAAAACGGAATTATTACAGTTGATAGCATCTATCAGATAAAAGGAAAAAAGGTTAGAAGTGTTTCCGTCTCGCCTGAAAATAAATCGGTCACCACATTAGAATATGACGGAAAAGGCAATATTACAAAGGAAATTTGCAAATCAAAGTCGGATATTACTATCTCAAATGAAGAGCTGAATGAGATGATTCGACGTTATAAGGAATCTAAAAAACAGGAGCACTAAAGGGAAATGACGCAAGAAATGGGATACTATCATTAGGTAGTCAAATAAATGACCAAATCGGAGCTCCCCTTGATGCAGCGAATATGCTAATGGATAATAAACATATAGGCAAAATTGGAGATGGATTGTCGCTTATTTCTATTATAGATGAGGTAGGTAATGGTGAATATTGGTCAGCTGCCGGAGACATTTTACTGTTTGCAGCCGGAAAAACAAAATTAAGTCCCTATATGACTGTCATAAGTTTAGGCACATGGATGTATGAGACGGACTTGATGCAATGGAGATTAGCATGTATAAATTATAGCGATTACAAAAAAACACTAATAAAATATCGAGAATTACAAAAAAAATTTGAAAGTGGAGACAAATCTGTAGAGGAAAAGATGAATGAATGTCACAAAATACTGAATTCACATTATATAGAGATGCAAAAAAATTTAGGTAATCTAGGAGTTAAATTCTAAAATAATGAATATAAGAAATTTATTTTTTTTAGGTAGTATATTACTTTTATTGAGCTGCAAAAATAGTAAACAGCAGGAAGAATATAATTCTGTTAATATTATTAAATATATTAATATTTATAATGAAAACAACAGGATTCTAACTGCACAGGGTACTGAATATGACTATCTCTATTTTGGAGGCAATAAAGATAAAGGAATTTTGGCAGATGTAAATAATTTTATAAAGATATATAGTTATGATAATGATTCTTCTTGCTATACTGTAGAGGAACCCTTGTCGGAATCATTGCTAAAAACAATGAGATACACTGAAAATACCATAGAAGAACTTGTATTGGAAAATAATAAAGACACATTTAGTTATACTTTTTCTACCTATTATGATAAGAATAAACCTAAGTATAAAAAAAGTATTATAATATTAGGAGATGGACCCTCTTCTGACTCAAGATATGAGGAATACTACTACTATGATAATAATGGAAATAATACGAAGAAAATCCATCATGATTTAAATACCGGGCAAATAGAAGAAACCTATAAATTTAATGATACAGATTATAAAGAAGCTGTTAATCTTGTCCCCTCTTCCGATTACAAACAAAATATCGAGTGTTCATTGAAACAAACTGTTAATGATACCTTAATCACTCGGATTACCTTAAACGGTGTACTTAATAGAGTGATGAAGGAATACATTGATGGAAAAAAGAAAATTAAGGAAGAATTGGACAATGATATGACTTTAGTCAATAAAGAAACAGAGTATGAAGAAAACGGACTGAAAGTAAATGTCAATCATACTATAAGAAGTACAGGCTACTCAACCGACAGTATCTATTATAAAGGGAACAAAAAAGTTAAGCATATCTACAATTCCGACTACAATGGTACCATAACACTTGAAATCTCAGAATATGATGAGCAAGGAAATATAGTAAAGAAAACCAAAAAACTCAGATGGCCATCAAATAAATAAAAATATTCGTTGGATGCAAACCTATTTATACTTACATAAAGAGAATATCGACCTTCCTCACGGTGTGTATCGGGGGAAATATCCGCTGAAACACTTTGATTACGGATTGAGCCGTAATGTGGGGCGTAAAGGTGAAATCACTTCCGGCGTATGCGGCGGAGAAATACGAATCGTCATTGATGGATTTGCTGACGCTACCCTGCTGGGATGGCTTTTTGACACCTTCCGTAAGGAAGATGGGGCGATTGTTACACTGGATGAACACGAAACGACCTTTGCCAAACTGCAATTTTCGGGCGCATCGGTAAGGAGCTATCGTATGAACTACGATTCGAGGGTTAAAAAAGGTGTGGTGACTATCATTGTGATAGAAGCCAAAGAGATTGTAACGGACAATGACTTATTTTTTAAAAACAAATAACTATGGGCTTTTTCGACAGGCTGTTTAAAGGAAAAGAAGTGTTTGCGGACAGACGCAATCCGGATATGGTATGCGAAATGACGCTTTGCGGAGAGTCGCACATCTTGTCCGAGTTTGATATTGCCTATGAGCCGGATAATTCCTCGAAAGAATATATGGAAGCATACGCTGTGTTCTCGGAGCCGGTAAATGCGGAGGTGGAGAACTGGATAATGCAATCGAACAGAAAAGAGAACGGAGTAGTCCGATTCTACCGCAACAGCGATGCTATGGACGAAGGTGCACTGTTCGAGATAAAATTCAGTGATGCAAGTTGCGTGCATTATCGCAATGTATCGCAGGGAGACGCATCGGTAAAGACCATTGTGATGACTTTTCCGTCTGTCCGGATGGGAGGTGATGAATTTGAACTAAAACGATAATATTATGGCTATATACTCACTACATGAAATGGCAGGACTACTCAAAACGGGTCTTTGGCAAGGCGGTGAAGTCGAGAAGCTCGGATACATCGGGACGGCAGTTCCCCATGCTTCCCCCGCACCGGCTTGCGGGCTTACGGGAGTATATATCAGTTATGATACCATGTTGGAGAGATGCGAAGTCTCGATGCAAGGCGGCGGGTGTGAATTATTCATTTCACAATACCACCCCTATACCGGAACTTATATGACCTATGTTCTGGAAAGCAATCTTTCCGACAGGAGATTACTTTTGGCTAAGTTGGAGGAGATACTGGCAGACCGGAGGAATCCCTACCTATGGTCGCATAACTTGTACAAAAGAAATTCATTCGGCATCGAGCGCCGGTATGACACAGGACATAGCAGTATGTGGGGCGGTAGAATAGCCGTACCACGACAAAGTAAATTCTTTGGAAGATGAAACAGAAATACTATAAACTACCGGTACGTTTGGAAAAGCTCTTCGAAGGAGATATCCGGCAACTGGAAAGATGTTCCGAACTGGAATCCATCGACCAGCACATCGAACTGTTGCTGACCACCTGTCCGGGTGAGCACCGTTTCGACCCCAAATACGGTTGTCGGATTTGGGAGTTGGACTTTGAGCGCATTGTTTCTACCGAACAATGGAAAGAACTGTTTACCGGATACGTGATGCAGGCGATTTCCACTTATGAGAAACGCATTTCCGACATCACTCTCTCGGTAAACCTACAAGAAGTCGTCAGGGAAGAAGTTCTGGATAACCGGATGATACGTAAGCGGGTAGATATTACAGTACTCGCCACATTGAATTCCACCGGTGCTCCCTGCGGTTTCGGTTACAAATTATACATGGGACCTTTATCAAACGAATAATCAGGCAGTTGAAATATAAAATTAAAACGTATGGCAAATCTATTCACAAAAGAAAGCATTAAAGCCCGGATGTTCAAACAGGCGGCAACCCTATATGACATACGAAATATAGATGGCATAGACCCCTTTATCCGACTGCTGATTGAAGCCTTGTCGGGCGAAATTTTCAAGCTGTCCGGTGATATGCACGCCATTGAAAGCCGATTGTTGGAGAAAGTCGCTTCCGCCCTTACTCCACACACGGCATTGGTTGCCAAACCCGCCCATGCTATTGCTGCTGCCCGACCATATACACCGCAAGCTACTGTATCTCCCACAGACCTATTTTCTTATAAAAGCACGGAGATAGTGAAGAAGTATAAGATGAAAAATCTCTTCTTTACTCCGCTGCATGAAACCCGCATAATCAATGCCGAACTGAAGTTTCTCGTGACGGCGGATGAATTTTGCACAATCACTCCCGAAGGAGAACGTGACGCCACTGCCCGCTTTCGTTCCGATGTGCCGGTAATGGGGCGGAAAATCAGTATCGGGATGAAAATAGGCAACAATGTAACTACCCTCAACGACTTGCCGTTATATATAGATATACCGCTTGTAGCGGATAAAAGCAGTTATCTGAAATTACTGCCGTACTGCCATTGCACGATTGCCGGTATTCCTGTAGATATTAAAGGGGGAATCGAGTACGACCCCACACGTTCGGTCAGTGAGAAATACGATCTTGGCAGGTTGATTACGGAAGAAATAACCAGCAAATATGCTTCCCATTACCTGACATTGAAAGCTCACGGATTAAAAGTCAGAGATTTGTCACGTAGCAGAGTGCCCGAAGAAATCTCTTTCCTGCTGCCAAGTGATTTCATTGCTGAATGTGATGCGGATACTGTTTGGATAGATATAGAATTTCCCACCGCTTTTTCAAAAGAAATACTGGAACAGATAAAGGTGCAGATGAACACTTTTATCGTAGTAAACAAATATCCGGCAAAGATTACCAGAAAGGTAGATTCCGTCTCGGCCATTCTGCCTTTGGAAAAGACGGAATTTGAATATTTCCTGTTTGTGGATTCGATTACCGATAACCACGGAGACCAGCTTAGGGAAATTTCCAGCACACAGGATGAAGGTAGAGCCGGCTGTTATTCGGTCAGAAGGGGCGGTTGCGAACGCTTCAATGCGATGGATGCCAAAGATTTTCTGAACCGTCTGACAGACCTGCTATATGACGAAAGCATGGCCTTCTCTTCGACAGACAAAGACGGGATGAAAGAGGTGATCGAGCAGATAGAGGAACGGGTAAACCAATTGGGAGATAAGAATAAAGACGGAGTCGGAGGACAGGAAGTGCTGTCGTATGTAGTCATAGACCAACGTTATGACAAGGATACCCGGTTAACTGTGGATTATACTCTTACTAATGGCGAATTTGCCAATGACATCTATGCGGGAGAACCGTTGAATGACTGTGCAAATCCCGATATAGACAAAGATACGCTGCGGTTTGTCACTTCCGCCCATGGAGGAGAGCCCTCCCCATCCGTAAAGCGCCGGATGGATATGTACCGATTCATGCTGTTGTCACACGGCAGTATATACACGAAAGAGGATATACGCAACTTCTGCATGGCAAGGTATGGCGACAGCATTCGCTCTGTGGAGGTAAAGCTGGGGTATGCAGCCGGTAAAAAAGAAAGCGAAGGTTTCATAAGGACACTGGACGTGTATCTACGGTTATCGGAGGGGATGCAAGGATTGGACAGGGAAGAGTTCGTTGTCGATTTGGACAGTGAGCTCAGGCGGTTGTCTCCGGAGACCTATAACTACCGTGTTTTTATTAACTCATAGTATTCACCCATAAAACATATTAACTATGGCATCGACAAACTTGGACGCTGTAAGCGTGGAGATAAAAGTAGCAGGAAAAGTCTGCGATTATGTGACAATGGAACTCTTTCAGTCGGTCAGCACACATCACCGTTTCAAAATCAAAGTGAACTACCGTCCGGACAAGCCAAGTGTCTGGGCTATCGGTCCCGATGTGATATTCAAGCAACTGGGTGAGAAGGTATCCATCCTCATGACCCATCATGAGAGCGGAGAGAAAACGGAATTTCACGGACTGATTTCTGATATTCATGTGGAAGGCTTCGACGGTAATCAGGGATTTGTCATTCTGGAAGGGGGAAGTCCTACCATCCTGCTTGACAGAGACCCCTCTATGGACTGTTATATAGAACAAAACCTGAATACGATAGTCAGCGACATACTTGACAAGAGCGGGGTGAAAATGAATGTGACCAACAATCCCAAACATACGGACATCATCCCCTATGTCGCCCGCTATAAAGAGACAAGCTACGGGTTTCTTTCCCGTCTGCTGCGCTCCTACGGCGAGTGGTTCTATTACAACGGGGAAACGCTACAGATAGGAGATCCGGAAATAGATACGGAAATCCGTGCAGGGTATGATGTAGATCTGACGGGTATCAACATCAATGCCACCATCCGTTCGCTAAACCATAGTACCTATGAGTTCGACCCTGTCAATGATAAGTTCTATTACGACTTTAGCGGAACGCCTAAAGGCGCTACCCTTGGTTCCCGTTCGGCTGAGAAATGCAGTGAACCTATCTTCCCTACCGAAGCGAGACTCCCCTCGATAAGACCCGCATATAGTGCAATGGATTTGGAGCACTACGGGGATGCCGGATTTCACCGCAACTATTCCCAATTGTCTCAAATCAGGGCTACGAGCCGTTACTGCGGCATCCGGCTGGGAGAATTGGTGGTTACCCGTGTACCCGAAAGTTTCCCGGGAGTTAAGATTCCCGATTTGGGACGTTACCGCATCACGGAGATTACCCATACGGTAAACAGTAAAGGACAATATAGCAACACCTTCTGCGGTGTGCCCGGCGGTACGCCCGTCATGCCGTGGGGAGACGCCGTGATGCCGATAGCCTATCCGGAGATGGCAAGAGTGTTGAGCAATGACGACCCCAAGAATCAGGGGCGTGTCAAGGTGCGGTTCATGTGGCAGGAGATAGACGGCGGCGAGAGCTACTGGATGCGGGTGCAAAGCCCGGATGCAGGCAAGAGCGAGCAAGTAGCCAAGAACCGTGGTTTTGTGTTTATTCCCGAGCCGGGTGATTTGGTGATGGTAGGCTTCGAACAAGGCAATCCCGACCGTCCCTATGTGACAGGCAGCCTTTTCTATAAGGCTAATTCAGAGGGAGCAGCAACGGATAACAGTGTAAAGAGTATGCGGACACGCAGTGGGCATACGCTGGAGTTCAATGATGATGAGGGTGGAGACTGGGGCATTACGATTAAGGATGGTAACGGTTGTATACTCCATTTAGACACTAAAGGAAAGAATATTGAAATCACCGCACCGGAAACCCTGTCTTTGACAGCAAAGAACGTCAGCATCAATGCTGAAGAAAATGTTCAGATTGCAGCTAAACAGAATGTAGATGTAACTGCCGAAGCCGATATAAATCTTGCAGCCAAGGGCAATTTGATGCAGCAGACTGATGGTGACATGTCAGCATCCGCAAAAGGAAGCATCAATGCCGAAGCAAAAGCCGATGTCAATCTCTCCGGTCAAAATACAACGGTAGACGGCAAGACCAAAGCGACAATAAACGGTGCAGAAACATTAGTATCGGGCAAGATGACAACTGTGCAGGGAGTTGCCCACAAAATAGATGTAATGTAAAACATAGAACGTAAGCTTATGAAACAGATTGTGACAGTGACTTTAAATCATATATGCCCAATGGTCACAGGTGTAACGCCCCATGTGGGAGGTCCAATCATAGGTCCCGGTTGTCCGGGAGTATTGGTAGACGGAACCCCGGTATCCCTTATGGGAGATGCCTGCGTATGCTGTGGCCCTCCTGACATGATAGCTCAGGGATATCCGGGAGTAATGGTTGACGGCATCCCTGTTGTCGTACAAAACTGTATGACTGCCCACGGAGGTGTGATCCCGGCGGGAGTGCCCGGAGTCGTCATCGGTAGCGCCACCCCTATAAAACCGATTACGATGAATATCCGGAAAATACCGTTCCCGAAAATCCGTACAGTTGATAGCGTAGGCGCTGCAGTTACAGGCAATTCAAAGAAAATGAAAGAAGCCAAAAACAATATCGCAGAATTAAAAAAAGAAACTTCGGGTCAGACTCCAATGATTTATAATCTTAGATGGGAGAAAGAAGGCGTCCGTCTTTATTCCGATAGAATTGACGAAGGTACGAAAATGGTAGCCGATGTTACCAATATTCCGGATGGAGACACTGTGAAAATTAGTGTTCTGATTGATGAGGATAATCGTATTGTCAAACAGTTTGAAGGAACAGTAAAAAACGGAACGGTTGAAATAGACTGGGATATACTATCCAAACACTTTAAAAAGGAGGAGTAAAATATGGATGATGTTAAATTAGGTAGCTATAAATTTAGCGCTGAATATCAAGACATAAAGGTAGAGTCTCCAAAGCTTGACATCATTGACGGTATCAGGCTCTTTCCAATGCGATTCGGCATCTATTGCGACAGCGAGGAAGCAAAAGCAAGCGTTTACCCTTCCGGTAAGCTCACACTTCTCGATGGCCGGGGCGGTGCGATTCCTGTAGTCAAAGGTTATGGCTATCATTTGAGTCCGATGATTTTACGCAATGGTTGGCTATATGTATATAGCCATAATACGAAATCCGTATATATCTATAAATGCACAAATAATAAATATACATTAACAGGAATAAAAAAGAAAGATAATGCGTCTACGAAGAAGGATTGTATGGAAAAACATATAAACCAGACCAATGATTTCATCCTTTTACTCTCAGACGATGTGGTACAGTTGTTTTATACATCCATTGAATTATCCGATTCTTTTATTAATGAAACTTATTATAATAAACAACCGATAGGTTCTGTTTTCAAATGTAAGGAATGGAGCGATGGTACAACTAAGAGCGATATTGAAAGAAGACATGTCGATGCTGATTCCATCTGGTTTATGCCGGATAAGACAGTGATGCCGGAAGACGGATATGCTAATGCAATAGCTTATGATTACGAACGGCTTATAGATTCTGTAAAAATACAACATCAGGAAAAAAGAACGAAATTCCGGGATGTATTTTTTGTTTTAGACGACCCTCTCGGTTGTGTAGAAAAACTCATTCATGATTTGAACGATGCGCGCATCGAGCATGAATCCTTGATTCGTTCTATCCAGACAGGAGTGTCTCCTGAAAAAATCAAGCGCTTACTTATGAAGAGCGCCGGAATGCAAGGTTTAGAAAATGAGGAGATAATCTATCTCTTATCAGAGATGGACTTGTTACAGGGAAAAGATTTTGATACCCGGAAAGAAGAGATTAAACAAGCCCAATATATACATACTCTGCTACTTTATTTCTATAATTTTGCCTATTCTAAAGAAGAAAACCATTTAAAAGCAGGAGCAAAAGCATTAGACCGGGATTCTATCGAAAAACTGTTAGCTACCGAAGAACGAAAAGAAAGCAGAGCAAAAATTGAAAATCTGCGTAAACTGATTGCATTGTATATTAATAGTCCCATCTTCACCCGACTTTGCGAACGGTTTACCGTAGATACAGTCAATATAGCATCCGATGAAAATGATGTGATGCATTCTGAAATGAAATTTAAACTCCAGAGTTCCCTAATGACTATCTTGCTGGCGCTATCACCTGTTCCTCATATAAATGATAAAGGGCTGGATTTACCGGATGCATATAAAAAATACAATGACCCTTGCGCTTCTACGATAAAATCCATATTCGATGCTTTTATTGGAGAAGGTGACGATAAAGTGGGTTTATTACTAAAAGATATTCCTACTCTTGCTTCGTTAAACCTTGATATAGCAAGAGATACTAATGCAGCATATAAAGAGAAAAATAGCGCTGGGGTAGATGGAAGTTTTTCTGCAGTTATGCTACTGCTTGACAATGCAATAAATACTTTTTGGAGAATAGCATACGAAACAAAAAAAACAAAATTAGTGACAGACAGATTTCTAATCGATTGGAATAACCTGTTAATAGAGTTTGATAAAGGAGATGTCACCAGACGCCTCAATGAGATTGGACGTAGCCGACTAGACGAAACAGTAATCGATGGCAGAGGTTATATTCGAATTAAAGTAAAAAAAATAGAAGATTTGACAAAACCTGTTTATATTAAAACTGTCGCCAAAAATCCAAAAAATTATCAAAAGTTTTTCAAGCGTATGTCATGTAATAAATCTTATTTAGCTATATTTTCTTTTATACAGCTATCTGCTATTGTGGAGGGGTATGACAAAGAAAATGATATATCAAAAACACTAGTTCAAACTTTTGGATTTGCATCTGCTATTGCAACAATACAACGTCGTTTTATTGAAACGGGGTTGGATTTGAGAGCATCAGTTTCGAATAGACAGGCGTTAATCTACCAAGCATCTTTAGAACGGATTAGATTACAAATAACAGTACTTGGCGCTATTGGAATGTTTGCTGATGCCGTTACTGCAATATTTGATATGGAGGACCGTTTAAAGAGAAATGATAAGGATGCTGCTACATTTTATTTTATATCAGCTCTATCCTTTGCTACAGGCGGAGGGCTGGCTCTATTGGGTCTTAAATTTGCTTGGGCTGGTGGTCCAGTGACCTTGCTTGTTTGCGCCGCAATTGGATTGATATGCGGTTTCATTGCTAGTCGTTTGATAGATAGCGATATAGAGACATTTATAAAACGAACTGTCTTATATGAAGATATAACAAAGATTCTTTCAGGAGAGCCTTACCTGCAAATTCAAAAACTTTCTTCTGTTGAATTTAGAAGTAAGATTTTTAATAAAGAATTTTATGAGAAAGAAAATAATAAACATCTTAAAGCTTTATCAGATTACAAATATCAACTCGAAGCTTTTCTCTATACCCAAGCAATGATACCATTTTTCAGTGCAAAAATAGAATACAGACGGAAAGAATATATTTATTCTGCAGATTCCCGAGTACGTCCTCCTTTGTATGATGAAGTGCTGGTACACATTTATAGCGACATTACACAAATAGCGATGAATCTTTCTGGAATAAAAATGTGTATTAGGTTCGTTAAAAAAATACCGGTGGGTGAGAATCCATATTTTGATGTGGATTTAAAAGAAGTGAACAGTAAAAGTCAGAATAATATTCCTTATTCATCTTACTTTCATGACCAAGAACCTATAATGACCGACAGTTATTATTGTTATACTTTTCAGGATGGAAATCTAGCAAACACTTTCTACGCTAGTCCGGAACTATATATATTATTATATGTGAGTTTTAGGCACGAGGATGGGAACATCACTCCAATGCCTCGTAATGGACAAAAGACATTTCTTATCTACAGGTATAAAGTTGATATTCCCAATGTACCTTTAGATACAAGAAGGCTTCTTTATCATGAAGCAAAGACTGTATTAGAACAAGTATTTATATCTCCAGACAGTAAAAACGTATGGAATTTTTAATATAAAAACAGGTATGACAATGGAAACAGATAGTAACCGTCCGTCTACAATAAGAATTATAGCTGGAATCATTACACTAGTATGCGGAATGGCAATGTTTGGTATATGTTGTTATGGGATGTGGTACCTTAGGGAACTTTTCCCCATTCGAAAGTTTTTGATTTTTGAGCATCTATGGGGCAAATTATTAATAATATTTGCATCTGGAATGGCATTTTTGATAGCGATTGGAATACTTTTTTTATTTATATTAATCGCATCAAATATATGGATGGGAAAAAGCAGAATGATGGAGCATATTATACATCCCTTTCCAACTGTATTGACAACTGAGCTTGCCGATAGCATGAATGTAGAAAGAGCTGATGATGAATTTCTTATTTTCAATCCGAGTTCCTTAATCCGGAGTACTTTGATAGTCATTGGAGGTATTCTTTCATGCACATGGATAATCCTCATTTGTATAGAAATGAATGATCCGTTTAGTCGACTTTATAGCCCTGCCATGAGCGGAGCAATATTAGCCTCTTTTTTTCTGCTTTTAAACGGATTACTTGCTCCTTCCCGTCGTTTTGTACTGGACAGAATGAAGGGTACTGTGACTTTTCCCCGCCATTTGTTTTTTCCACGTTGTACCATTCCCTTTTCAAAAGTAATTCCGGGGTATTCTAACGGAAACTTAGGTTTTGCACATCCTTACAGTGGAATTGTCATTCCTGTTCTTGGGGCGTATGATTCCGGCTGGTGGTCATTTTATGTCCTCTATATGGATAAAAATCGTCCGTTACCTCAAGGGGACACTTTCGATCCTTACAGGGAGAAAGACTTTTTACGCCGGAAGGCAGAAGGATTCCCTAAACCGATATATCCTAATACCATACTTGTTACAGATGC
>NZ_JADMOU010000018.1:0-117002 GCF_015558905.1 Bacteroides sp. D55t1_190419_B8
GTAACCCCCATAAAAAATAGAAAACGTACAACAAAGGCTCCATATGCCCTAAGGGGCACACGAAGCCCTATTTCGTTCCTTTAAAAGGAAGAGGTCATTCCTCGGTGTGCAACGGGTCGTTCCTTTTAAAGGAACGACCCGTTGGTTTTAAAGGAAAGCCATCATTTGTAACCATTTGAATTTCAACTTCTTACTAAATTAAAATTCCGTCCCCGTACCCATGGAATTTTCTCTAACAAACACGACGGAATCTGCCGACTCAAGCGGCAATTAGCATACAAGAAATTTCAACAATTCAAAATTCAAATCCCATGGTTACAGTTACGTTTGCCATTAAGCCATATCTGGCGAAGTATATGTATGTCCGGTACGGACTAAGTTCAGAACCTCTATCGCACAACAATCCGCCTTCAAGGCTCCCTATTCCAATCCACCTCTCCCACCTCACTCCCATTTATCACTTCTTACATCAATTATCCGTTCCCCATCCGCAAGGCCTCTCCTGGAAAGAAACAGGAAATATCACTTTTGTTCTTCCCAGCCCAAGGCAAGGAAAGAATCCGGAAGTTTATAATTATTTCGGTCAGGACAGTATCTTTATTATTGAAAAGGAAATTGAGGTGGAAATGAAAGCGGAGCTTTATTCATTCCTACTAGAAAATAAGTTCAAAAATGGGGTGATGTATATAAAGTCAATGCATGAGTTCGTGGTGAAGTACGATATGGTGGAATCAGTGGAAGAGGAAAGTTTGATGAGAGGGTTTCAGAGGTGGAGGAAGAAAATGAAAAATGACGCTACGAAGAAATCATACCTTATTTAATAGCGATATCATTTAACAACGACAGGTTATACAACGTTAAAAAAAAAAATATCAGAAACAACCGGCTCTTATTTTCTAAGAATTTACTACTTTTATACCTGCATAAGAACAATGGTAGTATTATGGAAAAAGAACGATATTTCATTCATTTTAAAGGTGGACTGTATAAAATGCTGGGTATTGCCCAGCATAGTGAGACACTTGAAGAGATGGTTGTTTATCAGGCACTATATGGTAAGCATGAAATATGGGTTCGTCCTAAAACTATGTTTTTTGATAAGATAGTACGAAATGGTATTAAAATAGATCGTTTTAAAGAAATAACAGAAAAAGAAATATATGCCTATTACCCAGAAAGAAAAGAAATATCTGAAGAATAAACACAAAGGTGGGAAAAATAATAGCAAAGGAGCTATCTATGAAAGCTACTACACAACTTACCAAATTGTTTCATTTATGAATCAATATATTACCCAATTAAGTAACGTCCACCTAACGACACAACTACATGACGCCTTTGTTGATGATCTTTTTATTGAAGAACCTAATGCTCATAAAACCTATCATCAACTAAAAGATGTGAAAGATTTAACATGGGAAACTAGTAAGTTAAAATATGATTTTAAAAGACAAACAGAGATTTCGTCAGAAAGAAACGAGAACTTCAAACTGAAACTAATTTATTCAAATCCTAATAGTTCAGTATCTACTATTCCTTCTGAAATTAGTTCGTATACAACATCAGAATATTTTCCTTCTTGTTCTAGTATCAACCAATTAATTCTATCACATCCTATATTTAAGGAAGCAATCCAGCAAATAACGGTATCACAACAAGCAGAAAATGATGAATTATTTGGAATTGCAGCTGCTATTTTAGGAGCATGGAATTCTGTTGAACAAGAAAGTGTATCTCTACAACAGATTTTGGATATTGTACATTCAATAGGTAAAGGGTATGTGAACATAAAAACATATCCAAACGTTGAAATATCAGAAAAATGCAAGATTCTCTTAAATCAGTTTGGAATCAGTTTTCTTGAAAAAGGGACTACTGTATACTGGAACTATCACAACATGAATGGAGAGGTTGTCTGGACAAGCGAAATTGAACAAAAGTTACAGAAAGCCAATCCTGCAAATATTTGGGATTTAATGGAATTATTAAGTTGAAATAAAATGAATATGAGAACTTATACCAATATAACATACGAAAAGAACAGAGATATTATTCAATTGATGCATATCTTATCCAATCCCAGTACCTCAATTGAAATTTATCGTAATACCTTCTACAAACTAGGCAAAGCACTAGGAGCTTTGCTGGATGAAAAGAAACATAGCAGGTATGGAAATACCATGCTGGCATGTGCATCAGAAGATGCTGACTGGTTGGCACAAGGTGTTTTAAGCTCTATTTCACAGAAAAATGTTGCATTAGCCGTTTTTTGGAATCAGAGAATCACTTTGGATGAAACAACAAAATTGGAATATAGTCCGATTGTAAAATCTTATATAGAACCGATTGAAGAGTGTCAAACTCTAATTGTTGTAAAATCAATTATAAGCAGTTCCTGTGTGGTAAAAACACAACTAACCAGATTGGTGGAAAAAATGAACCCGCTTAATATTTATATATTATCTCCAGTAATGTATAAGGATGCTCAAAAGAACTTGCAAAAAGAGTTTCCTGAATCTATAAGCAATAAATTCGAATTTCTGACATTTGCTATCGATACATCCAAAGATGCGCAAGGAAGTGTATTACCCGGAGTTGGTGGAATGATATACCCCAAACTCGGATTAGGTGATATACATGAAAAAAATAGATATATACCCAATCTTGTCAAGGAACGAATGGCGCTATAACAAAACAGGGAAATTAAATTTCATTAGTATACTCGTATTTATTAAAAACTTTAACTTTCATCAAATCAGCCAACGAAACAGCAAAAGCACTTGCTGACAAATTTCCTTTCTTATATCCATCTAAAAGCCTTATATCCCATTTCATGCCTTCAAATTCAGGTTCAGGTATTCCTTCTATATTATAAATTAAATAGTAATCTCCCGAAGGTTCTTTATACCCTATTTTTTCCAACTTCTCTTTCGAAAAGATCCGAGGCCCTTTAGGAAGCAATTTATATAATCTTCCAGTCAATAATTCTCCTTCTCCATGTAACAATAAATAACGCGCAGATATAACCTCTTTACTCAAATGTAAAGAACCATTAGCACTACCAGTACGAGTATTATATAATTTTCTTTTTAGAATCCAATCTAATTGTTGTTCATTTTTATAATACCCAATTAAGACGTATGTCTCATCAGGTAATAAATCACGATTTTTCCCATAAGGTTCCGGTAAAGGCTCACGTAAACTACGACTATTATTTTTACTCAATATAGAATATGTATGATAAGCTAGCTTCTCACGTAAAGAGGTGCGATTTAAGAAATTATCAGCTACATCATCAAAAAAAGTTAGAAAAGCCTGTATACTCTTATCATAATCCTTAGGCGAAATAGCAAAGGCTCCTAGCCCAGGAATGATTTCATGAAAGCCATGAATAACTTGATTTTCTGTTCCTGGATAAAGGATATAAGCTCCTCCTGTTCTTCGAATAGCATCTTTATAGGCATGCATTTTTAATAAATCAGCGCGCTTATAAGTTCCTCGCTCTTCCTCTCGCTTCATCTCCGATAAGTCATCGGATACTTCATCATTATTCTTATTTGTATTGTCACGAAGAAATAATTGTTCTATTCTATATTTCGCATCAAAATGTATATGCGTAATCAACTCTTCTCGTTCAGCTTCTTCACTAGTTATGTCTCCTGGCCATATTGTCAATGTATAGTCGGGACGAAAATTCCGAGTCCAGCTTCCTGATAATTGATAGTTATCTGTATAACTAAAAGTTCGATTATAAGAAAAACATATATTTAATTTACGACTATCTGTCTCATATATGCCACTCAACATAATCATTTTACCTTGCTTTAAGGTTAGGTTTAACTCATTACTACAATCAATGAGCTCTTCTTTACTTTTTGAGGGAATGTGAAACTTCTGGCTCAAAACATCTAATAATTTGAAGAAAAGCCAATACTCGTACAATCTGGCAACATCCTTTTTTCCTGCTCCATACACATCTTCACCACCTTGCCAAGTAAGTCGAGCAGCCATATCAAACATTAACCATTTCTGAAAGATTTCCCGATACCCTTCTTTTCTTTGTAAAATTGGACTATTTAAAGGCAGTACATTTATTTCTGAAATATTGCGGAACAAAGGATATGACAGATACTGTAACAACTTCTCACAAACTAAAGAAGCTTCCTGTTTTAATCGTTGTCTAGCCTTAGAATGATGTTGTATAGAAGAACAAAATGTTAAAAATGAACACAATACATGCTTTATAAAACGATTTTCTGGAATATCGGCAGTTTCTTTTCTAAAAGCAACAGGTACACAGCGTGGCAATGTATCGAAACGATCTTTCAAAGGATGTTGATTAGACAAAGAAACTCTATTAGTTGCATGAGCAAGTTGCCTTAGCGTATGTTGCCCCCAACGTTTTACATTACAAAGTTGTCTTTCTTCTTCTGAATCAATCCATCTCTTAACTGGAGACAATTGAATCTGATACATCGCATCTGCAAAAGAGTCGCTATCAACAAGCGAACGAACAAAAGCAAAACGCTGATAATCTGATCTAGGATCTTTAGTTATATCTACCTCATAACGTTGTATCACAGGGGAACTTTGCTGCATAAGTAGTTCTGTACAAAACTCTGTGATATCCTCTAACATTCTACGGTAGTCATCACGATAACCGACTTTGGCAGAACGAATCTCAAAAACAACCTCACCTACCTTTTTATTATCTTTTTTTTGTAAAACATCAATACTATATGTACCCACATAAATTCCTGTAGATATACATCCACGACTAATCGCTTGGCGACTTTTGCTATTAGTTAAAATATCTCTATCTTCTTGTAAATAGTAGCTATTCTTATCAAGCTCAAAATCATACATACAACCTTCTTGTAATTGAAAAGGAGATTCTCCATATTCTTTGGCATCCTCACTTTTAAACAAAGTATTCTTTCGCCTAGCAAAAACATATAAGGTTATACAATCACCATTATTTAAAGCAATATGTATTGATAACTCATCCATACATCATGCTTCAGCAAAACTAGTAAAACCATTATCCAACGCTACACAATACATACGCCATATTTTTTCTGCAGACAGCGGATATTTAAATTGGTCATTGTGAACAAACTCTATTGTATTTTCCAGGGTTAACTCGGAGCCCTTAACAAGGCAAAGATTCCATAATGCTTTTAGTACAGGTTCCACTTTCTTACGAGAACCATGTAGTTTTGGCAACAATTTTTGTATAATTGCGGCATCAACAATAGCATCACCTTCCAACTTTGTGTTAACTTTCTCTGCTAAAGCCATAAATCGAAAAATCTCACAGGCTGTGCGATACCCAAATTCTGCATGTATCTTTTTCAACTCATAAAAGAAACATTCTAAAGAAGCAATAATAGACGCTTTACGTTCTTCAGGAATTTGCAAGTCCCAAGAATTAACTGCCATATTCACAAAGGAAGTTGCTTGCTCAACGCCTTTATTATTGATAATATCTTTATGAATAGGCTGAAGCTTCTGCAAGAAATCTTTCATGTCCTTCTCCATAATACGAAATTCTAAGACATTAGCACGGTCTAAAACCTTAGGGCTAAACATATAAGTCGTTTCATCTACATTAATCGTTCCTATAATAAATAAGTTACGAGGCAATTTTATAATAGAAGTAATTTCTTTATCTACACAATTCTTCATTAAAGGAATCCCTTCTTCTGACTCCATTACACTCAAAAAATCAGAAAAGTAACGTTCAACATAACTTAGATTCATTTCATCAAGAATTAAGAAATATGGCTTTCTTGGATTCTTGTTTGCTTCTATTATAAGATCCAATGCTCCATTATCTGGTTTTACATAAGCCCCTTTTTCCAGTGCATTGGGATATCCAATCAAGAATTCTCGATTTGTCCAATCTGCTCCAACAGGAATCATACAAACCTGTTTATCTATATCTTCACAAATCCACTTTGCAAACATCATAGCTAATTGTGTCTTACCAGAACCAGCTAAACCACTTAAAATAACAAAAGGTTTTGTCAACAATGACAAAATAAAACGAGAAACAAACTCTGATGAGAAAACAAGCCCTGTAGAATTTAAATCACTCATAAATGATTCAGGCTCAAAATCTTTTTCGTCGTACTTTTTACTTTGACCTGATAAAGCAATCAACGAGTTTTTATCTGAAGTTACTATGCTCTTATACTGGGCTATTATTCTTTTCAAGTCTTCTTCAATTAAAGTATAATTCAAAGGTTTGGTTGTATCGTACACCGCATAAACATAAGAATCTCCATATCTATCCGGTATTATATTTCTTTTTTTTAAATAGGAATTAATCGTTTCTACATTAGTATCTAAATTCCAGGTAACAACTGGCACAGTCCCTTCGCTGACACCATAAGCCAATACCAAAATATTATATTTTTTATAAAAGAGATATACAGGATATATTCCATTACTTGTTTTTTGTCCCTGTGCTAAAAAAGAAATCCATGGTACACGTGCTAAACTGGCCATTCCAAAACTTACTTTCACTTGTAAATCATCAAAATACCTTATATAATCTTTGGTTTTCAAACTATTACCTTTAGCTTGTTCCAAAAACTTTACTAATGTTTCCGATATAGAATTGGATTCGCTCTTCAAAACTATTTTAAAACCATTATCTTTCAATATCTTAAAACAAGTAGTACCTTTTCCGCCTTCAAATTCATTACGATCTAATTCTTCTCCATTTGCAAAAATATTAGCATAAGCCAAAACCAATTTAGGTGGAAACCTTTTTCCATTGTATAACAGATCATAAGTGGACGAATGAGCTTGAGGTGGAATACCTTCTTCTTCTATTTTACGGATACCCTGAAGAATATCATCACGTTTTATGTTTCTAGGTAATTCTTTCATAATAAAGTTATTTACACTTTTAAATATCCTAACTAAATCATCGTAAAAGTACAAATTATTTATATAAATCAAACCAAAAACGGATAAATCACAATTATTATTTAAGAGAATTGTTTTCAAATACACATAATCCACAATATATACAGAAATAATTCCAATATAAAATCACATATAGCCTATATTTAGATGCATGTACACGATAGTTCTCAAAAAAGATATGACGATTCCAAACTACATTCAAAATATTTTTGTTACATTCACAGCATGAAATGCAGAATTATACTCATACTATTAGCTATTCTCTTTTTTACAGGATGCTATAACAGAGAACAGATTTCCCGGCTCGACGAGGCGGAAGCACTGTTACAAAATAAGCCGGATAGTGCCTTAACAATATTACAACAACTCAAATCAGAAGGCAGTCAGGCTGAACAGGCCAGATATGCGTTGCTTTATTCCGAAGCTTTAGACAAAAATCATATCAAAGCAACAAATGATTCGCTGATTCGTCGGGCTTGGGAGTATTACAAACATCATCCCAAAGATTTACGCAGTCAATGCAAAACTCTCTATTATTGGGGAAAAGTCAAACTGCGCGCAGGAGACAAGCCGGGAGCGTTACGCCTTTTCCTGAAAGTTGAAGAGAAATTGAAAGATACCAATGAACCTTATTATGCAGGGCTTTTATACAGGCAGATCGGTGAAGTGTATTATGAACAGATGAACTATAGCCGGGCTTATCATTATTTTCGCGAAGCTCGCAATAACTTCCGACAATCTGATAACACTCGCGAAGAAACAGAATCAACTCTTGATATGGCAGCCGCAACTTTTCATTCGAAAGATATAGAGAAAGCTATGCGGCTCTATTCTGCCGCCCTTGATTTAGCTGATGAGCACAAGTACGATAAGTTAGCCAAAGCCAGTCTCACCAATCTTGCCTCTCTTTATGTGGTGTCAAGCAAAAAACAGATTCCTCATGACCTGCTGCAACGTATCGAACTCTCTGCCCGACAAGATACGTTATACGGATATCATACATTAGTAGATGTGAATCTTCTAAAGAACCGTATAGACAGCGCACGCTACTATCTGGCACTCGCAGAAGCACACACAACCGATATTCGTGATATGGCAGACCTGCAATATACCGCTTATCGGATTGAAGCACAGGCCAGGAACTTCGAGAAAGCGACGGAGAAGATACATCATTATATCTATCTGACTGACTCACTGACACGTTCGAATATGCAATTCTCTGCCGGTATGGTGGAACGTGATTATTTCAAGGAACGATCCAAATTTGCCGAATACCGGATGAAGAACCGTACTATTTGGGAGATTGCCGTAGCAACCGTAATTCTTCTGATAATAGGGGTAGCATACTACATCATCCGCCAACGTCTGCGCTTGCAACGCGAACGTACCGACCGCTATCTGCTATTGGCAGAAGAAGCCAACTCTCAATACAAAACCTTGACAGAATACATGGAAGGACAGCAGAATGCGGAAAATCATTTAAAAGGTTTGGTAGCTTCACGCTTTGACATCATTGACAAACTGGGAAAAACTTACTACGAGCGAGAGAATACTGCATCGCAACAGGCAGCCATGTTCCACGAAGTGAAACAGATTATCACTGATTTTGCAGAGAACAATGAAATGCTGCAAGAGCTGGAACTTATCGTGAACACCTGCCATGACAATGCTATGGAAAAACTACGGAATGATTTTCCGGCAATGAAAGAAGCTGACATCCGGTTGCTCTGCTATATTTTCGTAGGTTTTTCTCCACAAGTAATCAGTTTGTTTATGAAAGATACCGTTGCTAATGTATATGCCCGTAAATCACGACTCAAATCACGTATCAAATCGGCAGAATCCACTAATAAAGACCTGTTTTTAGCACTTTTCGGATAGGTGTTAGACCAGTGTTAGAAATCCCCAAAACACAGTTTAACTAATACACTGAATACCAACATATTCAAAAACAAAGTGTTAGATTTATCAGATTACTTCATAACTCAAAATTGATGCGATCTTACTATTTTTGCATTCGAAAAAATGAAAAAAGAAAAGATTATGAGAAAGATTGTTATTCTACTATGCACCATGCTTTTCATGGTAGCATGCGAAAAAGGAAATGAAGAAGTGAGAGAAGCTAAGGTAATAGTAGCCGTTTATGATGAGAATGGAAAAATTATAACGGATGTTCCCGTGAAAATGTATAATGAAAAAGATTATAGGATTTTTGAAAAAGATAATTTAACCCGACCTACTGCAGTCATCCAAACAAATGAAAGTGGTATAGCAACCTTTGTACTACCACGCGAAGAATGGTTCGCAACACAATCGCAACGGTTACTGACATTCGTGGTACAAAAAGGAGGCGGTCCCGACAACTACCAGATATGGTCTGCCGGCAAAACTGTAGAAGCCGGAAAAGTCATAAAAATTGAAATACGTTTAACCCAATTCCCTAACTAAACTTTTAGCACATGAAACAAACTAGACTCTATATAGTTGTGGCATCTTGTTTGCAAATAATTTTAGGAGCTGTATTATTAAGTTGCAGCACCGAAAATGATGAATACAAGAAAGATTCACCTTCGGCTGAAAATCCTTCTGAATCCACCGGAGCCTTACTTGAGGATTTCTCCATAGAACAATTGCCCGCAAAAACAATTTATGCATTAGGAGAGAATATAGACTTAACCGGCCTTAACGTGACAGGAAAATATGATGACGGGAAACAACGACCTGTGAAAGTTTCTCCGGAACAGCTTAGTGGTTTCTCTTCATCTGCGCCTGTCGAAAAACAGGAAGTAACCATCACAATAGAAGGAAAACAGAAAAGCTTTTCCGTTCAGATTTCACCCGTCCGTGTAGAAAATGGAGTATTGACGGAAGTTTTGAAAGGACATAATGAAATCACACTTCCCAATAGTGTGAAGTCAATTCCTAAGGCTGCTTTCAGAGGTAGTCAAATAAACAAGGTGGTACTCAACGAAGGATTGCGATCTATTGGAGATATGGCTTTCTTTAATTCAACCGTTCAGGAAATTGTATTTCCGACGACTCTGGAACAACTTGAAGAAAACATATTCTATTATTGCCGGAATCTGAGAAAAGCAGATTTGAGCCGGACTAAGCTCACCAAACTTCCCGCCAGCACTTTTGTATATGCAGGCGTTGAAGAAGTGCTGTTACCTGTGACACTGAAGGAAATCGATGCGCAGGCATTTCTTAATACTTCCCAACTGAAAACGATTGAGATTCCGGAAAATGTAAGAACAATAGGTTTGGAAGCATTTCGGGAAAGTGGTATTACGACCGTGAAGCTGCCGAATGGTATTACAACTATAGCTCAAAGAGCCTTTTATTACTGTCCGGAATTAACGGAAGTGACAACCTACGGAACCGTTTTCAATGATGATCCCGAGGCTATGATTCACGCCTACTGCCTTGAAGGATGTCCGAAATTAGCTCACTTCGAAATCCCTAAAAGTATTCGTATATTGGGGCAGGGATTACTGGGTGGTAATAGAAAAATGACTCAACTAACCATTCCGTCAAACGTCGCACAGATTAATTTTTCAGCTTTCAATAATACAGGTATTAAAGAAGTAAAGGTAGAAGGGATAACACCTCCGCAGGTATTTGAAAAAATATGGTACGGATTCCCGGACGATATTACTGTCATTCGTGTTCCTGCCGGATCTGTGGAAAAATACAAGAATGCAAATGGTTGGAGGGATTTCACAAACAAAATAACAACGTTTTAACAGTTCTCTATTTTTTCGATTATAATCCCAAAAGTTGGTTTAACATCCACTTTTCCGATTATAATCGAAAAATTCATTTTATTAGGACATA
The DNA here is from genome assembly GCF_015558905.1 of Bacteroides sp. D55t1_190419_B8. NCBI lineage: Bacteria > Pseudomonadati > Bacteroidota > Bacteroidia > Bacteroidales > Bacteroidaceae > Bacteroides > Bacteroides sp. D55t1_190419_B8. Next base: position 10,777 of record NZ_JADMOU010000018.1, read on the forward strand.
TATTAAATCTCCCCATTCACTCCCAATCCAAACAGGGCAAAATCGCCCAAACAAGGATCCTCCGGAAAGACCTCACCCAATGCCATCGTTATCTGACGGGCATTTTTCAAAGAAAAAGTTTCCGTATCTGTCAACTTGAAATAATGCGCTACCCGGCAGACATGTGTATCTAAAGGAACAATCAAATCTCTGCGATCAAAACTTTCCCAAATCCCCAAATCGACCTCCGAATCCCGACGAATCATCCAACGCAAAAACATATTCAGTTTCTTTTGAGGACTTTTGGCAGAGACTTCAAGAAATGCACATAACTTTTCCATTGGTATTCCGGGATATAACATCAAAGCTTCCTCCAGACTTTCAAACTGTGTATAAGCTGTATATAATCGCCGAAAGTATCCATAAAAATCAGCATACGACAACATCCGATAAAAGCTATTGGTCGCTCCCGAAGGAAAATCCTTCTCCCACTGGCGGGACAATACATATTGATAAGGTGAATCTCCCATTAATCTATGCAGTTCGTCCGCCTTCTTCAATATCTGTTTGCGATTGCCAAAACTCATAATTGCCGTCAACAGACCACTGATTTCAATATCCTGTTTCAACGTATATCGATGAGGGAACTGCACCGGATCACTTATAATAAAGTCAGCACGATGATAAATCTCCGCACACATCAAAAGTTTATTCTTTATATCTTCAGTCATTTTGAGAAAGTATCAAGTATTGAAAGCACAAAAGTACATATTCTAGTTGGATTTCCTCTTTAAGTAAATGACGGATCGTATCCCTAATAAAATAACAAACAGATATTCTGCCGTCATATACACAGTCAGAGAAGCATGAAAACATTCACTTAACAGATACAGATAAATCAAATATACCAGAATAGTGATTAACTGGAAGATAAAAGCGAGCTGCGTCTTTCCTGTACCGGTAACAGCATTAATATAAACATATCCGGGCAGTGCAAAAGTATAATTCAACAGCATAACTATAAAAGGATAGAAAGCTAATCTCACCAGATTATCGTTATTCGTATAAAATCCGACAATCCATTGATTGCTCCAAAGAGCTATCCCTATCAACGGAAGTCCCACCACATAGCCCAGCTTAAGAACTTTACGACAAACAGGAAAAAGTTCTTTCCCCGCTCCTGCTCCAATCAAATTACTGACTAACGCTCCCGTAGTGGATACCAAAGATAATAAATCTTACTTTATATCACAATGTGGTACGGTATTAGCAGATTACTTATAGTAAAGAGATGTATTAAAAACATTGATTACAATATTAACAGATTGATTTATAGAGATATACTATATTCTAAAGCTAAAGAATGATTCTTAAATATCTTTCTCTTTTGAAAAAGGGCATATCATTTTGAAAAGAGTAGTAACCAATAAATAACCAGATAACAATGAAAGTTTGTAAATTCGAGAAAATTAAAGATGAGGATGAAATGAAGCAAGTAATCAATTGTATTCAGAAAGAACATCCTTATGTAGCTGTAGTCCCTATATTGGCACAATTACAGGAGTGGTTACAGGCTATTTCCATCAGTTGGTTTCACGAAGAAGATGAAGCTTCTCATGCCACAGTCAATGCCATCGAAACATATTGCTGTGCCCTTGCCAATCATCTCATTACAGATTCGCACCTAAATCAGGAAATTAAAAACCGGATTCTGGAATGCATAAAGAAAATACATATACTTGTAGAAGACAAAACAGATTTACTGATTGATAAAATGATAAAAGCGGAAGTATACGGATTATCCAGTGATTTATTCACTTATTGCTTACATCAACAGGGTCTTCGTGCCCAAACATTAGATACCGGCAAACTTATACAGATCAATCTGGAAAGAAAGCCGGATATCCCATATATTCAGGAATCTATCCAACAATACATTGACGAGAACCGGAATGTAGATATTTTTATCGCCCCACTTTCCATTTGCAGGAATGTGTATGGTGAAATAGACTTCATGAGCGAACAACGCAACGATTACTATGCAACAGTGCTTGCCACCCTATTCAAAGCGGACGAAATACTGTTATCCACCCCTATCAATCATATCTACGCAAACCGGAATTGCCTGCGAGAACAACATTCACTAACTTACATAGAAGCCGAACAACTGATTAACAGCGGAGTACACCTGCTCTACGCAGATTGTATCACCCTTGCGGCACGCTCTAATATAGTTATCCGCCTAACCGATACACACGATCTGTCAACAGAACGCCTCTATATATCTTCCCATGACACAGGCAACAGTGTCAAGGCCATCCTCTCACAGGATTCGGCTACCTTTGTACGTTTTACCTCATTAAATGTATTGCCCGGATATTTGTTTATGGGTAAGATATTGGAAGTTATCAACAAATATCAAATCAATGTCATCTCAATGGCCTCATCCAATGTATCCATCTCGATGATGCTGACAGCCAGCCGGGACACCCTGCGAATCATTCAAAGGGAACTACATAAATATGCCGAAATGGTTATGGACGAAAATATGTCTGTGATACATATCATCGGCTCCCTTCATTGGGAACGCACACAAGTAGAAAGTCATATTATGGATACTATCAAAGATATCCCCATATCTCTCATTTCTTATGGAGGAAGCGATCATTGTTTCACACTATCTGTACATACCACAGATAAAAACAGACTGATTAGTTCACTGTCCAGACAATTTTTCGAGAGTCAGTGCGCAGCCTGACTCAAAGCCGGATAAAAAGAAACCGGAAATGTATGCTTAGATTTTATATTCCTCTATCTTCCGGTACAGGGTGGTAAGTCCGATTTTCAACAAACGGGCAGCTTCCGTTTTATTCCCTTTCGTATATTCCAACACACGTGCAATATGTCTGCGTTCCATTGCGGCCAACTCAAAACAGCCTACACTATCGTCCGAACATTCATAATGAGTGTTCTGGATTTCCAAAGGAAGGTCGCAGATATCCAGCCGTCCCCCTTCGCATACAATCAGGCTACGCTCAATCACATTTCTCAATTCACGGATGTTCCCTTTCCACGGCTGTTGTTCCAGAGCTTCCAGAAAAGCGGGAGTCATCTCATTGATGGCATACGAAAGTTTTTCGGAGAAACTCTTGGCGAAAGCAGTTGCAAGAATCCGGATATCACCGGTACGTTCACGGAGCGAAGGAAGATGCACCTGAAAAACCGAAAGACGATAAAACAAGTCTTCACGGAAATGTCCTGCTTTGATCTCCTCCTGCAGGTTGCGGTTGGTAGCAGCAATGATACGCACATTGACTCTTGTCGGCTTGGTATCACCGATCTTTATATATTCTCCCGTTTCAAGGATACGCAGTAACTTTGCCTGCAGTTCGAAAGCCATCTCTCCGATTTCATCCAGAAAGATCGTTCCGTTATTAGCTTCTTCAAAAAGTCCTTTCTTATCCTTCAGCGCACCGGTAAACGAGCCAGCCTTATGTCCGAACATCTCGCTTTCGAGCAATTCTTTGCTGAAAGACGAACAGTTGACTGCCACAAAATTCTGTTTGCTCCGTTTACTACTATAATGTATAGCTTGCGCAAAAACTTCCTTTCCTGTTCCTGTTTCCCCCGTCAGTAATACGGGAACATCTGTCACAGATACCTTCTGCGCCAGAGATACAGCCTCTTTCAACACCTTTGACTCACCCAGAATAGAATCGAACGAGTACATCTGCCCGACTTTCTTTTCCAGTTTTTCCAAACGGACATTCATCTTTGCTTTCTCCACGGCACGGCTGATTAAAGGGATAATCTTGTTATTATCATCTCCTTTTGTTATATAATCAAATGCACCGTTTTTAATAGCCTGCACCCCGTCGGGAATATTGCCGTGAGCAGTAAGAAGAATCACCTCTACATTGGGAGCTATTTTCTTGATGTTCAACACCAGATCCACTCCGTTTCCATCAGGAAGAAAAACATCGCATAAAGCTACGTCGGGCGATTGAATTTCCAGTTGTTTGATGGCAGCTTTGCAATCACCTGCCTGACACACTTCATAGCCCTCAAGTTCCAGCATACGAGCTAAAAGACTGCGAATCTGGACTTCATCGTCAATAATAAGAATTTTACTCATACAATTTATCTACATTAAATAGAAGAATGAAAAACAGGGTGCGCAAATATAGTTTTTTTATCTGAATCCATGAACATTTCTTCGATACAGTTTGTTATTTCCGCAGGAAACTATTTACGCTATAAACAGATGAAAATAATTATTATTGGGGGAGTTGCAGGAGGAGCCACCACTGCTGCCCGAATCAGACGAGTAGATGAAACAGCTGAAATTGTCCTTTTAGAAAAAGGAAAGTACATATCATATGCCAATTGTGGCCTACCCTATTATATAGGAGGAGTGATAGAGGAACGGGATAAATTGTTCGTGCAAACACCCGAAGCCTTTTCTACACGCTTCCGCGTAGATGTACGCACAGAAAATGAAGTGATTTTCATTGACCGGAAAAGAAAAACAGTGACTGTCCGCCAAAGCAGTGAAGATACTTATGAAGAGAGCTATGATAAGTTAGTCATATCTACCGGAGCCTCTCCGGTACGCCCCCCTCTTCCCGGAATCGACCTAAGTGGAATCTTCACACTAAGGAATGTCACCGACACAGATCGGATCAAAGAATATATCAAGAACCACGCCCCACGAAAAGCTGTTGTCGTAGGAGCCGGATTTATCGGCCTTGAAATGGCGGAAAACTTACAGGCACAGGGAGCGAAAGTATCGATTGTGGAAATGGGCAATCAAGTGATGGCCCCTATCGACTTTTCGATGGCATCACTTGTTCACCAACATCTGATGGATAAAGGAGTAAACCTCTACTTGGAACAAGCTGTCGCCTCTTTTAGCCGGGATGGAAGAGGATTGAAAGTAACTTTCAAGAATGGCCTGTCAATTTCTGCCGACATCGTTATTCTATCTATCGGCGTCCGCCCGGAAACTAATCTGGCACGGGCTGCCGAACTGACTATCGGCCCTGCAGGAGGTATCGCCGTAAACGATTACCTGCAAACCTCTGACGAGTCTATTTATGCTATCGGTGACGCGATCGAGTTCCGCCACCCGATCACGGGCAAACCCTGGCTCAACTATCTCGCCGGACCTGCCAACCGTCAGGGACGTATCGTTGCGGACAATGTCCTCGGAGCAAAGATTCCTTACGAAGGCTCTATCGGTACTTCAATCGCAAAGGTTTTCGACATGACCGTTGCTTCAACCGGCTTACCCGGCAAGCGTCTGCGTCAGGAAGAGATAGACTATATGTCGTCTACCATTCATCCCGCTTCCCATGCCGGCTACTATCCGGATGCCATGCCGATGAGCATTAAAATCACTTTCGATAAAAAGACAGGAAGATTATATGGCGGACAAATCGTCGGTTACGATGGGGTGGACAAACGGATTGACGAACTCGCACTTGTCATCAAGCACGAGGGAACAATCTACGATCTGATGAAAGTTGAACAAGCGTATGCTCCTCCGTTCTCTTCGGCCAAAGATCCGGTAGCACTGGCAGGATATGTAGCTGAAGACATAATCACAGGTAGAACCAATCCTGTATACTGGAGAGAACTGCGGGACATTGAAATGGAAAATAAATTCCTGCTGGATGTCCGCACCCCGGATGAATTCTCATTGGGTAGCTTACCGGGTGCCGTGAATATTCCGTTGGATGAACTTCGCGACCGGTTGGCAGAATTGCCGAAAGATAAAATGATTTATACATTCTGTGCGGTGGGGCTACGGGGCTATCTTGCTTACCGTATACTGACACAACACGGATTTGACAAGGTACGTAATCTCTCGGGAGGGTTAAAGACTTATCGGGCTGCCACTGCTCCCATCATCATACGGGAAGAAAATGGAAACGAAACAGACGAATCACCCATACAGCAGGAAACTTCTTCCCAAGCCAGTCAGCCCAACGTTTCTACAGCTCCCGTCACTACTGCTGCAACTGATGTTTCCGCTACCCCCGCCAAAACAGTCCGGGTGGATGCCTGCGGGTTACAATGTCCCGGTCCGATTCTGAAAATGAAGAAAACAATGGATACACTGGTTTCAGGCGAACGGGTGGAAATCACCTCTACCGATCCCGGTTTTCCGCGCGACGCCGCCGCATGGTGCAGTTCGACGGGTAATCAACTGATTTCGAAAGATACCTCCGGAGGAAAATCTATTGTTGTCATAGAAAAAGGAGAACCAAAATCGTGCAATATTGTTACTTCATGTGAGGGCAAAGGAAAAACCTTCATCATGTTCAGTGATGATTTGGATAAAGCCTTGGCTACTTTTGTACTGGCAAACGGCGCAGCGGCTACAGGACAAAAAGTCACCATCTTCTTTACTTTCTGGGGACTGAACGTTATCAAGAAGTTGCACAAACCGGAAACCGAAAAGGATATTTTCGGAAAAATGTTTGGTATGATGCTGCCTTCCAGCTCCAAGAAACTGAAACTTTCTAAGATGAGCATGGGCGGAATGGGCGGAAAAATGATGCGGTATATCATGAACAAGAAAGGGATTGATTCACTGGAATCTTTGCGCCGGCAAGCTTTGGAAAACGGTGTGGAATTTATCGCTTGCCAGATGTCAATGGATGTGATGGGAGTAAAACAAGAAGAACTTCTGGATGAGGTGACCATTGGCGGCGTAGCAACGTATATGGAACGGGCGGATAACGCAAACGTTAATCTATTTATTTAAAAAATGAACTAATAAAATATTCAAATAAGGTATGAAAACAATATGTGCAATGCGTGATGTATTCAAAGCAATGGGAAACTTTGAAACAGCATTTGAAAAAATGTACCAGATAACGCTAAATGAAGCAATGATATTGTGTGCCCTCAAAGAGGCATCGGAGAAAGTGACGGCTACCAATCTGTCCAAGCAAACCGAGCTAAGCCCCTCACACACATCCAAAATGCTGCGAATACTGGAGGAAAAAGGGCTGATCATCCGGTCGCTCGGAAGTGAAGACCGGAGACAGATGTACTTCCACCTGACCCATACGGGCAAGCAACGAGTAAATGAACTGGAACTTGATAAGGTAGAGATACCCGATCTACTTAAACCCCTGTTTAAATAAACGGATTTTCAAACAATTATCTGTAAATAATGAACGGTGAGCAAACTCCCTGATAATGGGGCAGAGTGCTCACCGTTTTTCTTTAAACAGGGCAAAAGATATATGTTAATTTTCCGGCAAAAGAAATTTCCATCTGAACCTTTTTCCACCTTTCTTGTTGTTTCTATCAAAAGCCCAAGGTACCTGGGCGCGATTTTTATATAACCTAAACATTATAAAAGATATGAAGAAATTAATTCCTATTTTATTGGCGGTCTTTGCACTCGCTTCATGTGAAAAAGACCCGGACATGGGTAAGCTGGATGACAATTATCTGGTATACACTAACTACGACAAGAAAGCCGATTTCAAAGTTCCTACATTCTATCTGGCACCCCAGATTCTGGTGATTAGTGACAGTAAAGAACCGGAATATCTCGAAGGCGAAGGCGCAGAACAAATTCTGGCTGCTTATACAGACAATATGGAAGCTAGAGGTTACGAAGCGGCAGCCGACCAGGAAAGTGCAGATCTTGGTATCCAAGTGAGCTACATCGCAAGTACTTATTATTTCACCAGCTACGCACAACCTGAATGGTGGTGGGGTTATCCCGGATACTGGGGACCTGGCTACTGGGGTGGCAACTGGGGTGGCGGATGGTACTACCCGTACGCTGTAACTTACAGTTATAGTACTAACTCCTTCCTGACAGAAATGGTGAACTTGAAAGCTGAACAAGGGGACAGTAAAAAACTGCCTGTTGTATGGACAAGTTATCTGACCGGATTTGAGACTGGTTCCAAAGCTATCAACCGCACTCTCGCAGTAGAAGCTGTCAACCAATCATTCACTCAGTCACCTTATCTTACTAACAAATAAACAACTACAACTGTTATGAAAACAAGAAAAAATATATACTTCAAGGTAGTAGCCTTGGCGGCTATTGCCATCGCCTTCGCTATGCCGGCTAAGGCACAGTTATCAGACAACGGATATGCGAATATAGACTGGCAGTTCAACGCTCCATTAAGTAATCACTTTGCAGATAAAGCAAGCGGTTGGGGTATGAACTTCGAAGGTGGTTATTTCGTTACTCCTAACATTGGCTTGGGTCTTTTCCTGAACTATCACAGCAACCACGAATATGTAGGCCGCGAAACCTTCCAAATGGGTGCCGGTGAAGTTACTACCGACCAACAGCATACTATTTTCCAATTGCCTTTCGGTGCTGCTGCACGTTACCAGTGGAATCGTGGCGGGTCTTTCCAACCTTATGTCAGTGCTAAATTAGGTGCTGAATATGCAAAAGTCCGCTCTAACTTCAATATGCTGGAAGCAAGAGAAAACAGCTGGGGATTCTACGCTTCTCCTGAAGTAGGTATCAATGTATTCCCATGGGTTTACGGACCGGGCTTGCACTTTGCTTTGTACTACAGCTATGGTACCAACAAGGCTGACGTACTGCATTACAGTGTAGACGGATTGAGCAACTTCGGTTTCCGCTTGGGTGTATCGTTCTAAAAAGAACTGCAACTATCAGAATATTACGTTAATAATAAAAAAGGTAAAAGGTAGCTTTTAATATAGGCACCTTTTACCTTTCTTTTTTTATTTTTTCTTCATCGCATCATAAATAGCTCCCTGTATTCGCTCACGAATGTGCAGCTGGTTCAATTTGCGGTTCGTTACGTCCGGATAAATCCGGTTGCTAAGGAATACATAAACCAGTTCATTCACCGGGTCCACCCATGCACATGTACCGGTAAATCCGGTATGGCCATACACTTCGGCAGGTACGGCAGGAGCACAATTCCCTTTCTTCGGATCATCTGCATCGGGCTTGTCAAAGCCTAAACCACGCCGGCTGATCTTCGATGTTTCAGTAGTAAACAACTGACAGGTTTCCTTACTCAGATAGCGTTGACCGTCTATTTCCCCTCCATTCAGCAACATCTGATAAACGCGGGCTACATCACGGGCAGTAGAGAAAAGTCCGGCATTTCCAGCCAATCCGCCAAAGAAAGCGGAAGCCTCATCATGCACAAATCCCTGCAAAATTTCTTTACGCAAGAAACGGTCTTTATTAGAAGGAACAATTTCCGACTTGGCAAAACGGCGTAAAGGCAAATAACCAGTATGCTCCAACCCCATCGGTTCATAAAACTCACGTTGCAAATAGGCTTCCATAGACATACCGGCCAGTTGTTCCACCAACATTCCCAACAATATAAATCCTACATCACTATATACATAGCGTTTCTGCTTTAACGGAGCTTCTGCTATTTTCTCTTCTATCACCTTCCGGAAAGAACGGTTTAACCACAAGCTGTCACAGATCTGAACAATATAATCACCGGTTTTAACGGAAGAGACATATTCACTCTTGAACTTGAATTTCGGATTCGCCCATGAGGTGGTCCCCAACTGTAACGGATGGTGTGCATCTTTTCGTGCACTGAATAACCTTCCATCATAGCTATCCTTGTCAATAGCTTCCTGGTAGAAAGGAATCCAAGAGGGTAAACCGGATTGATGATACAGAATTTCCTGAATCGTTATATCTTTCTTATCAGTACGTTGCAAGAACGGCAAATGATCCGAAATCTTATCTGTCAGATTAAAACGTCCCTTATCGTAGAGTTTCATAATGGCAAGCAAGGTGCCCGTCGTTTTTGAAAGGGAAGCCAAATCGTAGATACTCGTAGATTCGACACGAGGACTTCCTTTGCCCGTATAAGTACCGAAAGCCTTATCGAACATAATATGACCGTTTTTCAGCACCACCACCTGGCAACCGGGATAAGCTCCCTGACGGACACCATCCAGTGCAATGGAATCAATCCGTTTTAGATGAACAGAAGAAAGCCCGTATTCTTCCGGAACGAAATGCAACGGTGTTTTAGGGGTAATAGTCACTCCTGCTCCCGTTGGGAACAGTTCTCCCAGACTTGCCGATAACTGTCCGTCTGCGGATGCCTTGGCAAATAACACATCTGCCACCTGACGCTGCACGTCACTATTATAACTATGTCCCAGCACCACCGCCGAAGCATGAGCCACCGCCCGCTGAATCTGCAACATCATCTTCCCGGGAGTAAAAAACAGATAAATGACCGGGCTTTCAGGAACAAATTTCGCAAAAAAAGACTGATAAGAAGCCAGCCGCTGTTCGCTGACGGCTACAATGATCCGTTTATAGGTAGACAGAGAATCACGCAACCGCTGATTTACCCCTTCCGGTTGATTGGCACGAAGGGAAAAACGAGCCAAAGACGTATAGCGGGAAAGTTGTTTCGCCAACGCATCAGTTTCTCCGGGATCTCCTACCTCGAGCAATGCAATCGTCTGCTCTTTGTCTGTATGCAGAGGGAGAATATGATTCTTGTTGTTCAGAACTGTTATTGCCGCAAAATTCAACCGACGAACCAAATCACGCGTTTGCGGACTGTTGATCCGTTGTTCCAGACCGGATAATTGTACATACGACTTTTTCTTGAGTCCCAACACATATTTATAAGTCAAGACCTTGCGGCATTTGCTTTCAATATCTTCGCGGGTCAACTCCCCTTTTTCAATGGCTTCCAATACGGCCGGTATCTCTTCCTTCAAGTTTCGGGGAGACAATACCATGTCATTACCTGCTTTCAAAGCCTGCAAACTGACATTTCCATTTCCCGCCACTCCTTTCATGGCAAGCGCATCGGTAAATATCAGTCCTTTGAACGCCAGTTCATCTGTCAGCAAATCGTATACGACATTGCGGGACAAGGAAGACGGAAGTCCACCAATCGGTTCTATCACCGGAACCTGCAAATGTCCTACCATCATACCGCCCAATCCGGCACGGATAGCTTCTTTAAAAGGATAAAGTTCCACACTGTCCAGACGCTCACGAGTGAAAGGAAGTACCGGAAGCGCCTTATGCGAATCGACATCGGTATCTCCATGTCCGGGAAAGTGTTTGCACACAGATAAAACCCCTCCGCTTTCCAAACCGGAAGCATAAGCGATTACCTTGTCAGCCACCTGTATCGGATCTTCTCCAAAAGAACGGGTATTGATAACGGGATTTTTAGGATTTATATTCACGTCCGCCACCGGAGCAAAGTTGACCTGTACTCCAATCTGCCGGCATTGACGGGCAACTTCACGCCCGTATTCATAGAGCAGCCGGTTGTCACGGATACATCCCAATACCATATTCCGTGGAAAAACAGGCATGCCACGCAGACGCATGGCCAGTCCCCATTCTCCATCAAAGGTAATCATCAAAGGGACTTTTGCCTGACGTTGCGCCCGGTTTGTCAGTTCAACCTGATTTTGCATCTTCCCACCGGAAAAGAGAAGTCCGCCCACTTTATAGGTGTCGATCACTTCGCGCAACAGTTCCAGGTTTCGTTTGGTATCTACCGGGGCAATGGTATAGATGAACAACTGCCCTACCTTTTCTTTAAAGGAAAGCTTATCCATAACCGAATCAACCCAGTGCCGGCAGTCCTTGTCCTGAAGGGCTTTATACACCAGCAGAGGTTCAACGGTTGTAGCATTTTGCGCCGGACTTGAAACCGTGCCGGCTGCGATAAAGAATAAAAGCGTTACTATTGAGGGGATTATCTTCATTTATGTTTCAAAGTCAAATCGAGACGGCCTACACGAACACCATTTTTTCCCGTGTGCATAACAGGCACCTCTTTTCCGTCCATATTCAAGTATGTTTTGGGGCCTTTCATAAATGTATGAGAGTGCCCGCCCAGAATCACGTCGATATTGCGTGTCCCGGCAACCAGATGTTCATCCATTTGAATGCCCAGATGAGACAGGCATACTACCAAATCACAACCTTCTTCGTCTTTCAACAAAGCAGCAATTTCGTTGGATACGCGGATAGGATCTTCATAAACGACTCCTTCGCATTTATTAGCCTGGATCATCCCTTCCGGTTGGGTTCCAAGGCCAAACACACCAATTCTCAAACCATATTTCTCAAGAACGACGTAGGGTTTAACTATATCTTTCAATACCGTAGCATCCAGATTATAGTTGGCACAAACAACCGGGAAATTAGCCATCTTGAAAATGCGTTCCATATTATCCACATCGAAATCAAACTCATGGTTACCGATAGTCATAGCATCATAACCCATTTCATTCATTAGTTTAACTTCCACTTCTCCGCGGAACATATTATAATAAGGTGTTCCCTGAGAAATATCTCCGCAATCGAAAAGCAGCACATTCTTATGCTCCTTGCGGAATTGTTCGAGAAAAGCAGCCCTACGAAGAAAACCGCCTTTGTTATAGTATTCGTCCCCCTTCTGGTTGACAGGTTCGATACGGCTATGCACATCGCTTGTTTGTAAAATAATCACTTCTTTGGTATCCTTATCTTGCGCAAAGATTGAGAAAGTAAAGCCCAATGCAAGACATAACAGGAATAATATCTGAAATCTTTTCATATTCAATATATTTTTAGATTCTCCTTTTTATTTTATGGTAATACGTCCATCCAGTTTGGAGGTAACCGCTTTGCCTTCGGCAGTCTGTTTGCGTACATAATCAAGAAATAGTCCGCGCAAGGTTGCATTTTCAGGGCATACTCTCTTTTCTGCCTGCAGAAAAGCATCCATCCGTCCGTTTCCATCTGCCAGATAGTCGATAGTAGCCACCGTGTAAAGCAGGTCATCCTTTAGTGGCTTTTCACCGACAAAGGCGTTCAGCAACTTTCCATCTTTGGTAATTTCAAGGCGGATACCGCTCACTCCTTCCCCATGTAAAGATGCAATCGCTTCAAAAAGACGTCTCAAGTCCGTCCCTTTCATAGTCAGCACGCAAAGGGAGTTCTCAAAAGGAAGAATTTCAAAAACATCTCCCACTGTGATATCTCCTGCAGGCAAAATATTTCGCAAGCCGCCCATGTTTACCAATCCCATATCGGCAGGTTTCCCCAACACCTGAACCGCCGCTTGTTGTAAAACACCTGCAACAAGGTTGGAAAGCAAGCTTTCAGGAGCTCCTTTTTCCATTTTCATCGCACTGGTACCGATGACTTCATACATCATCGCGTCCACCTTTTCCTTATAAGGCTTTAATATTTCGGCAGCTTTCGCGTTGGGATGGGTGTCCCAAACGGAATCAATCGTTATCATGCTACCCTCTACTTTAGTTACTTCGTACTGAGCCGTAGTCTCGCGTGCGGTCCGGCAGGAAGTAAACAGGAAGCCTCCTGCCAACGCTGCCACCATCAGATACTTTGCATAAGTCTGTTTCATGTTCGCTATTTTTAGATATGCTACAAATATACAAAAACATTTGGCTATCTGGCAAATAATTCGTTACTTTGCACCGCTTTCGCGCAATCGCTGTCAAGAGAAGAGATACTTGGTATGTTGCGTTGTAACGATGAAACAATTTAATAATAACAACAATGGATTTAATTAAAATTGCAGAAGAAGCATTCGCTACCGGAAAACAGCACCCGAGCTTCAAAGCAGGAGACACTGTAACAGTAGCATATCGTATTATTGAAGGTAACAAAGAACGTGTACAGTTGTACCGTGGTGTTGTTATCAAAATCGCCGGTCACGGAGACAAAAAACGTTTTACTGTACGTAAAATGTCAGGAACTGTAGGCGTAGAAAGAATTTTCCCAATCGAATCACCGGCTATCGATAGCATCGAAGTGAACAAGGTAGGTAAAGTTCGTCGCGCTAAATTGTACTACCTGCGTGCTCTTACTGGTAAGAAAGCTAGAATCAAAGAAAAAAGAGTTAACGGATAAGCCGAACTTTTCGATTCGAAATAAAAAAGGGAACTTCATTATGAGGTTCCCTTTTTTATTGTGCATTTTCTCAAACATTCTCATGCCTATGAGAAAAAATACTCATTGCAATGAGAATAATTTCTCATAGGTATGAGAATATTTTCTCACTACGGTGAGAATAACCCTTTGTCTGAATAAGCCGTATACGTCAGAAAGGACCAAATAAAACAAAGCCCCGAAAGTCATAAACTCCCGAGGCTTCATTACCTTTATTATAATAATGAAATGTTATTCTTTCAAATCTTTCAGTTCCCAAGCCAATGCACTGGCGCCCAATACAGCAGCATCAGAATCCTTCAATTCGGAAACGAGCAATTTAGTCTTGCCTTTATAGATATTCAGAATATTATCATCAATTGATTTCTGAATTGGTTTCATGATATAGTCACCGGACTTAGCCAAACCACCGAACAATACAATTGCTTCAGGACTGGAGAATGCAATAGCATCTGCCAGTGCTTCACCCAAGATGTTACCTGTAAAGCTAAAGATTTCCTGTGCCAGTTTATCACCTTGTACAGCTGCATCATACACATCTTTTGAAGTGATGTTTTCTGCAGGAATGTTACGAAGCAAGCTAGCATCCGTACGGGCAGCGAGGAATTCGCGGGCTGTACGAGCTACACCGGTAGCCGAGCAGTAGGTTTCCAGACATCCCTTACGACCGCAACCGCAAAGACGACCATCGCGACGGGCGATAACGTGTCCCAATTCACCAGCAAAACCGTCATGACCATACACCATCTGACCGTTGATAACGATACCGCTACCCACACCAGTACCCAGTGTAATCATGATAAAGTCTTTCATACCACGGGCAGCACCGTAAGTCATTTCACCGATAGCAGCAGCGTTTGCGTCGTTTGTCAAAGCAGTGGGAATACCCAGTCTTTCCTCAAACATGGCTGCCAACGGAAGAATTCCCTTCCAAGGCAGGTTCGGAGCAAATTCAATCGTTCCCGTATAGTAGTTACCATTCGGAGCACCGATACCGATACCTCTGATTTTATCAACACCACCATTAGCAATAATCAATGGAAGCAGACTTTTACACACTTCATCAGCGTATTCTTCCACTGTAGGGTAACCGGATGTTTTGATTGAACTGCTGGCAATAATAGTTCCGCGTGCGTCTACAATTCCAAAGACGGTATTCGTTCCGCCTATGTCAATACCTACTACGTAGGGTTTTTCCATGTTTGAATTCATGATACTTCTATTTAAAAGGGTTAGTTAATCATTAAGTTTACTGCACACAAATTACGTAAAGAAGATTGAGTCTACAAAATGTTTTTTGAAAAAAGTTCAACCTGTTTGCAACTTTTCGTATCTTTCACACGTCTAATAGTAGAAAATTATCAGAAAACAGAAACTAAATAAAGAAAATTGTGATACAACTAACGAATATCAACAAGACCTACAACAACGGAGCGCCTCTCCATGTACTTAAAGGTATCAATCTCAATATCGAACAGGGAGAATTTGTTTCTATCATGGGAGCATCCGGGTCTGGAAAATCAACTTTACTCAACATATTGGGAATCCTCGACAACTACGATACCGGAGATTATTATCTGAACAACGTACTCATCAAGAACTTGAGCGAGACCAAAGCTGCCGAATATCGCAACCGTATGATCGGATTTATCTTCCAGTCATTCAATCTGATTTCCTTTAAAAATGCCGTAGAGAATGTAGCACTTCCTTTATTCTATCAAGGAATAAGTCGCAAAAAACGGAATGCACTTGCCTTGGAATATCTCGACCGCCTGGGTTTAAAAGACTGGGCGCATCACATGCCGAACGAAATGAGTGGCGGTCAGAAACAACGTGTGGCCATCGCACGGGCTTTAATCACTCAACCACAAATCATTCTGGCAGATGAGCCAACAGGAGCTTTGGATAGTAAAACTTCTGTAGAAGTAATGCAGATTCTGAAAGATCTTCATAAACAGGGAATGACGATTGTCGTTGTCACCCACGAAAGTGGAGTCGCCAACCAGACAGACAAGATTATACATATCAAAGACGGAATCATCGAACGTATTGAAGATAATATCGACCATGACGCTTCTCCTTTCGGAAAAGACGGGATTATGAAATAAGTATTAAGTATTAATTCCATGCGGCCACAGCGCAGCCTAATACTTAATACTTGATACTCATTACTTAATACTTAAAAAAATGATTGACATCTGGCAAGAAATATATAGTACCATCAAACGTAACAAGCTTAGGACTTTTCTCACAGGATTTGCCGTGGCATGGGGAATCTTTATGCTTATCGTCCTGCTAGGTGCAGGCAACGGACTGATCCACGCATTCGAGCAATCGGCTTCCGAACGTGCCATGAACTCCATCAAGATTTTTCCGGGATGGACCAGCAAATCATACGACGGACTGAAAGAAGGAAGACGGGTGCAACTGGACAATAAAGACATGGATGCTACCAGTCATTATTTCCCGAATCATGTCATCAAGGCCGGAGCAACCGTATGGCAGGGAGATGTAAATCTTAGCTTCGGGCAAGAATACGTCAGTTTGAGCCTTTCCGGCGTATATCCCAACCATACAGAGGTAGAAGTGGTGAAACTCTTCAAAGGACGTTTTATCAATGAGATTGATATTAAAGAGCGCCGGAAAGTAATTGTGCTCCATAAAAAGACAGCAGAAATTCTTTTTGATAAAACCCATACCGAACCAATCGGACAGTTTGTCAATGCCGGTAATGTGGTTTATCAGGTAGTAGGTCTCTACAATGATAAAGGAGATAGCGGTGACAGCGATGCATACATTCCTTTTACCACTCTTCAAACGATTTATAACAAAGGAGACAAGCTGAATAACCTGGTCATGACTACCAAAAATCTGGAAACAATTGAGGCCAATGAGGCTTTTGAAGCCCATTACCGCAAAGTATTGGGAGCCAATCATCGTTTTGACCCGACAGACCACAGCGCTATCTGGATCTGGAATCGTTTTACCAACTATTTGCAACAGCAGCAAGGCTCGAATATGCTACGTATTGCTATTTGGGTAATCGGTATCTTCACATTGCTAAGCGGAATCGTAGGAGTTTCCAACATTATGCTGATTACCGTAAAAGAACGTACCCGCGAATTTGGTATTCGTAAGGCTTTGGGAGCCAAGCCGCTTTCCATTCTCTGGTTGATTATCGTAGAGAGTGTCACCATCACCACCATATTCGGATACATCGGCATGGTAGCCGGTATCGGAGTGACCGAATGGATGAACAGTGCCTTCGGCAATCAGACAATGGATACCGGAATGTGGACGGAAACTGTTTTCCTGAACCCGACAGTAGATATAAGAATCGCCATACAGGCTACACTCACATTAATAATAGCTGGTACGTTAGCCGGATTATTCCCTGCCCGAAAAGCAGTCAGCATCCGGCCAATCGAAGCACTTAGAGCAGATTAAGACTATGAGAATAGACATGGATACGTGTGAGGAAATCCTCATCACCATTACAAGAAATAAGACGAGAAGCCTGCTGACTGCATTCGGTGTTTTCTGGGGAATCTTCATGCTCGTCGCCCTCATCGGCGGCGGACAAGGATTGGAAGACATGATGAAAAAGAACTTTGAAGGATTTGCCACCAATTCCGGTTTCCTTGCCTCGCAAAGAACGGGTGAGGCTTACAAAGGCTTCCGCAAAGGGAGATGGTGGAATCTGGAATCTACCGACATCGACCGTCTTCGCTCCCAAGTGAAAGAGGTGGAGATCATTACTCCGTCCGTAGCCCGTTGGGGTTCCAAAGCCGTATATGAAGATAAGAAATATGATTGTAGCGTGAAAGGACTGTATCCGGATTATCTCCACATTGAATCGCAGGAAATGGCATACGGCAGGTTCATCAATGAGGTGGATATAAAGGAAGCACGCAAAGTATGTGTCATCGGAAAACGAATTTATGAAAGTCTTTTCAAACCGGGAGAAGACCCGTGTGGCAAATATGTAAGAGTAGATGGCATTTATTATCAAGTGATTGGCATGTCTTCTTCCGAAGGTGATATGAATATACAGGGGCGGGCGTCAGAAGCCGTCACTCTTCCTTTCACTACGATGCAGCAGACTTACAACATGGGAGGACAAATCGATGTGATCTGTTTCACCGCGAAGCATGGAGTCAAAGTGTCTGAAGTACAACCCCAAATGGAACAGGTCATTAAAGCCGCACATTATATCTCTCCGGATGACAAACAAGCTGTCATGTGCCTGAATGCCGAAGCCATGTTCTCTATGGTCGATAACTTGTTTACCGGTATCAACATACTGGTTTGGATGGTAGGATTGGGAACTTTGCTGGCAGGTGCCATCGGCGTATCCAATATTATGATGGTGACCGTCAAAGAACGTACCACCGAAATCGGTATCCGCCGGGCGATCGGCGCACGACCGAAAGATATCCTGCAGCAAATTCTATCGGAAAGTATGGTACTTACTACCATTGCGGGAATGTGTGGAATTTCCTTTGCCGTCATGGTATTGCAACTGGTTGAGATGGGAGCAAATGCTGACGGAGGGGATGTCCGTTTTCAAGTTACTTTCGGACTGGCAATCGGCACTTGTGCGCTTCTGATTGCACTGGGCATGTTGGCAGGTCTGGCACCTGCTTACCGGGCCATGGCTATCAAACCGATTGAAGCAATCCGGGATGAATAAGGAGATTGGACGATTGGACAATTTACGATTTACGATTGAGAAATCATTGTAGAGCGGGTGTTGTTCAATTGTTTAGAGACGTAGAGATTTCAATCATCAACCGTAAATAATAAAATCATAAATAAAATCATGAAAAAGTATCTGAAAATCACATTATTGGTAGTCGTTGCTATCATTCTTGTCGGAACATTCGTATTCCTTTATCAGAAATCCAAGCCTAAGGTAATCACTTACGAAACAGTAAGACCGGAAATGACTGACCTCCAAAAAACGACAGTAGCTACCGGAAAGGTGGAACCGAGAGACGAAATTTTAATCAAACCGCAAATTTCGGGCATTATCGACGAAGTATATAAAGAAGCCGGACAAGCCGTAAGAAAAGGGGAAGTTATTGCCAAAGTAAAAGTAATCCCTGAACTCGGACAACTGAATTCTGCAGAAAGTCGTGTGCGCCTGGCAGAAATTAATGCAACACAGGCAGAAACGGATTTCGCCCGTGTGAAGAAGTTGTATGACGGTCAGTTAATCAGCCGGGAGGAATACGAGAAAAGTGAAGTGGCTTTGAAGCAGGCTCGCGAAGAAAGACAGACGGCCAAAGACAATCTGGAAATCGTAAAAGAAGGAATTACCAAAAACAGTGCCTCCTTCAGTAGCACGATGATTCGCTCTACCATTGACGGGTTAATTCTGGACGTACCTGTAAAAGCGGGTAATTCCGTGATTATGAGTAACACGTTCAATGATGGAACCACGATTGCTACGGTAGCCAACATGAACGACATGATTTTCCGTGGTAATATTGATGAAACAGAAGTGGGACGTATCCACGAACAAATGCCGATCAAGCTGACCATCGGAGCTTTACAGAATCTGACATTCAACGCCATTCTGGAATATATCTCTCCGAAAGGGGTGGAAACCAATGGAGCCAACCAGTTTGAAATCAAGGCTGCGATTACCATTCCGGATTCTGTTCAGATTCGTTCCGGATATTCGGCTAATGCGGAAATCGTGTTACAAAGAGCCAATCAGGTTTTGGCAGTGCCCGAAAGCACTGTTGAATTTAGTGGTGACTCTACATTTGTGTACATCATGACAGATTCAGTGCCCGAACAAAAGTTCCAGCGTACACAGGTGACTGCCGGTATGAGTGATGGAATCAAGATAGAAATCAAGAAAGGGGTAACCGTTCAGGACAAAATACGTGGTGCAGAGAAAAAAGATAAATAATTTAGTTTGACCTATAACAATGAGAATAAAAACAGCAATCATATGCCTTGTGGGAGCAATCACTTGCTCCGCTCAAGAATCTGAAGTTCCGTTACACAACTATTCGCTACGTCAATGTATTGACTACGCCATCAGTCATAATATCACCGTTCGCCAATCTGCCAATAATGTAGAACAAAGTGCCGTTGATATAAGTACCGCCAAGTGGGCACGCTTGCCAAACCTTAACGGCTCTGCCGGACAAAATTGGCGCTGGGGACGTAACAGTGTGACAGAGACTGATAAAGATGGAAATCAATATCAAGTTTATAAGAACACATATAATTATGGAACTAACGCATCTCTTTCGACAGAAATTCCGCTTTTCACTGGTTTTGAGATACCCAATCAATATGCACTAGCCAAACTAAATTTCAAAGCAGCCACAGCCGATTTGGAGAAAGCGAAAGAAGATATAGCGATTCAGGTTGCTTCTGCGTATTTAAAAGTTCTGTTAACTCAGGAACTGAAACAAGTAGCAATCAACCAGGTTGAACTCAGCAAAGAGCAGTCCAACCGAATCGTCCGGCTTTTTGAAGTAGGCAAAGCTTCGCCTTCAGAAGTAGCGGAAGCGAAATCCCGTGTTGCTCAAGACGAATTAAGTGTAACGCAGTCCGATAATGATTACCAACTAGCACTCCTCGACCTAAGCCAACTACTAGAATTAAGTAATCCGCACCTTCTCTCCATACAGAAGGCTGACACCACATTTGTCACTACCCTGCTGACGCCTCCAGATGAAATTTACCAATATGCAGTTACCAACAAACCGGAGATTCAAGCAGCACAATACAGATTATTGGGGAGTGAAAAAAGTATCCGTATTGCACAAAGCGGTTTCTATCCGCAACTCAATCTAGGGGGAAATTGGGGAACGGGATTCTCTTCTGATTTAAAAAATAATTTCGGAACTCAAATGCGAGAGAATCGAAACAAAAGCATTGCTTTCAGTCTCAGTGTACCTTTATTCAATCGGTTCGCTACTCGGAACCGCGTTCGTACAGCACGTTTACAACACTTCAATCAGAATCTGAAACTGGATAATGCCAAAAAGGTTCTTTATAAAGAGATTCAGCAGGCTTGGTACAATGCTTTAGCTGCAGAAAGCAAATACAATTCCAGTGAAGTGGCAGTGAAAGCCAGCGAAGAGTCTTTCCGACTCATGAACGAAAAGTTTAATAATGGCAAAGCTACCTTTGTGGAATACAATGAAGCCAAACTTAATCTGACGAAAGCTCTTTCGGATAAGTTGCAGGCAAAATACGACTATCTGTTCCGGACTAAAATTCTGGACTTCTACAAAGGACAGGTCATTGAATAAAAAAGAAATAAAGTTGAGTTTAGTATAGTAGTTCCTTAAAACATATCCGTTGGTTCATTCGTTATTATAGAAAGAACTAACGGATATGAAGTATTTTATCGTCATAGTGATTATAATGATTAGTAATATATTTTTAGGAGTTGCTAAACCAATGAAGAATCAAGCAGAAATCTATTTTGCGGGAGGATGTTTCTGGGGAACAGAACATTTCCTGAAACAAATTCGAGGAGTAGAAAGTACTCAGGTAGGATATGCCAACAGTAATGTTGCCAATCCGAGTTATGAACAGGTTTGTTCCGGAAAAACCAATGCTGCCGAAACAGTAAAGGTGGTTTATGATCCGAAAACGGTAGATTTGAATTTACTGCTCGATCTATATTTCAAGACAATAGATCCTACCAGCCTCAACCGGCAAGGTAATGACCGGGGAACACAGTATAGAACCGGAATTTATTATGTAGATAAAGAAGATCTCCCTGTCATCAAGCAGGCAATTCAATTATTATCCGCACAATATAAAACTCCTATTGTCCTAGAAGTAAAGCCATTGACTAATTTCTATCCGGCAGAGACTTACCACCAGGACTATCTGGATAAAAATCCGGGTGGATACTGCCATATCAATCCTGCTTTATTCGAAATGGCACGCAAAGCGAATGCGCCGAAAGCTAAAGTGTATCAAAAAGCGGATGATGCAACCCTTCGTAAGAAACTCTCGGCGGAACAATATGCCGTAACCCAAAAGAATGCCACCGAACCAGCTTTCCACAATGAATACTGGAATGAGCATCGTCCCGGCATTTATGTAGATATTACTACCGGAGAACCTCTGTTTGTTTCTACTGACAAGTTCGATTCAGGTTGCGGGTGGCCAAGCTTTTCCCAACCAATTCAAAAAGATCTGATCGCAGAAAAGAAAGATACTTCGCACGGCATGATACGTACGGAAGTACGCAGTAAAACCGGAGATGCTCATTTGGGACACGTATTCACAGATGGGCCGAAAGAGAAAGGTGGATTACGTTATTGCATCAATAGCGCTTCACTTCGTTTTATCCCGAAAGATAAAATGAAAGAGGAAGGTTATGGAGAATATCTACCACTCGTTAAATAAATATTGAAGAGTTACAAAAGCTAATCATAACTGTTCATCAGATAAACAGAACGGTGGATTATCCCATAAGGAAATCCACCGTTTTTAATGTAGTTAAATTAAAAGAGAGAGAAGGAGTTTCACAACTCCGATTTATTTTTATCTGCTGGCAGTCAGCAGAGTTGCTTCATTAGTTGCCGGAGCAGACACATTCATAGCCCAGCTGGAACCGGATTCTTCAATCCATTTATCATTCCATTTGTAGTTCATATAAGCAACCGGCATATTAGCGTCGTTCAGTTCATAAACACTCTTTTCAACAGATGCGTCGTAAGCTCTGTGAGAGTCATTCCAACGTGCGTATACCAAAGTGATTTCATTAGATGAATAAGTATAATCAATCTTGAAGTACGGTATCCATTTTTCAATAGAAGCATCCCATTTGAAAGCTTCTTTGGAGGATATTCTCTTCTGATCGTCATAAGTAAAATCATATTTCATGTGGCGATAGAGAGAACCATCGAGTCTGTAAATCACTTTCGATACTACGAGATCATCTACTTTTTCTTCATTAGTAATGAAGTTATTACCCTGTGCCTTCACTGTTGCATTAGCGATTCCTGCAAATACCATAGCAACTAAAACGATCATTCTGAATAATACTGTAGTCTTCATAATTGTATATTTTTTATTTGTTCAACATTCTGTTTTTATTCTTCTGTTTATTAGACGGATCAAGCGTCTCAAACGGTTGCAACCTTCTGAAGTTTTTCTCATTTTTCTTCGTTGTCCGCTTGCGACTATAGAGATGCAACGAGCGTGCCAAAAAGATAACCAACTAATAATCAACGGAATCACAAAACAGAACGGTGTACGAAAACGGACAGTTGTACGCTCAAAAGCGAACAACCAACCATTTTTTCGTATTTTCTTTTTTCTACTGATGGATATAACTCTAAAAAAGAGGAAAATACTCCGCCTGTTGCCCGAATTATTATCTACCTTTGCAGCGATTATCACATCAAGAAAAAGAAGATGGAAACGTCCAGCAAAAAAAGAATTATCATTCTATCGGCTATCGGTATCTTGCTTACCAGCCTCATTTGTCTCTTTGCATTCCGCAATGTCATTTTATGCCATATCGTTGACAAACGAACTACACGTGCCGAACAAACATACGGTCTGCAAATTCATTATCAGGAGTTACGAATGAAAGGCTGCAATGAAGTGGCTTTACAAGGACTTTCTATTGTTCCCAACCAACGGGATACCCTCCTGACATTACAATCCGTCAATGTAAAACTAAGTTTTTGGGAATTGCTAAAAGGAGAAATCGAAGTACGGAATGTACTTATGAACGGGCTGGCAATCAACTTCATCAAGCATGACAGCATAGCTAACTACGATTTCCTGTTCTTTAAACGGCAACAAGAAGCAGCCCCCAAACCTGTCATAGAAAGTGACTATGCCAACCGTATTGACCGGATATTAAACCTCATTTACGGTTTCCTGCCTGAAAACGGGCAACTCAGTCAAATCAATATAACCGAACGTAAAGATAGTAATTTCGTTGCAGTCAACATTCCTTCTTTTATTATTGAGAACAATCATTTCCAATCAACCATTCAGATAAAAGAAGATACACTGCCTCAACAACTATGGGAAACGGCAGGCGAACTGAACAGAAGAGACTATACATTAAAAGCATCTCTCTTTGCCCCGGAAAAAAGAAAAATCTCACTACCTTATATAACCCGCCGTTTTGGAGCAGAAGTCACTTTCGACACCCTATCTTATAATATGACTAAAGATAAGCGTGCATCCAATCAACTGCTCCTCAAAGGAAAAGCGAGAGTGAACGGACTTGACGTATTTCATAAAGCCCTCTCTCCTGAAGTAATTCATCTCGATCGTGGACAACTCTGTTACGAGATGAACATAAGCGGGCACTCACTCGAGCTGGATAGTACGACCATTGTTGATTTCAACAAACTCCAGTTTCATCCTTATTTGCGAGCCGAGAAAGAGAAAGGAAACTGGCATTTCACTGTTGCGGTCAACAAATCCTGGTTTCCGGCAGATGATCTGTTCAGCTCTCTCCCCAAAGGATTATTCAGCAATCTGGAAGGCATCAAGACAAGTGGCGAGCTAGCCTATCATTTTCTATTAGATATTGATTTTGCACAACTGGATAGTCTCAAACTGGAATCCGAACTGAAAGAGAAAGACTTCCGCATCACAAGCTATGGGGCCACTTCACTCTCCAAAATGTCCGACGAGTTCATTTATACAGCTTATGAGAACGGAATACCGGTGCGGACTTTTCCTATTGGCCCTTCGTGCGAACACTTTACACCATTGGATAGCATTTCCCCCATCCTAAGAATGTCCGTTATGCAAAGTGAGGACGGAGCATTCTTTTACCATCGCGGTTTCCTGCCCGACGCCCTACGGGAAGCATTGATTTACGACCTGCAAGTGAAACGCTTTGCTCGTGGAGGAAGCACGATCACCATGCAACTCGTAAAGAATGTATTCCTGAACCGTAATAAGAACTTTGCACGTAAATTGGAAGAGGCATTGATTGTATGGTTAATAGAGAATGAAAGATTAACTTCTAAAGAACGCATGTACGAAGTATATCTGAACATTGTTGAATGGGGGCCGCTCGTTTATGGTATTCAGGAAGCTTCTATTTATTATTTCAATAAACGCCCTTCACAACTGAACACGGAAGAAAGTATTTTCCTGGCTTCCATTATCCCGAAGCCCAAGCATTTCCGCAGCTCTTTTGCAGAAGGCGGACAGTTAAAGGAGAATATGGAAGGCTATTATAAGTTGATTGCCAAGCGGCTTGCACAGAAAGGAATAATAAGTGAAATCGAGGCGGATAGTATCCGCCCCGATATCCAAGTTACGGGCGCTGCCCGGAATAGTCTAGCCGGTGAAAACCCGGAGTCTAGTTCTCCTTCCGCTGAGGAGTAATGAGATTGATATAAATAATAAAGGAATAGGTTATCTTCTTGAACTGCTGCTGTTTCTTTCAGAGGAACGGGAAGAGCTTTTAGTGCTATTGCTTCTCGTACTTCCGGAAGAAGAGCGTCTTTCTGTTTGTCCGCTAGAGACATTGCTCCGGGTAGAGCTACCGCTGCTTCGAGTAGAACTCGAGCTACCGCTACTCCGGTTAGAAGTGGCACTGCTGCTACGACTGGTAGTACTACCGCTACTGCGACCAGAATCACTGCGACTGGAGCTACTACGACTGGAACTACCGCGGCTGGAACTGGAAGAGCTGTTATTTCTATTATAGGAACTACTATCGTTTCGTCTACTTGAACTTTCTCTCGAACTGCTACTTGTTTTTCCACTTTCACGATTGGAGGAACTGGAACCAGTTGAACTTCCGCTTGTTGGTCTGCGATTAGAGCTTGAAGAACCGGAACCCGTTTCCGGACGACGACCAGAATTACGATCACTTTCTACTCTATTCGTATTCCCATTTTTATCAGGAGCAACATTGTTACCAGGTCTTCCACTTCCGGACGGTGTAGATGGTCTGACAGAAGTCGAAGGCCGATCTGCTCCAGATTCCGGACGGGGACGTGTTGACGTACCAGGTCTTGTTGTCGTTCCGGGGCGAGTAGAGGTACTTGGGCGAGATGTACCAGGACGTGTTGTCGATGAACCCGGACGGGAAGAATTACCCGGACGTGTCGGTGCATTATGCGGACGAGTGGAAGTATTCGGACGGAACCGGACAGAACCGAAATCCGAACGACGATACGAGTGGAATACTCGCTGATCTCTCACCCGATGCGGTGCAGAATAATGGTTGAAATTAGTATATCTGCCCCGATAATAACTCACATGGTGAAAGTGCGGACGATAATGTGCTCCACAATAAGTACGGTAATGGTAAGGCACACCAAAATAAAACAAACTACGATTCGGGTAATTGACATAAACCCTGAAACTCCATTTCCCTCCGGTTACGTAGATCGGCCGATAGAAATACTCGGCATCGAGGAACCGGCGATACTGTGCATCACTCAATACCCAACGAAGATCGTCGTTACGGATATCCAGCGCTTCATAATAATCATCCAATGCCCATTCGTAACCACGTGCTACGTAATCCATGATATTACGGACAGAATAAATAAAGTCGTAATTAATCTCATACGCATCATTATATTGCTGTGTACTCAAGCTCAATTCATATGCCATCTTATCGGTAAGAAAACGCGTCTCCTTACGTACCTTGCTAGTGCTCATTCCAGCCATTACGGTCATATTGGCAGTCAGACCGACAGCAAAGAGTAAAAACAGTATTCGTTTCATAATTCAATCTCCTATCATTTATTATTCTGATGATATTCTCTGATAAACTTGTGCACCTCGTCTTTATATATGTTAGTGAATAAGATATCAATCACCTTGTTAAAATTCTGCTTATCCCTAACATACGGATACAACTTCTTCATCACCTCCACTTGATCGGGAGTATAAGAAAATTCTTTTACTATCGCCACACATTGAGTTGAATTGACATCATGGTTTTCCAGCATACTATTAATCAACGCCTTTTGGTCATCCCTCGGAATCGTAAATTTCAGCTTATCTATGAAGCTTTTAAACTCACTATCAGTCATTAAACGTATTTCCTTGACCGGCTCATTATTGTCGGGAAAGACCTGAACAGTATTACTGACTGGTGGAGGAATAACGACCGGATGCGGTGAAGGTCTGCCATAACCTTTGAACGTATCCATACTAACCACCTCTCTATTTACAAACTGAACGATTATCGTCACAGGTTCCGAAGTAAGTACAGGCGTACCGTTATCACGATGGAATTCCCATTCTTCCATATCACCGTCAAAACGCCGGAAATCAGGTTTTCCTAAAACGGACTCTACCTGCGATTGAGTCATTCCCTGATTTATACCCATCATCTGTTTGGTAGATACATAGCTGGTAAAACAGCCACTGACCAATATTCCCAACGCCAAACACAGCATAATATGTATCTTTTTCATAACCGTATCGTTTTTAGTTAATAGTATCAACGTTTACCGTACCCTATCATAAAATCCTTCATCTTTTCCTTGCTGGAGCTAAATGTCAAGGTATTAATCACCGTAAAGAAAGCTTCCTTATCTACAATCCGGGGATACATGATCTTCATAATCTCCATCCGGTCATCGTCGAATGTATACAGTTTGGTCAGTTGGAGACATTGGGCAGATGTGAAATCAGAACCAGCCAATGCAGCATTGAGCAACTTCATACGATCATCTTTAAAAGGCTCATTCTTCATCTCTTTATAAAACGTTTGGAAGAGCTGATCGTTCATCACCCTGTTGTGACCATATCCCGGACGATGTTCTCCCTGGTCTGGACGGCCGGGTCTTTCCGGGCGTATGTTATCACGTCCGTCCACCCATATTTCTTTCACTCCCCTCCCATCAAAATAAACGAAATCTTTATATAATTTTTCTCCTTTCCATACTCGCTCTCCCGCACGGGTAAAGCGGGTGGCAAACACTTCAACAGTATAATGTCCGGGATTTAAATTGGCTATAAAGCAGGTAGTAGTGGGTAAACATATCTGGTTCCCTCCCAGGTAAACAAGAATCGGAGTATTCCCGCCATCGATACGGATTCCGTTAACAGACTGCGCTTGTAAAGAGAGGGCAGCGAACAGGATGCAGAAACTTATTATAATCTTACGCATAGCTTATCTAGTTTTTATTATTTATATCTTTAATCTGATAGCACAAAAATAGGGTGAGGAAACTCCCCACCCCAATGATTCTCTCTATTCGTATGTAGGGAAATCCCTATTCTGTTTAGGAATCCGCCAAAGCAATGCCATCCTCATGCAAGGTAATCAGACGTTTCTTATACAAGTCGCCCACTCCTTTCTTAAAGGTTTTCTTGCTGACACCAAACGTGTCATAAATATCTTCCGCAGGGCTTTTATCATTCAAGTAGATTCGCCCTCCATGCGCTTTGATATAGTCGAGCAGCGTTTTCGAAAAATCGTCAATCTTTTCAAAACCGGGTTTCTGAAGAATCAGGTCTACCTTACCATCTTCACGCACCTGTTTCACAAAAGCTTTCATCTCCATCCCAGTTTCCAACGGGCAGAATATTTCATTTTCATACAGCAAACCGCTATACTTATTATCTATAATCGCTTTAAAGCCCAAATCCGTCTTCTGCCAGATAAGGATATTCACTTCTGCTTCCGGAGCATATTCCGGCTTTTCTTTCGACAGATAACGTTCCACCTTTGCTGAAGCCACAATACGATAACTCTCTTCATCCAAATGCGCATGAACCACATATTTCCGCCCAACCTGCATTTTCATCTTCTGCTCACTGAATGGAACGAACAGGTCTTTCATCAATCCCCAGTTCAGAAAAGCTCCATATTGATTTACCCAGGAGACTTCCAGACAAGCAAACTGACCTACCTGCACCAACGGAGTCAGTGTCGTAGCAATCAATCTCTCATCCATATCCAGATAGAGAAACACATTCAAAAAATCTCCTATCTTACAGTCCTCAGGCACATAACGGGTAGGCAACAAAATCTCACCTTCTTCCTCACCATCGAGATATACGCCGAAATCTACTTCTTTCACGACTTCAAGCTGATTGAACTTTCCTAATTCGATGCTCATATTCTTATCTATTTATTGTAATAAAACACAAAGATAATCTATTTTGAATAGATCCCTCAAACAGTCAGCCATAACTTTTCGTTATCGGGCAAAACTATTTGCAATGAACAATCCGCTATCTAATATGTTAACTTTGTAGCGACAAAAAGAAAAAGTAAATTATTCACCTTTAAACATATAAACTTATGGAATTTCTAACCAACGAGAAACTTACGATTGTAGGAGCTGCCGGAATGATCGGCTCCAATATGGCACAAACAGCCATGATGATGAAACTCACTCCGAATATTTGCCTGTATGATCCATTTGCCCCGGCTCTGGAAGGAGTAGCTGAAGAATTGTATCACTGCGGTTTTGAAGGTGTCAACCTTACATTTACTTCCGATATCAAAGAAGCACTGACAGGAGCTTCTTACATTGTCTCTTCCGGTGGAGCTGCCCGTAAAGCAGGTATGACCCGCGAAGATTTGCTGAAGGGAAATGCAGAAATTGCCGCTCAATTCGGTAAAGATGTTCATCAATATTGCCCGAACGTAAAACATATCGTTGTGATCTTTAATCCGGCGGACATCACCGGACTGATAACTTTGTTGTATTCAGGTTTGAAACCCTCTCAAGTTTCTACACTGGCTGCCCTGGACAGCACCCGCCTGCAAAACGAACTGGTGAAATTCTTCCATATCCCGGCTTCCGACATTCAGAATTGCCGTACGTATGGTGGTCATGGCGAACAAATGGCTGTATTCGCCTCTACAACCAAAATAAAAGGAGAACCTTTGACCGATTTCATCGGCACTACCCGCCTTCCATTGGCAGATTGGGAAGCACTGAAAGTACGTGTCATCCAAGGTGGTAAGCATATTATCGACCTGCGCGGTCGTTCTTCTTTCCAAAGCCCGGCTTATCTTTCTATCGAAATGATTGCCGCTGCTATGGGTGGACAACCTTTCCGCTGGCCTGCCGGAACGTATGTTTCTAATGGCAAATTCGACCATATCATGATGGCGATGGAAACTTCAATTACTAAAGACGGCGTTACTTATAAAGAAGTAGCCGGAACTCCTGCCGAACAGGAAGAATTGGAAAAGAGCTACGAGCATTTATGCAAACTTCGTGACGAAGTGATTGAAATGGGGATTATCCCAGCCATTAAAGACTGGCATGCATTGAATCCCAATATTGACTAATCAAACAATATTAGCGAAAGCAGAAGGCCGAAACCTGGAACGATGAAAAGATCGTCAGGTTTCGGCCTTTTTTTATTCCATTCCAGGGAAAATAAAACAATTCATCAATGCTTGTAATGATAACAGGTATTCTTCACTTCAACATGATAAACGGCAGTTCCATACCCCATCCAAATGCCCAATCCTCCATCTATATTACCAGATAGATTAGTCGTATTGGGAAACACAGGATTACCACTGTTGATTACTTCATTTTCATATTGACTCCAAAAGCGGAACCCTTCTTCCGTTATTTGTGAGAAACAAATATTCACCTTTTCACCAGGAGTAAAAAAAGGAGTATACTTGTTGAGTTCCGTATGCCGGAATCCCCGGTAAATCTCTGCTGTTGCGACAGGAGATACTAATATTTCATCAGAAAACGTACCCATAAACGCATTATAATAGTCCTCATCTTTTTCTTCTACCTGAGTGAATATTTTATAATAGTTAGCTTCCCCCTTCGGGTCATTAAAATACGCAGTAGCCTGATAAAGCGTATCACACCCTTCGGTTGGCTGTAAGCGTATGCTATCCAGTAGGATCGGTTCAGGAATGGTAGTACGTGCTGTTATTTCTTTCCCGCGATACATGACAGTCAACATATACACCTTGCCCACTTCTCCCCTGATTTGTGAACCGGTATAGACAAAATAAGGCAATCTGCCTTTATCTATTCTGCCCACCAGAATTTCGGTCTGACTCCCATCACTCACAGTTACCTTAGCACTCATAACAGGCAGTTTGGAAAGTGCTATACTATCCCATGTACTATTCAGGATTTTACTTTGTGAAAGGTAAACCTTTGCAAATCCGTCTGCCGTAATACCACCTTCCACCACAACTTCCGATTCATAGTCACTGTCAAAATCCCAATCCGGCTCACAGGAGGTAAAAGCTGCAACCAGCATCACTATCCAACTATATAAAAAAGCTTTCAACATCTTCAAAATTTAAATATATAACTGACTGAAGGCAACAAACTATAAAGAGACATATTTTTCTTCTTAATCAGCAAACCGGATTTATCTTCTGAAGGCTTGACGCCTACTTGCACAAAAACCGGATTATGTCTCATATAAGCATTATAAAGCGACAAATTGATGCAATTCTTTTTTGTATGCCCCAGCCAGTAGTTCACCGACAAGTCCATTCTGTGATAAGCCGGCATGCGGCTGCTGTTATACTCATCGTATACACAAACCGCATTCTCGCCTATCATATACATGGCCCTCGGATATGTTACCGCATTACCCGAAGCATACACAAATGCCATCGCAAAATCCCAATGATTATCCAACGTATAATGAATCATCGCGTTCAAATTATGTCTACGGTCATATTTGGCAGGAAATATATTTCCTTTTCTCAATTCCGGAAATTGCCGATCAGCCCAGGCAAGCGTATAGCCAATCCAGCCATTCCATCGTCCTCTGCTTTTCCGCAACATCAGTTCTACACCGTAATTCCGCCCTTCTCCTGTCAGTACATGGTCTTCTATCCGGTATGTCTGATTAAACATATCTAACAATCCACCGTTGAATATCGTTTGATGAGACAGTTTCCGATAGTACCCTTCCACCAACAATTCATAATCTCCATTCCGAAGCGGCTGTGAGAAAGAGACATCTAATGAATGAACTTTCTGCCCTGATATATCTTTCGTCGAAGGCATCCAAAAATCAATAGGCAATCCGGCACTCGATACCGTAATCTGATTCATATATTGCCTGTTCAATTGGTAGGAAAAGCTCAATGTCCTGTTCCCCGGTAATTCGTATTCCAAACGAATACGTGGTTCGGCTCCTCCATTATAATAATCACCCTGTATGCTGCCACTATAACGCAATCCCATATTCATCGTCCATTTCCCCCATTTTTTCTCCGCTTCGGTATACACAGCAAACTCTTCCATTTCATATCTACCGGGATTTCCGGCATTGATACCTTCGAAAATGTTCACAGATTCAGGGTATTGCGGATGAAGTATATGATGAATGAAATTTCCGTCTGTCTTCATCTTCCATGTCCCCAACCGCCAGTCTACATTTCCCATATATCCGAAATCGGTCAATCGGGAAGGCATTTTCATACGTAGTGTATTCTGGTTTGCTCGTAGATTGGTACGGTAATGCGTCATATAGATTCTTTGTGTCAACAACGTCTTTTCGTTGCAGCTGCGTTCCCACTTCAAAGAAGCAATTCCGTTGAGCCACTGCATATTGAAATCTACCTGATACTGATGTTCTTTCAGTTTCAACAAATCATTGCCGACATAGCTGTTCAGTACTATTTTGTTTTTAGGGTTCGGCTTCCACACATAAGTAAGGTTATAATCCTGAAAACCGTAACGAAGCCTTGTGTTATCCTCAAATCCCCCTTCTATCAAGGAGATTATCGGATTTACATAAGTGACTCTCGCGGATAGATAAATAGCACTATTTTGAGTAACCGGTATTGCACCGGTAATTCTCGAAGCCAATATACCAACATTACCGGACACGCTTACCCGCTGCACCACCGAATCACGAGGAGTCATTTCTACTACCGCCGCCAATCTTCCGCCGCGGTCTGCCGGTTGGTAAGACTTATTGAGTGAAAAAGAAGAAAAATGATCATTATTGAATATAGAAAAAAAGCCCAGCAGATGTGAAGAGTTGTACACAGGCACCCCGTCTATACATATCAGGTTATGTCCCGGTTCGCTGCCATGTACATAAAGTCCCCCATTCAATTCGCCGGCAGTAGTCACTCCCGGCAGCAACTGAAAAGTCTTGATCGGATCGCTGTCTCCCAGCATACGCGGCATGAAGTTTACCACATTCGGATCAAGCTTCCAATCACCTTTTGCACTACGCTGCAACGCAGGAGATTTCTTGGACGCCACCACTTCCACCTCCTGAATCCTCCAAATAGAATCGGTTCGAATCGTATCATCGTCACGCGTTTCCGTTTGGGCATATACACTTATATTTCCCAATACCGCAAACAGCACCAATATGTATCTTATCACATTCAATTCACTTTACCTATAAAAAAGAAAGCCGAAGAAGAGAATTATTCCCTTCCTCGGTCCTCGTCAATTTACTCACATTTATCTATACCCCATGCTTATTCTATGAATCCTTCAAAACTTCTAACCAATGCATCGAAGCTGTCAGCTAATGATTTGAATGGTCCGGAAGCAGTATCAAAATAGTCTTCAAAGCTAATCAGAGATTCATCTTCAAACTGTAACAGAGGCTCTGTATACCAGTATTCATGCTTCACTCCCTGAGAATCTATGTATGAATAGTCAATATAAGGTTGGAATGTCAAAGTAGCAGACGCTTCATTGCTTCCTCCGAATGTCAGGCTTCCACTAAGATACTTCTTAAATACATTTGCAGTAGCTTGTGCAGCTTCATGAGATTCACCCCACATTCCAGTAGCATTATCATACTGGTCATCCACTTGTTCCAGTTCACGAGCTAAATCCTTGTAACTGCTACATTGCATAAGCACAGCAGCTTCACCCATAATATTTGCCTCTATACGCGCATCTTTAAAACGGTCTCCAACATTCTCGTTTGCGCCTTCGTCTGCTGTCATGTTGCTACCATTCAGATAAGCTTCACCTTTTACGGCTTCTGTTCCTTTTATGTTGATTGAATAGTTAGCTTTCACAACTTGCGGTGTTGCGCTTACTGAAGTAGATACTTTGTAACCGTTGGCATCTATATTTACTGTAATATCTGCTTTTCTTGGAGAGCTGCTTACGTTTGCTGTAGCAATCTCAAGAGAAGTCAAAATAGTTGTTCCTAGTTTAATAGTAGAAGTAAGTTTAGCCGGAACTTTCACTATAACGCCATCATAAGTAAAATCTGTTGTATTGCCGGTAGCTGCAATCTTGATTTCAGCTGTTTGACCCTCACAACCAAACTTCAATGCGAGTTCAGAATCAGAATCGGTACGTTCCCACTTGTCTTTGCTGTCATTATAGGTATAAACACCATAATAGTCACTGGCCTGATACATTTCATTGTTGACAGCCGCCATAGCGTACACTTTAGCCATATCACCCTGTGAAGCAGCTACTAAAGAATGTACCATTTGCTGTACATTTGCTTTTTCCTGAATTTCCAAAGAGCCTACGATTTCCGAGAAGTAATTCCCTACTTGTGCCAACTGTTTCTGATCGTCAGCATTTACCAGATTGATTAAGTTCTGTCCAATTTCACTCAACTTCTCTTTACTCTTCTCGGCTGATAATACATCACCGCCTGTCGGTCCATCATTATTATCGTCACCACACCCCGTGAATGTTATCATTGCCATTATCAGGCAAGGAATTAAATAATACAATTTTCTAGTCATATTTTAATGGATTTAAAATGTTATGTTTGCATTTTTTATTGCCGTTTTATTATTCATATTTTTCATATAGAACATCGGCTTCCCCAATTACTTCGCAAAGGTGAGAATATTTTATAGAATAAAAAAATGATTAAAACAAAGAAAGTGCCTATATAGACATTTTAGGCGCTTAAGTCATATAAAACAGTGATTATTATGTCCAAATTAATAAATAGCTCCAGGCTTTCTGCTACATCATCATAGAAGTTTTCTTATTTTGGAGAAGAACATTCCTGACAAATCCCTTTAAGGACATAATTAATGCTGTGCAAAGTAAATCCTTCAGGCAAATCAATCACCGGGATATGGGTGCCTTCCAGGCAGAATGTACGATGACATTTCTCACAATAAAAATGCGAATGTAAATCCTGTACCACACAATTGCAAGAGTTGTCGCAAACGGCATACTTCAACGAGCCGCTTCCATCGTCTATGCTATGTATGAGGTGATGAGACAAGAAGAGAGCAATAGTACGGGATATGGTCGATTTATCGACTGTGTCGAGCAATGTTTCGAGGTCAAGCAATGACACTGCACGCTCTGCCTGCATCATCTCTTTTATCACCAAAAGCCTTATTGCAGTTGGCTTGATGTCTCTTCTGACCAGTTTATCCAAATAAATATCTTCTTCCATCTTTCTCCTATTTTATCATTTTCTGTATTCTGACGGCGTTCATTATGGCAAGTAACGCAACGCCTACATCTGCGAAGACAGCTTCCCAAAGAGTAGCGATTCCACCGGCTCCCAAAATCAATACAAGCAATTTCACTCCAAATGCCAGTGATACATTCTGCCAAATGATTCTTCGTGTCAGCCTTCCAACTTTGATAGCTTCGGCTACTTTCGACGGTTGGTCTGTCTGTATCACGACATCGGCTGTTTCAATAGCCGCATCACTACCCAGTCCTCCCATAGCAATGCCGACATGACTTAGAGCGAGCACCGGTGCGTCGTTCATTCCATCACCGACAAACGCGATCCGGTTTGCCTCATCCCGCCGCAATTCTTCCAGATGATTCACTTTTCCTTCCGGCAACAAGTCGCCATAAGCTTCCGATATACCGAGCTTCTCTGCAAAGTTAGTAACAATACTCTGTTTATCACCGGATAGTATCTGGATGTTTTCAATATTTAAAGCTTTTAAATTGTCAATAGCTGCCTTTGCATCCTCTTTCAGGGCATCAGCCAACAGCAGATAACCTGCATAACGGTTTCCAACGGCACAGACTACGATGGTATCCGTTATTTCCAACAGTTCTTCCGGGTAGGATATATCAAACTTAGAAAGTAACCGGCAGTTACCGACCAGAACCGTAGTCCCGTTTATCGTCGCCTCCAGACCATAGCCGGCAAATTCTTTCGTACCGGTAACAGCTACACATTCAATATTTTGTTCTTTCGCATAATTCACAACAGCCTTGGCAATCGGATGTGTGCTATCACTTTCTACCGAAGCAACCAGTTTCACTAATTTTTCTTCAGAAATCTCACCTGCACTTTTACAAGCCTGTACTTCAAAGGTTCCTTTTGTCAGGGTTCCTGTTTTATCGAATACCACCGTATTGATCTTGGTGATAGCATCCAGATAATTACCACCCTTGAATAAAATACCCAATCGGGATGCTGCTCCAATCCCCCCAAAGTAGCCTAACGGAATACTAACCACCAACGCACAGGGACACGAAATCACGAGAAAGACCAAAGCCCTGTATAGCCAGTCATTAAATGCAAATACAAATGGAGGATTAATAAGTGAATAGACAAATGGACACAACACAATTAATACTGCAAGCACTATAACAATAGGTGTGTAAATGCGTGCAAACTTACGAATAAACAATTCAGCCGGAGCCTTACGTTCGGAGGCATTCTGAACAAGTTCCAATATTCGGGCAAGTGCACTCTTATCAAAAGGTCTCGTTACCTTGATCCGGATAACCTTGTCAGTTACAATCATTCCGGCAAGCACTTCTTCACCTTTCCGAATATTACGAGGAACGCTTTCGCCCGTTAATGCGGCTGTATTAAAGGCAGCCACTTCATTCTGCATGGCTCCGTCCAATGGTACCCGTCCGCCTGCCTTTATTTCTATGATTTCACCGACTTTTATCTTTTTAGGGCTTTCAATAACAAGATTGCCTTCCCGGAACACTAATGTTTTTTCAGGTCTTACGTCCAATAAGGCTCCGATATTACGCCTGGCCTTATCTACCGCTTTATCCTGAAACAGTTCTCCTACTGTATAGAATAACATCACGGCTACTCCTTCCGGATATTCACCAATATAAAAAGCTCCCAAAGTAGCTATAATCATTAGAGTGAACTCACTGAAATAGTCTTTTTCCCTGATACTTTCCCAGGCTTCTTTCATCACCGGTATTCCTACCGGAAGATAGGCCACGATATACCATATCAAAGCAACAGATCCTTCACGGAAGAATGCTAAATCGAGAGCATTCATAATTATTCCACCTGCCAGAAGCAGGAGAGAGAATATCACTTTCCCATATTCATGAAATACCGAAACCTTTGCATCAACCTTTTTTTCTGCTGCGCATGAATGAGCGCCACAACTACAATGTCCCATAACATTCATCATTTAGTTGATGCAAAGGTAGCAAATGATTCATGCAACAAAGTTGCAAAATCGGTTTTAGAACATATATCCCAATGAGATCATCAGGTTTCTGTTCTTCATTCCTAAATCTTTTGCCACTTCAACAAGTCCGAAATCATAGCTTATGGCAATTTGATATTTCTTACTGAACTCAACTCCGGCTTTCAGTCCAAGACCGAAATCGAATCGTTTCAGACCATCATCTCCAAATATATCTTCAGACATGGAGTTATCTCCTAATTCCGCAATATCTGCAATATCACCGTCCACTTTCAATTTTGCTTTTCCAAACAGACCGACAGCCATATAAGGACCGACACTACCAAATAACGAAAAATCATCATTGACAGCATATTTATACCCGACACGTACCGGTACTTCTAAATAGTATGGATTAAATTTTATGCTCGCAAGTGATCCTCCATCAATTTTAGCACCTTTCAATGTAAGCAATGCAGCGAAGTCCATATAGGCACCACTACCATTCGCATCCTGAGACAATCCCAACTCTGCTTTAACACCTGCGTGAAAACCTATCCTGCTGTCAAAACCTGTAATGGTGTATTTACTAACATTCATACCTGCCATCACACCCCATTTCAGATTATCTTGAGCATTGATACTCACCGCACTTATCGCTACTAAAGCGAATAATAATAAGGCCTTTTTCATACGAATAAATAATTTAATTATTGTTTAGAAATTATGTGAGGCAAAAATAACAATAATTCGCATAACTCCGAGAGATTTGGTGAAAATATAAAAAATAAACGATATGAATCTTATGAGGTATAGTCATAGCAAGGGAACCGGACTATTTCAAACGATTTTACGAGATATAGAACAAAAACACTCCGTACAGAGAAAAAACAAAGAATGAAAGACTGTATAACTTAATTAATTGTTATCTTTGCACAATCAGTCGTAGCGCGACTGTATTGTTTGTTTTAAGAAAAAAAGCGTTTAGCTGATTTCTGTGCTAGTGAAAAGTCCAAAAATTCCAAACACACAGAGAAGCAGATAAATGCTCCTTGCAATATGCGGGGAGTGTTTCCTGTTTGTGTGTTTAGGGCTTGGACTCCCTCACTGGCGGATAGGCAAATGCTCTCCGCTTTTTTTGTGCCTATAAATTTGCTGCAATAGATACAAACAACAAATTAGTAATAATTACAAAGGCAAGTCAATTCGAGTGGAGCGGCACTTGAACGACTGCAAAGTCGAAAACGTAACATCTATATGTTGCTACTTGCCTTTAAAAATATAAGAGACAGAGGCTAGCTACACCTGCAAGGGGAACAAATGGATTCATCCAGGAGTTCCCCTCTATTTTTGTAAAGATGTGTACTATTGGAAAGACAGATATCAGATTTACATATAAAATTAATGATTCTTATTGTCAACCAAAGTTTTTTCCCGATAGTATAATGATTATCATCGGTTTACATGCTGACAATAAGCCATGACAATAGGCTGACAATAAAAAATTAGAACTTTTATTGTCAGCCTGTTCTTTGACCCCTTTGGGGCAAGATTATGGGATTCGTTCCAATGTGTCGATATACTCTGACTTAATTCCCAGCTTGATCCATGTTATAAACTACTGAAGACTATCATTGTCTACAGTAACAATATCATCGACATAAGAAACACATACGCTTTATAAAATGAGTATGCCCCTATTAAATGAATGCTATATAGCCGGTATCTTTCACTTACCAAGCAGGTATTGTTTCATTAAAGTGTCGGTATTGTTAACTCCCCACGGCCGTGACGAGATCTTCCCACGGCTGTGGTAGGAATTTGTCACGGCCGTGAGAAGAAGTTACCACGGCTGTGACGAACTAAAGATACCGGTGCTTTAGTGGAACAATACTAACACTTTAGAGGAACTATACTGGCGTGTTAGCGGAACTATACAGGTATATTAATGAAAGGATATCACTTTGGAAAGCTGTTATAAAAATGTGGTATTATTTCGAAAGGTGCCCATAAAGCTATTGTTTATCAAGTTATTAAAGGTAGCATAAGAGATAAAAACAGGCTGACAGTAAAAGTAGATATATTTTATTGTCAGCCTATTATCAGCATCTATTGTCAGGTGATATAATACTGATATTCATACACTTAAATATCATCCTGACAGTTTGACAATAAAACAGGTATAAATCAATAGAGATAATCATAAAGTTTTTAATAGGGAAGGGCAAAGAATTTATAAAAAGAAAGAAAAAGTTTGCCGTTCTCTTAAGAATAAATATCTTTGTAACCGTGGTTACAGTAACCACGGTTACTAATACAATTCACAGACTATGAGGTTTTATAATAGAGAAGAAGAACTAAAAGAGTTAAAACGAATTCAGAAATTGGCATTTGAGGAAAGTTCAAGAATGACAGTCGTTACCGGTCGCCGTAGAATTGGGAAGACAAGCCTCATCATGAAAGCTGTTGAACAGACTCCCACTGTCTATCTATTTATAGGACGTAAAAATGAGGCAACCTTGTGCGAAGAATTCATCCCACTTATCGCACAAGCCCTGCAAATCTTTGTTCCGACAGAAATCAGAAGTTTCCGAAACTTATTCCAATACCTAATGCAGCTTTCGACTCAACGGACTTTCAATCTGGTTATTGATGAATTTCAGGAATTCTATACTATTAATGAATCCATATTCAGCGATATGCAAAATATTTGGGACCAATATCGGAAGTCCTCACACATGAATTTGATCGTCAGTGGTTCCATCTATTCTCTGATGCAGAGAATTTTCCAAGACAATAAAGAGCCGCTCTTCGGAAGAGCTGATAACATAATCAAGCTGTCAGCATTCAAGCTCTCTGTTCTGAAAGAAATCATGTGTGAATATGCCCCGGCACATTCGAATGATGATCTTTTAGCACTTTATACTTTTACTGGCGGGGTACCTAAATACGTGGAACTTTTTTGTGACAACCATACGCTCCACGTGGAAAGCATGATCCATTTTATGGCTCGCGACAATTCTCCCTTTACCGAAGAAGGAAAAAATCTGTTGATAGAAGAATTTGGGAAAAATTACGGGACCTACTTTTCTATTTTAAGTGCAATTGCCGGAGGTAGAAATACACAAGCAGAAATTGAGGCAACACTAGGAGAAAAAAGCGTAGGCGGCTATCTGAAACGCTTGATAGACGATTATAATATTATCATACGCCAACGTCCCATTTTAGCTAAAGAAAGCTCAACAACTGTCCGATATGAAATATGCGATAATTTTATTAGGTTTTGGTTCAATTACTTCGACCGTAACCGTTCATTGATAGAAATTAAAAACTTTGTAGGGCTGCGTAATATCATAGAAGCTGATTATCCAACCTACAGCGGAAAGATATTAGAACTTTACTTCAAACAGAAATTCGCTGAAAGTTATCAATTCCGTGCTATCGGGTCATGGTGGGAAGCCAAAGGGAATCAAAACGAGATAGATATTGTTGCACTCTGTCTTGAAAAAAACAAAGCAGTAGTTGCTGAAGTAAAACGCCAACGTAAAAACTTTAAGCCGGAGTTGCTGGAACAGAAAGTTGAACATTTGAAGAAAAAGCTACTGCCTCGTTATACCATTGAAACAATGTGTTTGTCGTTGGAAGATATGTAGTACTTAGTCAGGCACGGATTACAGGTTTTCTATGAGATCAGTACCTCATCACCTGCATTCCGTGCCCAATATAATATCATTGTTGGTTTTCTTCCCGATCTGTCCGGATAAACTCCAGAAGTCGTTCCACCGCCTCTTCTTCAGGAATATTTTTCTCTACGCACACCTTACCTTTATAGAGACTGATTTTCCCCCGTCCTGCTCCTACATAGCCGTAGTCTGCATCTGCCATCTCACCGGGACCATTCACGATGCATCCCATGATACCGATCTTCAGTCCCTTCAAATGTGAAGTGGCTGCCTTGATACGGGCAATGGTCTTTTCCAAGTCGTAAAGTGTACGGCCGCAACCGGGACAAGATATATATTCCGTTTTGGAGGTACGGGTACGTCCGGCCTGCAAGATTCCGAAAGCAGTAGCATCAACGACGGCATGGCTCAAGTTACCCTGATTGAACAGGAAGATGCCATCACAAAGACCGTCAAAAATCAAGGCTCCCATATCGGCTGCGGACTTTATCTGCAAATTCTCCGCATCATCTTCCGAATAATGCTGGAAGAAGACAACCGGATTTTGCAAACCTTCCGTCATTAGTTGATGAACCAGTGCACGGTGCTCACCCAAACGGTTCGGATGATTGCTTTGGGAAACCACCACCACTTCCGGATGATGTTTCAGGCAGGCTATCACTTCGTCCGTTTGTGCCATATAGGGCATAAACAGGAATTTAAGCTCCGCATTGCATTCTCCCATTAACGGCAACTGTGCATGATTGAATGCAGGCCAAGTTCCGTCTTCTCCCTGCCATACATCCGCATCAAGAATATATTCCACTTCGTCTTCCCGTTGATCGGGCAAAGCTCTTCCGGCATAAATATAGTCCGGTGTGAATTGCGGGTTTACCTCTGTCTTCCCGTCCATGCGGTCGGCAATAACCACAGGCACATGTTCACCTCCGATATTACGGACAGCTTTTGTCTTGCGGCGTTCGGGAGACAAATAATTAAATTCCGGCGCTTCCAATCCCGGGATATAAGGATGGTCCTGCCTCAACAGAACATAATTCACCAATTTGCGGGCCACCGGGATTTCAGCTTCAGGAGCTTCACTCAAAGATACCCGAATGGTATCTCCCAATCCGTCACTCAACAATGCACCGATGCCAAGGGCGGACTTGATACGCCCATCCTCTCCGTCTCCGGCTTCTGTCACTCCGAGGTGTAACGGGAAAGCCATCCCTTCTTTCTCCATGACGTCTACCAACAGACGGACGGTTTTTACCATGACCACCGTATTGGAGGCCTTGATGGAAATCACCACATCTGTGAAGTTTTCCTCTACACAGATACGGAGAAACTCCATGCAGGACTCCACCATTCCTGCGGGGGTATCGCCATAACGGGACATGATACGGTCGGACAGAGAGCCATGATTTACTCCGATCCGGATAGCCGTGTGATTCTCTTTACAGATATTCAGGAACGGGACAAACCGGTTATGGATTTTCTGTATTTCCTGCGCATACTCCTCGTCTGTATATTCCAGTTTCTTAAAAGTACGCGCAGCATCTACATAATTTCCCGGATTGATTCGCACCTTTTCCGCATATTGAGCAGCCACGTCCGCCACTTTCGGATTGAAATGCACATCGGCAACCAACGGAACCATATATCCCTGGCTACGCAGTCCGATATTAATGTTCATCAGGTTCTCGGCTTCTTTGATGCCCTGGGTTGTGAGGCGGACATACTCTCCACCTGCATCAACAATACGTTTCGCCTGTTCCACACAAGCCTGTGTATCCTGCGTAGACGTGTTTGTCATCGACTGGACACGAATAGAATTGGGGCCGCCCAACGGCACAGCCCCAATATTTACTTCTGTGGTTTCTCTTCGAAAATAATTGAATAGATCAACCATTTTAATTTACGATTTAACGATTTACGATTAAAAGCACTTTGAGTATAACAAATGTGCAGACAATAAACGATTCACGAAGATATTTCAATCGTAAATCGTAAATTGTCAAATCGTAAATCACATTAGTTTGTTTTATATTCAAACTTCACTTCTTTCAGTTCTTCGTTTGCTTTTACGATTTTCTTTTTCAGTCCTTCCTTGTAAGCAGCAAAAGCTTCTGCCAGTTTCTCATCGCTCAATGCCAGCATCTGGATGGCAAGGATAGCGGCATTCATCGCTCCGTTAATGGCAACCGTTGCTACAGGAATGCCCGGAGGCATCTGAATGATAGAATAAAGTGCGTCCACTCCATCGAGCACGGAACCTTTTACAGGTACTCCGATCACCGGCAATGTAGTATTAGCCGCAATCACACCGGGAAGGGCGGCAGCCATTCCGGCAGCAGCGATAATTACTTTAATGCCACGGTTGCGGGCATTCTTCGCAAACTCTTCCACAGCCTCTGGCGTGCGGTGAGCAGAAAGAGCGTTCATTTCGAACGGTACATGCATATCATTCAGCAGCTGTGCAGCCTTCTCCATAACAGGAAGGTCGGACGTGCTGCCCATGATAATACTTACAATTGGAGTCATTTCAATTTACTATTTTACAATTTACTATTTACAATTTAAGTACGGTAAGAATTATCCGTTTACCACAGCTTTATAGGCTTCGGCATCCAGCAAATCTTCTACCGCTTTTACATCGGCCGGTTTCACTTTAATCAGCCAACCTTCGCCATAAGGATCTTTATTTACCAGTTCCGGGTTTTCTTCCAATGCTTCATTTTGTTCGAGCACCTCACCTGCTACAGGCAGGAAAAGATCGGAAATAGTTTTCACTACTTCAATCGTTCCGAAAGTTTCACCGGCTTCCAACGTTTCACCAACAGTCGGGATATCTACGAACACAATATCGCCCAATTGTTCCTGTGCATAATCGGTGATACCAACGTATGCAATGTCTCCTTCAACGCGAATCCATTCGTGTTCGTTCGTGTACTTCAAATTCTGTGGAAAATTCATAATGATTAGTTTTTAGGATTTATACTGTTTTAAAATAAAAATACTCGAAATAAGATGTTACTCACCGGATGAAGTACCAAAAGGGCACATATCAGACCGACAGCAAAACCGGAAAGAACCTCACCCAGCGTGTGATGCCCCAACACAATGCGCGCAGAACCTAATATACCGGCAATCAAAATAAACAGGCATAGCCATGCGACCGGATTGTAACCGAACAAGGCGCTGAA
Organism: Bacteroides sp. D55t1_190419_B8; assembly: GCF_015558905.1. Taxonomy (NCBI): domain Bacteria; kingdom Pseudomonadati; phylum Bacteroidota; class Bacteroidia; order Bacteroidales; family Bacteroidaceae; genus Bacteroides; species Bacteroides sp. D55t1_190419_B8. Next base: position 54,865 of record NZ_JADMOU010000018.1, read on the forward strand.
AGAAATCAATCCCCCGATCACTCCGCCCATTCCTGCCATGTGTTCGCTCAACTTCCATTTCAGGTTTACCGCAATGCAAATGATGGACACTACCAGAGAAGCAAGAATGATACCGGTCATATACCACGGGAGATTCAGCTTGCGCATCATCAGCAGGCAGAACACATACGAGATGATGGTCAGCAGGATAGGCACATAACGTTTCTTACGTTCACTCAACTCCTGACGGGCGAATCCATTGATTTTACGAAACAGGAAAATGGTAATAGTAGGTGTCAGTATGGTGAAGCAGTAAACGATTCCCAACACTATCAACTTATATTGTATCGGCATGATACGAAGATAAGAAAACAGGAATAACACCAGAAACGATAAAAACGGAATAGAAAATGGAGTAAAGACCATCGAAGTGACTCTCGCCACCTGCAACATCGTCTTATCCGCTATGATATGTTCTCTCTCTCTGTCCATCAGCACTAATACTTAATACTTTATACTTAATACTTAAAAAACTCTCATTTCCGCAGTCGTGCTACGGGGATATTCAGCTGTTGACGGTATTTGGCTACTGTCCTGCGGGCAATGGGATACCCTTTCTCCTTCAATATATCCGCCAATTCATCATCGGTCAGGGGTTTCTTCTTGTCCTCGCCTTCAATACACTCTTTCAGAATCTTACGAATCTCACGGACAGACATCTCTTCGCCATCCTCTGTAGTATATCCGTCGCTGAAAAAGTATTTGAGCGGATAGATACCGTAATTCGTCTGTACATATTTACTGTTACTCACACGGGAGATGGTCGAAATATCCAATCCCGTACGTTCCGCCACGTCTTTCAGAATCATCGGTTTTAACAGCGATTCATCTCCTTCCAAAAAGAAAGGACGTTGCAGGTCGATAATCGCCTGCATGGTAGTCATCAAGGTATTCTGACGCTGACGGACAGCATCGATAAATCCTTGTGCCGCATCCATTTTCTGTTTCAGAAACATCATCGCTTCTTTAGATTCCTTAGACTGGTTGGCCCTGTTTTTTGTATGCTCCTCCACCATTTCCGTGAAATCACGACTCATACGGAGTTCGGGAACATTGCGGTTATTGAGGCTTACATTAATGGTTCCGTCATCATACGTTTCCACCATAAAGTCGGGAACTATTTGTTGGAGATTCCTGCCGATTGCTTCTCCCAAAGAAGCACCCGGACGTGGATTCAGTTTGGTTATTTCAGTAATGGCTTCCCGGAAAGTCTCTTCATCAATATCCAGTTTCTTTATAATCTTCTCCCAATGTTTACGGGTGAATTCTTCGTAACATTCTCTGATAATCCTTTCTTCCAGATTCAAGATAGGACTGGGAGTTTTCTCTTCTTCTTTTTTCCGGCAAATCTGTATCAACAGACATTCCTGAAGACTACGCGCACCGATACCTGCCGGATCGAAGTCCTGTAAGATGCTCAATGCTTCTTCCAGTTCCTCCTCGGTCGATTCGATACCGGCATAAATCGCCAGTTCGTCGCAGATACTTTCCAAAGATTTGCGAAGCAATCCGTCATCATCCAATGAACCGATCAGATATTCCACCAAGTCACACTGGTGCTCTGTCAGGTTACGTTCACGCAACTGTTCTTTCAGGATTTCATAAAAAGAGGTGGAGTCGGAAAATGGAATATCCTCCGCCTGTTCATCTTTCGAACGGTTGTTCTCTTGCAATTTATAATCGGGAATATCATCTTCTGTCAGATAGTCACTCAAAGAATCATAGTCGTTGGCATCGCTATCCATGCCATCCTCTGCATTGTCGGTATCAGAATATTCATCATCCGTAGCATTCTCTTCTTTACCTTCTTCAAGTGCCGGATTTTCAAGCAGTTCAGCATGGATACGGTCTTCCAGCTCTACTGCGGGAAGCTCCAACAGTTTCACGACCAGAATCTGCTGGGGCGAGAGCGTCTGTACCTGCTGTTGCGCCTGAGATTGTATTTGACGGGAACCTTGTGCCATATTCGTTTTTGCTTTCTACTGTTTCTCGCTACAAAAGTAACTTTTTAACGAGAGATTACACAGATTAGGGAGATAATTTTTAATCCTATAACACAAAATTCGTTATCTTTGTTGCACGAACTTAAAAACTAGGACCATATGTTTGCCAAAGAAACGTATATGCAGCGGAGAGCCCTGCTGAAAAAGAACTTAGGCTCCGGAGTGTTGTTATTTCTCGGAAATGACGAGTGCGGACTGAATTACGAAGATAACACGTTCCGTTATCGTCAGGATTCCACTTTCCTTTATTATTTCGGACTTTCATGTGCCGGACTTTCGGCTATTATCGATATAGATGAAGACAAAGAAATCATCTTTGGTGATGAGTTGTCTATCGACGCAATCGTATGGATGGGGTCACAACCGACATTGCACGAAAAATGCGAACGTGTAGGCGTAAAAAATCTGATGCCGTCTGCTGACATTGTAAGCTATCTCCATCAGTGTGTACAGAAAGGGAAAGCAGTTCACTATCTGCCTCCTTACCGCCCCGAACATAAGCTGAAGCTGATGGACTGGCTGGGTATTCCTCCCGCACATCAGGAAGGTTCTGTTCCATTCATCCGTGCCGTGATCGCTCAACGCAACTATAAATCTGCAGAAGAAATCGCAGAGATAGAAAAGGCTTGCGATGTTACTGCCGATATGCATATTACAGCCATGAAGGTACTTCGTCCGGGTATGTATGAATATGAAGTGGTAGCTGAAATGAACCGGGTGGCCGAATCTAACAACTGCCAACTTTCATTCGCCACCATCGCCACTATCAACGGGCAGACTCTGCACAACCATTATCACGGAAATAAAGTGAGGCCGGGTGATTTGTTCTTAATCGACGCCGGTGCAGAAGTTGAATCCGGTTATGCGGGTGATATGTCGTCTACCATTCCTGCCGATAAGAAGTTCACCACCCGTCAGCGTGAAGTATACGAAATTCAGAATGCGATGCACCTGGAATCTGTAAAAGCTCTCCGCCCGGGTATTCCTTATATGGACGTATACGAACTGTCGGCCCGCGTCATGGTGGATGGCATGAAGACGCTCGGATTGATGAAAGGAAATACCGAGGATGCTGTACGCGAAGGTGCCCATGCGTTGTTCTATCCGCACGGATTAGGTCACATGATGGGATTGGATGTACATGATATGGAGAATCTGGGAGAGATATGGGTAGGTTACAACGGCCAGCCGAAGAGCACACAGTTCGGTCGCAAATCGCAACGCCTCGCCATCCCATTGGAGCCGGGATTTGTACATACCGTAGAACCGGGCATTTACTTTATTCCTGAATTGATCGATATGTGGAAAGCAGAAAAGAAGTTCACTGATTTCATTAACTATGATGTAGTGGAAACTTATAAAAACTTCGGTGGTATCCGCAATGAAGAAGATTATCTGATTACAGAAACCGGTGCCCGCCGATTAGGCAAAAAGATTCCATTGACACCGGAAGAGGTGGAAGCCTTAAGATAAAAGGTTCCATCCTGATAAAAGAAGAACCTTTCTTCTGTTCAATAGCGGAAGCTTTTCATCCGGGTGAAAAACTTCCGCTATTTTTGTCAGAGTACCAAATAGTCCATCTAAAATCACATTTTTTCTACCCTCCTTTTCCCGAATCTTGCGTAATATTGCAACAGAATTAAAACAACTTACTATTTCAAATCCATAAAAACAATGAATAACACCATGAAGAGACTACTTTTATCCGTATGGCTATTGTCACTAACTTTGTTATCCGCCGTAGCCGAAAACTACCCTTATAGAAGTGACGTTCTTTGGGTCACAGTTCCCAACCATGCCGACTGGCTCTATCAAACAGGAGAAAAAGCAACTGTAGAAGTACAATTCTATAAATATGGTATACCCAGGGATAACGTAACCGTCACCTATGAAATAGGGGGAGACATGATGCCTAACGCTGACACCAAAGGGAGTGTGACTTTGAAAAACGGCAAAGCCGTAATTCCTCTCGGCACAATGAAAGAACCCGGATTCCGTGATTGCCGGCTGAAAGCGACCGTAGATGGAAAGACTTACTCACATCATGTAAAAGTCGGTTTTTCGCCGGAAAAGCTTCTTCCATATACTACCATGCCTTCGGATTTCAATGAATTCTGGGAAAAAGCAAAAGCGGAACAAAAAGAATTTCCTCTAACGTACACCAAAGAGCATGTAGAAAAATACTCAACCGATAAAATAGATTGTTATCTCGTAAAATTGCAATTGAACAAACGCGGGCAATGCGTCTACGGATATTTGTTCTATCCCAAGAAAGAGGGCAAATTTCCGGTTGTATTATGCCCTCCGGGAGCAGGAATCAAAACAATCAAAGAACCACTGCGACACAAATATTATGCAGAGCAAGGCTGCATCCGTTTTGAGATGGAGATACACGGCCTTCATCCGGAAATGAGTGACGAAGCATTCAAAGAAATCAGCAATGCTTTTAATGGCAGAGAGAACGGCTACTTAACCAATGGACTCGACAGCCGCGACAATTATTATATGAAACGGGTATATCTGGCCTGTGTACGCGCTATTGATTTCCTGACTTCCCTACCTGAATGGGATGGTAAAAACGTAATAGCACAAGGAGGTAGCCAGGGAGGAGCCTTGGCATTAATCACTGCCGGACTGGATCAACGGGTGACAGCCTGTGTCGCCAATCATCCTGCATTAAGTGACATGGCAGGCTATAAAGCCGGACGTGCCGGCGGATATCCTCATTTCTTCAGGAATTCGGTAGATATGGATACTCCTGAAAAAATAAAGACAATGGCCTATTATGATGTTGTGAACTTTGCGAAATTAATCAAAGCAGATACCTATATGACATGGGGATTCAACGATGATGTATGTCCTCCGACAACCAGCTACATCGTATACAATGTACTAGACTGTCCGAAAGAAGCACTGATTACTCCCATTAATGAGCATTGGACTTCCAACGATACCGAGTATGGACATCTGCTTTGGATAAAGAAGCATTTAAAGTGAAGTTTTAATCATTCCATCTGGATGCGGGCAATTCTTTCTTCCCGTACCATTTCTTCCAGGCATACGCTTTTCTCTTCCTGAGATAAAGCGTATCGCCACTATGCTTTATCGCCTCCCAATTAAAGATAGAATGAGGACGGAGGATCTTTTCAAACCAATAAAGTATGTGATAAGTCACGAATGGCAACACCATCCACCACCATGAAAACAGGATTGATAAAATAAGTGCTGGTATCAGGGTTAAAGAAAAACATTCCCAATACTGTCTGGCATGAATCCGTAGTTCCATTTCTTCCCAGACTTCCAGATATTTATAGCGGGTAAAGAAAAACCAGCCTAACATAAAATAGTGTTTCTTCCCTTTTCCTAAGAACCACTTCGCTAAAAGACTATTATAAAAAATCATATTCACATTTTTTTTGTTGCATGTAGTCCCTTCTTAACAGCAAAAGCAATCAAAGGTTCAATATTTTAAAGTTTTGTATAACAACCATAACATTCTTTCCCTAAATATCACTCAAATATTGTTTATTTTTGTGTTCCTTTGCTTCACTACAACAAAAGGTTTATTTGTATTTTCTGCAAAGGAAATACAAATCACGAATATATCCTAATTTTTCTACTTAATATTTAAAGCTGCTTCCTCCTAAAAATTCACGCAACAAAGAAGTAGGCGGAATTTCCTTATCCTGCACCGGAATAAAATATTTGATAAACTTCAGTAACCGGTAGGCCTCACAATATTCAGGACAGTTTCGCGGGACACCCATCAGAATAGGTTCGGCATGCAAACGAAGTACGGCAAATTCAAAGAGTAGTGCTGAATTAAACATTACATCAGCATTCTCCTGATAAGGAAATATCCATTTATCTTCACCGGCACGCACACTAGGCCAACGTGATATGGTTTCACGTGCAGAGTATCCCCGATAGTTAAAGTCGCGGATAATGCGGCGCAACAAACGGTTGTCAGTAGTCGGAATCCAGTTATGATCATCCAACGAAATAGTGGTCAATGCTGAAACGTAAATCTTGAATTTCCGTTCAGCCGGTATATGCGGTGTCAGTTCCGGATTTAGGGCATGAATACCTTCCAGAATCAGAATTGTATTATCTTCTATTTTCAGTTTATCCCCTTTATATTCCTTTTTGCCTAGAGAGAAATTAAAACGGGGCAGTTCCACCTCTTCGCCACGGAGAAGCGCCTGCAACTGTTGATTAAACAATTCCAGATCGAGCGCATAAAGTGATTCATAATCATAGTTTCCGTTTTCATCCAAAGGGGTTTCTTCACGGTCTACAAAATAATTATCCAAAGAGATCGGGAATGGCTTCAATCCATTTGTCATCAGCTGAATAGAAAGCCGTTTGCTGAAAGTTGTCTTTCCCGAAGAAGACGGTCCGGCAATCAAGACCAGTTTTACCCGGTTACCATTTTCGCCACGATGGAAAATAGTATCGGCTATCTGCGCTATCTTTTTCTCTTGCAATGCTTCCGCAACATTAATCAAGTCAGTGGCATGTCCTTCCTCACAGGCAAGATTAAAATCTCCGGCATTATTAAGTCCCATGATATAACTCCAGTTCAGATATTCCTTAAAGACATCCAGCATTTTCTCCTGTTTCACGACCTCTTCGAGCATATCCGGATTTTCCCGGCTCGGAATCCGGAGCAGCAGCCCGTCATAATACTTCACAATATCGAATAATTTAAGATATCCGGTGCTGGGCAGCAGATTACCATAATAATAATCAACAGTATCACCCAACGTATAATAATAGGTATAAAGGGAACCGGAAGTTTCCAATAACCTCACTTTATCATTCATCCCCCGCTCACTGAAAACCCGTACTGCCTCTGCCGTATGACATTCAATGCGGTGATAAGGAATATTTTCCGCAATGATCTCCTGCATCCGTTGCTTGATACGCTTCACATCCTCAAGTTCAATAGGGCGCCCAATCCGCAAATTACAGAAATAGCCTTTTGACACAGGATGTTCCACAAACAATTTTCCCTCGGGAAACAATTCCGTGACAGCTTTAAACAAGACAAAACAAAGCGAACGGACATAAGTACGCATACCGGACTGATCTCTCACATCCAGAAACTCTACATCCTTATTGTTATATACTCTGAAATTAAGTCCCTCGGAGCGATTATTGACCTTGGCACTCACTACTTGATAAGGAAAATTAAGATTAAAACCGTAATAAATATCCAAAAGTGAGCTTCCGATAGGGAATTCTTTAGAAATATTGTTATTTTTGCAACATATTTGTAACATCTGTTTCATCGAGTTCGTTAAAAGGTGAATAATTTGGTACTAATATACTTATAATCAGATAGAGAACAAATAACCATTAAAAATATTATAGATGGAATATTCTTTTTATGATTTTTTAAAGCTCATAGGCTCATTAGGACTCTTCCTCTACGGAATGAAAATCATGAGCGAGGGCTTACAAAAGGTCGCGGGTGATAGATTGCGAAGTATTCTAACGGCAATGACCACCAACCGGGTAACGGGAGTTCTAACAGGAGTGTTAATCACGGCCCTTATCCAGTCTTCTTCAGCAACGACGGTAATGGTCGTCAGTTTCGTTAACGCCGGACTACTCACACTCGCCGAATCCATCAGCGTCATTATGGGTGCCAATATCGGTACTACCGTAACCGCCTGGATCATTTCAATTTTCGGATTTAAGGTTGATATGGCTGCCTTTGCCCTTCCTCTCCTGGCCATCGCCCTTCCATTTATCTTCTCCGGTAAAAGTAACCGCAAATCCATCGGTGAATTCATTTTTGGTTTTTCTTTCCTTTTCATGGGGCTTTCTTATCTGAAATCAAATGCACCCGACCTGAATGCCAACCCGGAAATGCTTGCCTTCGTACAGAACTACACGGATATGGGATTTTTCTCCATCATTCTGTTCTTGCTTATCGGTACGATACTGACGATGATTGTGCAAGCCTCCGCAGCCACCATGGCAATCACATTAATTATGTGTGCCAACGGATGGATCAGCCTGGAACTGGGAGCAGCACTCGTATTGGGAGAAAACATCGGAACTACTATCACGGCCAATCTTGCCGCACTTACAGCCAACACACAGGCTAAGCGGGCAGCATTGGCCCATTTTGTTTTTAATGTGTTCGGCGTTATCTGGGTATTGATTGTCTTCCACCCTTTCATGGAACTGGTAAACTGGGTAGTAGATACTTTTTTCCAAAGCAATAATCCGGAAGTTGCCATCTCCTACAAATTGTCGGCTTTCCACTCAATCTTCAACATCTGTAACGTTTGTATACTGATATGGGCTGTGAAACTGATTGAGCGTACCGTATGTGCTTTAATTCATCCGAAAGAAGAAGACGAAGAACCCCGCCTGCGATTTATCACCGGCGGTATGCTTTCCACTGCCGAACTTTCTATCCTTCAGGCACGCAAGGAAATCCATCTTTTCGCAGAACGTACACACCGGATGTTCGGCATGGTGCAGGATCTGTTGCATACGGAAAAGGATGACGATTTTAATAAATTGTTCAGCCGGATAGAGAAATATGAAAATATCAGTGACAATATGGAACTTGAAATAGCCAACTACCTGAATCAGGTGTCCGAAGGCCGTTTGAGTTCTGAAAGTAAGCTACAAATACGTGCTATGTTGCGTGAAGTGACAGAAATCGAAAGCATCGGCGATAGCTGCTATAACCTGGCACGTACCATCAACCGGAAACGCCAGACTAATCTGGACTTTACCGAAAAACAATACGAACATATCCACTTCATGATGAAACTGACTAACGATGCACTTGCTCAAATGATTGTGGTGGTAGAGAAACCGGAACATCAAAGCATCGATATTAACAAATCCTTCAATCTTGAAAACGAAATCAATAACTACCGCAACCAATTGAAGAATCAAAATATTCTGGATGTGAACAACAAAGAATATGATTATCAAATGGGAGTTTACTACATGGATATCATCGCCGAATGCGAAAAACTTGGTGACTATGTGGTGAATGTAGTGGAAGCCAGCAGTGATGTGAAAGAGAAAAAAGCTTCTTAATAAAGAAAATAAAAGGAGAATCAAGTATGTATTGATACAACTGATTCTCCTTTTTATTTATAGCATTATCTTTTATAAATTAATTGTATATGTATGATTCAGCCAAGCGCCAAAATAACGTAGATTCCGGAACAGTAGTTGTACGAAGCACTTTTGCAGTCCCGTCTTCCGAGGTCGGATTGATATTGGCAAATATATTCCACCCTTTATTAAAAGAACAATTATTATAATAATACGATTTGTCACTGCCTGTCAACGTAAAAGGACGGTCGGCATACTGATACCCCACCAGTGTAGCTTTTCCGGCAGAAGACTCTTTAGCGGACCAGTTGGAAATAGCAATCCGTCCCACTCTCTTATCGCCATTAAAAACAAAGAAATCCCCTAGGGTCGCCACAAGAGCATCCGCATCATCCGAGGTCCCGGTCCAGTAACCGCCCATGCCATTACGCCGGTCTACCGCCTGAAGCTTTTCCGAAGGAAAACTCGTGGGAAGTATCATCACAATCTGTCCGTCCTTATAAGGAAATTCAAGAGTCTCAATCACTTGCCAATCCGCCCCCGTCACTTTCACCTCAACCCGGTCGAATGTAAAATCCGCAGGTATATTCTGTATATCTTTCACTATGATCGTGCTATAATCCGGAACATCCGGAGCAGGAGGCTGTTCTTCATTTTCATCATCACTACAACCAGCCATCAGAAGGCCGCATATTAATAACAGAGAGAGAGATAAAAAACATCTCAGATCGGTCATAACAGTTGCTTTATTATACATAACTTCCGATTTTTGCGTCAAAGATATTACATTTATAATCAGCAGAATAATTTCCAGCCATAAAAATAAAAAAATGACCGGGCATATATTCATACACCCAGTCATTCTCCTCTTAATAATTCTCTCTCTTGGTTTTATCCTTCGTACGGTTCAAAGTCTTCTTTTCCGACTCCACATAATGGACAAGTCCAATCATCAGGAATATCTTCAAATGCTGTTCCTGGCTCAATTCCGCTTTCCGGATCTCCTTGTTCGGGGTCGTAAATATATTCACAGACCGTGCAAATGTACTTTTTCATAACGTTCGTATTTTTAATTGGTTTTCTAAATAATATAACACAAACAGCAAGATATTTGTTCAACACTATTTCCAAACTAAAGAAAAAAACTATCTTTGTATCCATATTATCAAGCTAAAACAACAATATCATACTATGCTTATAGCACTATTGTCTACTTTAATAGTTTTATGCGCAGTCCTACTAATCAGTTTTTTATGGGAGCGTAGAAAATGCCTGCGGATGCAACAACGATTGTTCCGTGAATCCAGAAAGTTGGAACGCACCAGCCATATCGCCGGTGCCATCTTAAAGAATGTACACGCCTTTATCCTATTAATAGATAATGACTTTAAAGTTCTGAAAACCAACTATTACCAAAAAACCGGAACAAAAAAAGGAACAGAAGAAAAAAGAGTGGGCGACCTGTTGCAATGTCGCAATGCATTAGCAGCCGAGGGAGGTTGCGGCACACATAGCTTCTGCGGTTCTTGTCCGATACGTACCGCCATACGCCAAGCTTTCGAACAGAGACGAAACTTCACGGATCTGGAAGCCACTTTATCCGTAGTTACGTCTGATAATACTACCGTAGAATGTGATGCTGTCATATCCGGTTCTTACTTCCTCCTTAACGAAGAAGAGAATATGGTAATCACCGTACACGATGTTACCCGGCGGAAACAAGCTGAAAAGGAACTGCTACTAGCCAAGGAAAAAGCAGAAAAAGCTGATATTTCAAAATCTGCCTTCTTAGCCAACATGAGCCATGAAATCCGTACCCCTCTCAATGCTATTACCGGATTTGCAGAGGTATTAGGCAGTGCAACTACAGAAGAGGAGAAAGCTCAATATCAGGAAATCATAAAAATGAATGCCGACCTCCTGATGCAACTGGTCAACGACATACTCGATATGTCAAAAATCGAAGCCGGAACATTGGAATTTGTGCAGGCAACAGTCGACGTCAATCTGTTACTCTCAGATTTACAACAACTTTTTCAAATGAGAGTTGATGACGTCGGAGGAAAGATACAAATTATAGCAGAGCCGTCTCGCTCTTCCTGCATGATTCAAACAGACCGGAACCGGGTGGCACAAGTGCTTTCCAACTTTGCCGGCAACGCCATTAAGTTCACCCATGAAGGTAGTATCCGCCTCGGCTATGAAGCCAGAGACACCGAACTTTACTTTTATGTCAAGGATACCGGAGCCGGAATTCCGGCAGAGAAATTACCGGATGTATTCGAGCGCTTCGTGAAACTGAACAAAGATAAGAAGGGAGCGGGACTGGGACTTTCCATTTCTCAAACCATTGTCGCCAAACTTGGCGGGCAAATCGGGGCGGATTCCGTAGAGGGCAAAGGCTCCACATTCTGGTTTACAATCCCTTATCGGTCATGCGGTAAACCACGCTAACATATTCGACTTCATAAAAAGTTTTAATTAAACATTCTATCACAATTATATGTTGTATTTTTGCAGTTCAAATTAAACGCATGTATCTGCATGAGTACAAATAAAAATGACTATTATCATTTAGGACTTACGGATAACGAAGTCCTACAAAGCAGGGAGAAAAATGGTATTAACCTGTTAACGCCCCCCAAGCGTCCTTCTCTCTGGAAGCTCTATCTGGAAAAATTTGAAGACCCGGTTGTGCGTGTGTTATTAGTGGCAGCCGCTTTCTCGTTAATCATCTCCATCATCGAAAACGAATATGCTGAAACAATCGGAATCATAGCCGCTATCTTACTGGCTACCGGAATCGGTTTCTTTTTCGAATATGATGCCAGCAAGAAATTTGACTTGCTGAATGCAGTCAATGAAGAAACATTGGTAAAAGTGATCCGGAACGGACGTGTACAGGAAATCCCTCGTAAAGACATAGTGGTAGGTGATATTGTGATTCTGGAAACAGGTGAAGAAATTCCCGCTGATGGAGAGTTACTGGAAGCTATCTCTCTGCAAGTGAATGAATCCAATCTGACCGGAGAACCTGTTATCAATAAAACCACTGTAGAAACGGATTTTGATGAAGAAGCGACTTATGCTTCTAATCTGGTGATGCGTGGTACTACAGTAGTGGATGGTCATGGAACCATGCGTGTGCTGCATGTGGGTGATGCTACTGAAATCGGGAAAGTAGCCCGGCAGAGCACAGAGGACAACCTCGAGCCCACCCCGCTGAACATACAGTTGACCAAACTTGCAAACCTGATCGGAAAGATCGGCTTTACCGTTGCCGGTCTTGCTTTTCTCATATTCTTTGTCAAGGATGTATTGTTATTTTTTGATTTCGGTTCGCTGAACGGGTGGCATGAGTGGCTTCCGGTTTTCGAACGGACACTGAAATATTTTATGATGGCAGTTACACTGATTGTAGTAGCTGTGCCTGAAGGATTGCCAATGAGTGTCACGCTTAGTCTGGCATTGAATATGCGCCGTATGCTTTCCACCAACAACTTGGTGCGGAAAATGCACGCTTGCGAAACAATGGGAGCCATCACCGTGATTTGTACGGATAAAACCGGCACACTGACGCAAAATCTGATGCAAGTGCACGAACCCAATTTCTATGGTATCAAAAATGGCAGCGACTTGTCTGATGATGATATCAGCGCACTTATCGCAGAGGGAATCAGTGCTAATTCAACAGCTTTCCTTGAAGAATCAACCCATGGAGAGAAACCGAAAGGTGTAGGAAATCCAACCGAAGTGGCTTTATTGCTCTGGCTTAACAAACAGGGAAGAGATTACCTGCAACTCCGCGAGCAAGCACATGTCCTCGATCAACTCACCTTCTCTACCGAACGGAAATTCATGGCAACTCTTGTTGAATCTCCCCTGATCGGCAAAAAAATACTTTATATAAAAGGAGCTCCTGAAATTGTTCTGGGCAAGTGTAAAGAAGTTGTTCTGGATGGACGGCGAGTGGATGCGGTAGAGTATCGTTCTACAGTGGAAGCACAACTGTTGAGCTATCAAAATATGGCTATGCGTACACTTGGATTTGCATTCAAGATTGTCGGAGAAAATGAGCCGAACGATTGCACGGAACTAGTTTCAGCCAACGACCTCAATTTCTTGGGAGTGGTTGCCATCTCCGACCCGATTCGTCCGGATGTGCCTGCTGCGGTTGCGAAATGCCAGTCTGCAGGTATCGGCATCAAGATCGTGACCGGTGACACTCCGGGAACTGCCACGGAAATCGCACGCCAGATCGGTCTCTGGAACCCCGAAACTGATACGGAACGAAATCGAATCACCGGTGTTGCATTTGCCGAATTGAGCGACGAAGAAGCACTGGACAGAGTGATGGACTTAAAAATCATGTCCCGCGCCCGCCCGACAGACAAACAGCGTCTGGTACAACTGCTTCAACAAAAAGGAGCTGTCGTAGCTGTGACCGGAGACGGAACGAATGATGCCCCGGCTTTAAATCATGCCCAAGTAGGCTTGTCAATGGGTACAGGTACTTCTGTAGCCAAAGAGGCCAGTGATATCACATTGCTCGATGACTCCTTCAACAGTATCGGAACCGCTGTTATGTGGGGACGTTCATTGTATAAGAATATCCAGCGTTTCATAGTTTTCCAGCTGACAATCAACTTTGTGGCATTGCTTATCGTTCTGCTAGGCTCCGTAATCGGTACGGAACTTCCGCTGACTGTAACACAGATGTTATGGGTGAACCTGATTATGGATACTTTTGCCGCTTTGGCTCTTGCCTCCATTCCACCCAGCGAAACTGTCATGCTTGAGAAACCCCGTCGCAGTACCGATTTTATTATCAGTAAGGCAATGAGATCTAATATAATAGGTGCGGGCTCTATCTTCCTCATCGTATTGCTCGGAATGATTTATTATTTCGACCACAGTACACAAGGAATGAATGTGCACAACCTGACCATTTTCTTCACCTTCTTTGTCATGCTGCAATTCTGGAATTTGTTCAATGCCCGTGTATTCGGCACTACCGATTCGGCATTCAAGGGACTTTCCAAATCGTATGGAATGGAACTTATTGTATTGGCTATTCTTGGCGGACAATTCCTCATCGTACAGTTCGGTGGAGCTGTATTCCGTACGGAACCGCTTGACTGGCAAACCTGGCTTCTTATTATAGGCGTTTCGTCCACGGTGTTATGGGTTGGAGAACTTATTCGCCTTGTTCAACGTATTATTCACAAAAAAAACAGAAATGAAAAGTAAAGGAATAAAAAACCTTCTTATTGATTTGGGTGGTGTACTTATCAATCTCGACCGCCAACGTTGCATTGAGCACTTTCAGAAGTTAGGGCTCCAAAACGTGGATGACTTGCTGGATATCCAGAATCAGGACGGAATCCTGATGCAACAAGAAAAAGGATTGATTACACCTGCCGAATTCCGTGACGGAGTTCGTAAAATGATAGGCAAAGCAGTTAGCGACAAACAAATAGATGCAGCCTGGAATAGTTTTCTAGTAGATATACCCACACAAAAACTTGATTTATTATTAAAATTACGTGAGAAATATGTCGTCTACTTATTGAGCAATACTAACCAAATTCATTGGGAATGGACATGCGCTCATTTGTTTCCTTACCGCACCTTTAAGGTGGAAGATTATTTTGAAAAAACATACCTCTCTTTTGAAATGAAAATGGCCAAGCCCGAACCGGAGATCTTCAAGGCAATCATAGAGGATGCCGGAATCGAACCGCAAGAGACGCTCTTTATTGATGACTCTGAAATGAACTGTAAGACAGCCCAAAATTTAGGAATTTCCACCTATACAGCGAAAGCAGGCGAAGACTGGAGCCATCTTTTCAACCTTAAATAAATTTAGAGATATGCAGATTATACGTGACACATCGGCAATTACCCCGGAACCCTGCGTAGCTACTATCGGTTTCTTTGATGGGGTGCATGCAGGACATCGCTATCTGATTCAGCAAGTGAAGGAGATAGCCGCCGCGAAAGGTCTACGCTCTGCATTGGTTACTTTTCCCGTTCATCCCCGAAAAGTGATGAATGCGAAGTATCGTCCGGAACTGCTGACTACTCCCGAAGAAAAAATAAGCCTGCTTGCAGACATCGGGGTAGATTACTGCCTGATGCTTGACTTCACTCCTGAAATTTCCCGGCTCACTGCCCGGGAGTTTATGACACAGTTGCTAAAAGAGCGTTATCTGGTAAAATATCTGGTAATCGGCTATGACCATCGTTTCGGGCATAACCGCAGCGAAGGTTTCGAGGATTATGTACGTTATGGAAAAGAAATTGGCATAGAAGTAATTCGCGCCAAAGCGTATACCAGCAATATAGAAATAGGGGACGAGCCCAACATTCCGGTAAGCTCTTCCTTGATCCGTAAACTTCTTCATGAAGGAGAAGTTAGCCTGGCCGCCCATTGTCTGAAATATGAATATTTCCTCGACGGGATAGTAGTAGGCGGCTATCAGGTAGGCAGAAAAATAGGTTTCCCAACAGCCAATTTACGGGTGGATGATCCCGATAAACTGATTCCTGCCGATGGAGTATATGCCGTATGGGTGACATTTGACGGGAAAACGTATATGGGGATGCTGAATATAGGTGTCCGCCCGACGATAGACAATGGTCCGAACCGGACGATTGAGGTGAATATCCTCCACTTCCATTCCGACATATATGATAAATTCATCCGGCTTACTTTTGTAAAACGGACACGTCCCGAACTGAAATTCTCCAGTATCGACGAGTTAATAACACAGCTCCATAAGGATGCTGAAGAGACAGAAACAATTCTTAAAAAATAGATTCTTATGCAAAAGTCATTTATGAGTATCTCTTTGGTGGTAATAGCTATATCCATGTTAGCTATGTTTATCTATAGTTTCTTTACCACTAAATAAAAAACCATGAAAACGGCTATCAAATTAGTATTAATAGACCTTCTCATTGCGCAGATTGTTGCTCCAATCCTGATTATGATTCCTTGTACGATCTATTTGTTCGTCACCACGGGAAATCTGGATAAAGTCACTCTGACGCAAATGATTATGATTCCGGCACAGCTAGCCGGTCAGATTATGATGGGTATTTATCTATGGAAAGCCGGTTATATCAGTAAAAAGAGGGCAACATGGTTACCAGTATCGGCCTCTTATCTGGTTTGCAGTGCCATCGCAATCCTCACTTGCGGGTTTGCAGTCTCCTCATTAATGAGCCTGCTGGATTGGATTCCTAATATCATGGAACAATCTTTCAACATTCTCCAATCCGGCTGGGGCGGTATTCTTGCAATAGCTATCGTAGGCCCCGTACTTGAAGAGTTATTGTTTCGCGGAGCCATCACCCACGCTTTACTTCAGCAATACAATCCGACTAAAGCAATTCTGATTTCCGCACTTCTGTTCGGTGTCTTTCATATAAATCCCGCCCAGATCCTTCCGGCATTTCTGATCGGTATCCTGTTGGCATGGACTTATTACAAAACAGGCAGTCTGATACCTTGTATACTCATGCATGTACTAAACAACTCATTGTCAGTCTATCTTAGTATCAAATATCCCGAAGCAGAAAATATGGACGACCTGATTAACGGTACCCCGTATCTCATCGTCCTATTCGGGTCAATCCTCCTGTTTATCGGTATCATACTGACCATGAATTTTCACCACAGAGGACTCAGAGGACACAAAGGTTTATACTGACAAGGGATATGTAGTAATCGCAAAATGTGTAATTCAAAAAAGACTCTGTGTACTCAGCGTCCTCTGTGGTGAATTTTATTTCTCTTTCGCTTTGAATGCTAATGCATACATTCGTATTTGTTTTACCATCGACAGCAAACCATTGCTACGCGTTGGCGATAGATGCTCTTTCAGTCCGATCTTGTCTATAAAATAAAGATCTGCATTCAAGATTTCATCAGGAGTATGTCCGGAAAGGACTTTAATCAACAAGGCAATAATTCCCTTTACAATCAAAGCATCGCTTTCTGCTTTAAAAACGATTTTACCATCCACATCATCCGCTTGAAGCCATACCCTGCTCTGGCATCCTTCAATCAGATTTTGTTCCGTCTTATATTTTTCTTCAAGTGGTTCCTGCTCATTCCCCAGATCAATAAGTAATTGATAACGGTCCATCCAATCGTCGAAGTCACTGAATTCCGCAATCACTTCATCTTGTAGTTCATTAATTGACATTATAGTAATTATTTAATTAGACAATATACCAATGTGCGAATAACAGATGCCGTATTTAAAAACGGCACACCAGTATATCGACACCTTATTATATTATTTCTCGATTCTATTATTTCTCATTGTAAATCACTTCTAATACGGTCTGACCGACTGCTTTCAACGTATTCTTATCAATATGTTCCATATTGTCATTGACAGTATGCCATGTCGGGGTAAAGTCACCCTCCTGATTATATGGAATAATATCAATCGTTTTAATACGTGCCAGACGATTAATGAACAGATGGTCGTCTGTTACAAATCCTCCGTTTCCATCCATGAAAGTCTTTCCGTAACCCGCTTTTTTTGCCGCTTTCCAAACCTTCTTATTTATGTCCGGAGCAAATTCCTCCGAATATCCTTCTTTCATAAACACACTGCCTTCACCTCCTACCATATCAAGCAGGATACCAAAACGTGCATTATATCCTTGTACATGAGGATTACGTGCCCAATACTGCGATCCCAGACACCAGAACTCCTCCTTGTGCTGCCCCGTGTAAAACTGTGGCGCACCATAGTCTTCTGCATCCAATAGAATGATGTCAATTCCCAATTCCGGTTGTTGCTGATTGACCAGACGGGCTATTTCGAGCAAAGCTCCTACCCCACTGGCACCATCATTTGCACCCAGAATCGGAGTTTTATGGTTCTTCTCGTCAGAATCGTTATCCGCCCATGGACGTGTATCCCAATGTGCAAACAAAGCGATTCTCTTTTTACTTTCCGGCTTATAAGAACCGATAATGTTTCTCGCTTTCAACAACGTCCCGTCATAAGCAATCAAATCGGCATATTGGTTAGTCACTTGAGCACCGAAAGCCTCCAACTGACCGGCAAGGTAATTGCCACAGGCAACATGTTCTTTTGTATTAGGAACACGAGGTCCGAAATCTACCTGATTCTTTACATACAAATAAGCACTATCCGCATCAAATTGAGGTACATTCACGACAGTTTCTTCATTTTGTTCACTCGTACTATTTGCCTTGTTACCTCCACCGCAAGAGAATGCTGACAATAACAAAAAGGCACTCATTAATACTATCATAGTTTTCTTTTTCATCGTCCTTTTATCTATTAAAGCCTCAAAATTAGTCATTTTCACCACAGCATCGTTCAGATGGAATGGATTATTAACATATAAACTTCAGTTCCACATTTTTCTTTCCCACCACAAGCTCTACTTTTGCACCGTTGATAAGCGGGAGATTATGAGTCACATGCCCCACCGGGAAATTGAAACAGACGGGATAATCATACTCTTTTACTAAATCTGCCAAAGCGGCATACAATTCCTTACCCAGTGAACAGTCTTCTTCATATTCCGTAAATTGACCGATAATCAATCCGGACAGTTTTTCAAGTACGCCTCCTAGTTTCAAATTATACATCATACGCTCGATAGCATGCGGACGTTCGCTAACATCTTCAATAAACAGTATAGTCCCTTCCGCCGGAATATCATAAGGAGTCCCACGCAAACCGTAGGCTACCGCCATATTACCGCCATGCAAAACACCTTGTGCAGTTCCCTGCTTGTTCAATTTATGCTTCTCGCACGTGTAAGAAGGAATATTTCCCAATAAAATATCCTTCAGATAGTTTGCACAAAGATCATCTTCGGGTTCCACCGTAAGATGACGGGCCATCAATGAATGAAGGGACGCATATCCATTTTTCTGAAACAGATTGTGCAAGGCGGTTATATCGCTAAACCCCAGTAACCATTTCGGATGCTCACGAAAGGCCGTAAAATCAATTTTATCGATCAAATGTACCGCCCCATACCCTCCACGACTACAAAGAATAGCTTTCACTTTAGGGTCGTCCATCGCATCCTGCAAATCTTTCAGCCGCTGCTTGATTGTCCCGGCATATCTTCCGGATGAACTTCCGGCATGTTTTCCTATAGCCACTTTCAAGCCCCATGATTCCATCCGTTTCTTGGCTCCTTTCAGGAATTGTTGGTCGATCTTACTCGAAGGTGATACAATAACCACTTTATCACCATTCTGCAAAAAGGGAGGAAATTGAATATCCATATATGTTCTTATTTTATTGACTTTCGTTGATAAAAACGTACCCAGTCCACTTCCATTTCTACCGGAAGATCCTTGGGAGAGACTGCTCCCACCCACGAGCCTCCCAACTGCATATCAATCAGCAGATAAAATGGCTGATTAAAAGGGAATTGTCCCTCTTCTTGCGTTTGTATGCGGGGGTAAGTAAACGTATGCACATCATTGACATAAAATGAAAGACTGTCAGGATACATTTCGACTGCAAAAATATTGTAGCGGTCGGGGTGAATCACTCCCGTAGAATGTGATACCGGGTGATCCTTGATTCCCAGCGTATAAGTGTAATGGGAATGAACGGTCTGATAAGCAATAGAATCATTATTCAAACGTTCCATGATATCAATCTCACCACCGGATGGCCATGCCGCTCCTTCAGGCAGCATCCAGATGGCAGGCCATGCTCCTCCCGCCGCATTCAGCTTGGCACAAATCTCAATACGCCCGTTCGCAAAAGCCTTTTTACCTTTCGTATAAACACCACCTGTCAAATAAGGGGCAGTGTCATTGGGTTGGGTATGATTGACAATACCTCTCAACACCAGTTTGCCTTTACGCATGGCATAACAGGAATCAAAGTCCGTCATATAGTTATTCCAGTCTGACTTTCCTCGTGGAATCTTGCTCCAGACCTGTGAATCAAAGTTCTTTTTCTGATTAAAGTTCTCTTCCCAGATCAAAGACCAACCGGAAGATATCTTGCTGCTTTTACAGGAAACAAGCGTCCAACAAAGGAAAATTAAGCTAAGAAATAATAGATTTTTAAACTGTTTCATGGCACTTTTATTTTATTGGGGGATTTATTTGCAAAAATACAGGAAAAAACGGTTCCATGCACATCCAACGGCCAAAACAAATAAAATATAGCAAAATGTTACATAATGGATGTAATTTTTCGGGTTATAATCATTATTTTTTCAATCATTTTTCTGATATTTGCTAAAAATCTAACGTTATGGAACCTATTCTAAATTTTGCCCAGTTAACGGCTCATCTTAAAAAACTAAACCATAGAAAACGAATTGCCGTGGTCTGTGCGAACGATCCTAATACTGAATATGCCATCTCCCGTGCTTTGGAAGAAGGGATTGCAGAATTTCTGATGATTGGAGATTCTACCATTCTGAAGAAATATCCCACGCTCAAGCAATATCCCGAATACGTAAAAACCATCCACATAGAAAATCCGGATGAAGCGGCGCGCGAAGCTGTCCGCATTGTCCGTGAAGGAGGAGCGGATATTTTGATGAAAGGGATTATCAATACGGACAACTTACTGCGTGCCATACTCGACAAAGAAAAAGGTTTGTTACCGAAAGGGAAAATTCTCACGCATCTGGCAGTGATGGAAATTCCTACTTACCATAAACTGCTTTTCTTCTCGGATGCTGCTGTCATTCCGCGTCCCACGCTACAGCAACGTATAGAAATGGTCTGGTATGCTATCTGTACCTGCCGTCACTTTGGTATCGAACAACCGCGTGTCGCACTGATTCACTGCACAGAAAAAGTGAGTGCCAAGTTCCCTCATTCACTAGACTATGTGAATATCGTAGAACTTGCCGAAGCGGGAGAATTCGGAAATGTGATTATTGACGGTCCGCTGGATGTACGTACTGCCTGCGAACAAGCAAGTGGTGATATTAAAGGGATTGTATCTCCTATCAACGGACAAGCGGATGTGTTGATATTCCCGAACATTGAATCGGGTAACACATTCTACAAATCCGTTTCCCTGTTTGCACAGGCAGAAATGGCAGGATTGCTGCAAGGCCCCATTTGCCCTGTAGTGCTTCCATCGCGTAGTGATTCCGGCTTGTCCAAATATTACAGCATTGCGATGGCATGCTTACAAGTGTCAGGAGATTGCAAATGCAGAAAACAAGTCAGCCAAGTCACCGGCTCATCATTCTAAATTCACCACTAAAAGCCTACCATTCATGAAAATTCTGGTCATCAACCCCGGTTCTACTTCTACCAAAATAGCGGTTTACGAAAATGACACTCCTCTGTTCGTCAGCAATATAAAACATTCAGTAGAAGAACTATCCGCTTTTCCCGAGGTGATAGACCAGTTTAAATTCCGGAAAAACCTGGTGTTACAAGAATTGGAAAACAATAAGATACCTTTTTCTTTTGATGCCATCATCGGACGCGGCGGTTTAGTAAAACCGATACCAGGCGGAGTGTATGAGGTAAATGAAGCCATGAAACGTGATACCGTACATGCCATGCGTACCCATGCCTGTAACTTAGGAGGATTGATTGCCAGCGAACTGGCGGCTACATTGCCCGGCTGTCCGGCTTTCATTGCTGATCCGGGAGTGGTGGATGAACTGGAAGACATAGCACGCATCACAGGTTCTCCTTTAATGCCGAAGATTACTATCTGGCATGCATTAAACCAGAAAGCAATCGCCCGCCGCTTTGCCAAAGAGCAGGGAACCCAATACGAAAAGCTGGATTTAATTATCTGCCATCTGGGAGGTGGCATCTCTGTCGCAGTCCATCACCACGGACGAGCCATTGACGCCAACAATGCATTGGACGGTGAAGGTCCTTTCTCACCGGAACGTGCCGGTACACTTCCCGCCGGTCAACTGATCGACCTATGTTTTAGCGGTCAACTCACCAAAGACGAATTGAAAAAACGTATCTCCGGACGCGCCGGACTGACCGCCCATCTAGGTACAACCGATGTTCCCGCCATTATACAATCTATCGAAGAAGGAGATAAAAAAGCGGAACTGATACTGGATGCCATGATTTACAATGTTGCAAAAGCAATAGGAGCTAGTGCCACCGTACTTTGTGGAAAAATAGATGCCATCCTTCTGACAGGAGGCATCGCTTATTCGGACTATGTGATTTCAAGACTGAAAAAAAGAATTTCTTTCCTGGCTCCCATCTACGTTTATCCCGGAGAAAATGAAATGGAGTCGTTAGCATTTAATGCCGTAGGAGCACTAAAGGGGGAATTGCCGATACAAATCTATAAATAGGCAGTCGCACAAAAAGGCTATTTAGTAACCAATCACCAAGCAGTTGATTGTTTCTGTTTCTAATTGGAAACGGCTAACTGTACAGCACCATTCACAATGCCTGCTAATATAAAGCCTTGAGCACATAAATGGTTTGACAAAAAAAGAACACTAATACAAATAATAACAGTAAGGTAATATTTGTCTATTTCACATAGATAGTTGAATAACATAATAAAAAAAGAATTTTGCGATAGTTTCTTTAGCGGGGTTAATAAAAAAAGCGCCTATTAGCCATCGCATTAACCACGATTTTAACCACGACCTTAACCACGAAGCTATACTTTTGTCATGTCTCAACCCGTTGGAACATTCAACGTTGGCAACACATGAAAACGCTGTGATTACTTCGCAAGCTATAAACTCAAAAAGAAAATTATGAAGAAATGTTGGTTATTATTTTTAGTGCTTAGCTGCACGCTTCTTGCCCAGTCCAAAGACTGGACACAATACGTTAATCCGTTAATGGGAACACAATCATCTTTTGAATTATCAACAGGTAACACCTACCCTGCCATTGCCCGCCCTTGGGGAATGAATTTCTGGACGCCACAGACCGGAAAAATGGGAGACGGATGGCAATATGTCTATACAGCCAATAAAATCCGTGGATTCAAACAAACCCATCAGCCCAGCCCATGGATAAACGATTACGGACAGTTCTCCATTATGCCGATGGTAGGTAAACCTGAATTCGACGAAGAAAAGCGGGCTAGCTGGTTCGGACACAAAGGAGAAGAAGCAACTCCTTATTACTACAAGGTGTATCTGGCCGAATACGATATTGTCACGGAGATGTCTCCTACTGAACGTGCTGTACTCTTCCGGTTCACTTTCCCGGAAAACGAACATTCGTATATTGCAGTCGATGCATTTGACAAAGGGTCTTTTATTCAGATTATCCCAGAAGAAAACAAAATTATCGGTTATAGTACACGCAATAGCGGAGGAGTTCCCGAAAACTTCAAGAACTATTTCATTATTCAATTCGATAAGCCTTTCACCTATAAAGCCACTGTGAATAATGGAAGTATTCAAGAAAATGCAACCGAACAGACTACTGACCATGCAGGAGCCATTATAGGTTTTAAAACTCAACGTGGAGAACAAGTACATGCACGCATCGCTTCTTCCTTTATCAGCTTCGAACAGGCTGCAAGGAATATGAAAGAATTAGGAAATGACAATCTGGAGCAGATAAAACAAAAAGGACAGAAAGCATGGAACCAGGTACTGGGAAAAATCGAAGTGGAAGGAGGAAATCTCGATCAATACCGCACTTTCTACTCCTGCTTATACCGTTCGTTACTTTTCCCCCGAAAATTCTACGAACTGGACGAAGCCGGAAAACCTGTTCATTACAGCCCCTATAACGGGCAAGTTCTACCGGGATATATGTTTACCGACACCGGGTTTTGGGATACCTTCCGGTGTCTTTTCCCATTACTGAATCTGATGTATCCGTCGATGAATAAAGAAATGCAGGAAGGGCTCATCAATACCTACAAAGAAAGCGGATTCTTCCCCGAATGGGCCAGCCCCGGACACAGAGACTGCATGATAGGAAATAATTCGGCTTCCATACTGACAGATGCTTATTTAAAAGGTATTAAAGTAGAAGATGTGAAAACCTTGTACGAAGGGTTAATACATGGAACAAAAAGCGTACATCCCACCGTATCTTCCACAGGAAGACGCGGATACGAATATTATAATAAGCTAGGCTACGTCCCTTATGACGTAAAAATCAATGAAAACACTGCCAGAACTTTGGAGTATGCCTACAACGACTGGTGTATCTATCAATTAGCCAAAGAATTAAAGCGACCGGAAAAAGAAATACAGCTCTTTGCCAAACGGGCGATGAACTATAAGAATGTATTCGATAAAGACTCCAAGCTCATGCGAGGAAAAAATGAAGATGGAACATTCCAATCTCCATTCTCACCATTGAAATGGGGGGATGCATTTACCGAAGGAAACAGCTGGCACTACTCATGGTCTGTATTCCACGATCCACAAGGATTAATTGACTTAATGGGAGGAAAAGATATGTTTATCACTATGCTGGATTCTGTATTCTCCGTACCTCCTGTCTTTGATGAAAGTTATTACGGGCAGGTTATTCATGAGATTCGTGAAATGACAATCATGAATATGGGGAATTACGCACATGGCAACCAACCAATCCAACACATGATCTACCTATACAACTATGCCGGTCAACCCTGGAAAGCGCAGTATTGGCTACGCCAGGTCATGGATAAAATGTACACACCGGGTCCTGACGGATATTGTGGAGATGAAGATAATGGGCAGACTTCGGCATGGTATGTTTTCTCCGCATTAGGTTTTTACCCCGTATGTCCGGGAACCGACGAATACGTCGTTGGTGCTCCTCTTTTTAAAAAAGCAACCTTACATCTTGAAAACAGTAACAGCCTCATCATCCAGGCAACCGATAACAGCAAGAAGAATATGTATATTCAAACAATGAATCTGAACGGCACAGAATATAAAAAGAACTATCTACGCCATGAAGACTTATTAAAAGGAGGAAACATCAACTTCCAAATGGGAAGCCAGCCCAATTTAAGCAGAGGAACAGAAGAGGAAAGCTTTCCTTACTCCTTCTCTAAAGTCCTAAAAAAGATTCATTAAATTCATAAAAAACAAGAGACTGTTTAATTAAGTCTCATGTTGATAAGTTTGCCTCTATTATGGGAATCCATAGCAGAGGCAAATTTTATTCTTCAAGACTTATTAGAGATATTCATTAAAAGGAAAAAGTTATCTCCTTATTCATCAACGTTTCAAAATCAGGCAAAAATAGATGAACCGCAAACCATCTAGCAACATTTATGGTATTTGTATTTTAAGAAAGAGTAACTTCTTCCAATAAGGCAAGCTCCCAACTACGCCAAACAATCGTAATTAACTTCAACCCACCTTTCGCTCTGGCTTCTGCCACCAGTTCGTCTTCGCTATAACGCAGCAACTGACCACGTGCCTCATCGGCAAGGGTACGTATTTCTTTTTCCGAAGCGCCGGCTTTTGCATATTTCACCTCAAGCAGATAGGTGAAAGGAGGCAGTACGGGAACCGACGGACTAGGTTTGAAGAAGAAGTCTGCGAAGCCTTTATTCAATTCGTATTCCGGGTAGAGCTGATAATACCGATACATTCCTAAATAAGCAAGCAAGAAGCCTTTAATATGCGCTTCACCTTCAATATATTCACGAATACGGCTTTGCTCACGAACAGCGTCGGCAATAAAATCGAACAACGGTTTCCAGTCCCCTCTGAAAGCCATATTCTCAAATAAAGCACTCATCTTGTTCATATCCATTTTAAAGATACCATGCTTGACGTAGCCTTGTATCAGGAAATTAAACAGCTGCTCTCTTACAACTAAATTCGGCACATGCAAAATGGGTCTTCCCACCATATCTACACCTTTAATGGAGAGAAGCCCGAAATAGAATAGCAAAGACTTGAAGTTACTAGGATCCGTCATCTCCAATGCAGAAAAATGAGTAACGATGTCAGTAGTAATCTCTCCCTGCTCGGCTATCTCTTTTATAACGGAAAAGTTCTCTCCCAATCCGTGATCGAGTTTTATCAAGTATGTCAGTTTGTTGAAATCAGTACGGATGTTGGGGTCTACAATTTCTTTAGGCTTTTTATGATGAAGTACAAAAGATTTCAGAAAATAAAGAGTCATATCGGAATTAAACATACACTGCTCTAATGTGTCTTCACTAAAGCAATAATTGTCATAATTAGGTTTCATCATGGCAACTATTTCATCTATAGATTCTTCAAGCACTCCCTGCTCTTTATAATATATCAACATCTCACGCAACTCTTTCTCACTGAATCCGACCAAATCATTAAACCATGAATCATTTGTGATATTAGTCCCGATGTTAAAACCGCTAGTAACATCATCCATCGTCACCGGACTCACTCCTGTAATAAACAACCGTTCAAGGGCAGAGCCCGTTCCTGTTGTAGCGGATTTTATCACGTTAAAGAAGCCACGAATGAAACCTTCACCATGCGTTGCTTTTCTATAGAATTCCGTACCATAGGTTGAAAGAATGGTATTGGTGAAATTGTCATATTCATCAATAAGCAAATAAATACGAAGATTTTTCTTACGAGTAGCATAAGAACCTATTGCAGATAAAAATGCTCCGGGATCCTCTTGTATATCCTCGTTGAGAACACTCCATATTTCTTTGCCCAGCAAATATTCGTATTTGTAAACGAATTCTTGTAGTTTGTTACAGCAATGAAGTTTAAACGAACGCTCTACCTCGTTGACATTAGAACTCACTTCCGAGAAATTAAATCGCATAATGAGAAACTGATTGTGAAGCTTCGTCGGATGCTGACCTATGTATAGTTGACCAAACAACTCGTCGAACTGTTCAGCATAACTAACATCATAATAAGCTTCTAACATTGCCAAAGTCAAACTCTTACCAAATCGGCGAGGGCGAATCAGAAATAGATAAGGTGGTTGCATCTCTATTTTTTCAATGAACATTGTCTTATCCACATAATAATAATTTTCTTTCTGGATTCTACCAAAATCAGTTATTCCGTAAGGTATTTGTTTCATCATATTGCGATTCCTTTCAATTTATCTATTCTTTATTTCTGCAAACTTTCTTCAATATGCTGCAAACGACGTTCTAAAGCGGCATACTTTTCATCCTTTTCTTTTAAAAGACGCTCATAAAGTTCAGTGATTTTGTCGATAGGATTGAAATTGTTAACTCGATTGTCCTCACCAACTTCATCAACAAATCCAATATTAGCATTTGTGGCTGCATTACCATTATTTGTAATATTCTCAAACACCACCGTCTGTGCATCCTCCTCCAAAGTCTTGAGATAATCGAAAGGCACATTCAACGCCCGTGCAAAGCGTTGCAACATTTCATCATCAATCACTCTCATCTTCTCATATTTAGAAACAGCAGGCTGTGAGAGATGTACTAATTCACTCAAACCCTCCTGGTTCATATTCTTTTCAACACGGGTACGACGTATATTGCGTCCGTGATGGACTCTCCCAATAATCAATTCTTCTGTTTCCATTTTTATTTTCTTTCTTTTTAAAATCCAACAAATATACAAATGAAAAGTTTCGCTCGAAGCAAATATACGAAAAAAACGAATAGATGTGATAATATGAATAAAAGGAATATTACAACCTGACAAATAGAATAAAATGAATACTTCAAATAGCGTGTAATGTGTTAAATAATTACGAACTTTACCACACGAAAGAATAGCAAAACAAAAGAGCTGACCGACATGAAAAGAATATTAACAAACAAAGAATATAGATTCATAAAAGAGCTCAAAGGATTGATGGCTAGATACAATGTAGTAATCTCTACAGATGCACAAGGAAAAATTGAGATTGTAGTGAATGAAGACAATGAATCGTTTGACTTTGAAGCAGAAAGCACGATCTATTTAGGAGCTTGCTTTTCTAATCACGAGCTAAATGAATTACTGGAAAGAAACCTCGCACATATAAAACGAATAGAAGAGGAGTATAAAACAAACTTATAAACTAACTGATATAATCGAAAAATCATTAATCCTAATCTCTATATAAACACCCTATCAGTTCCTTTTAAACCAACGGCCTCTTCCTTTAAAAGGAAGGGGTCGCTCCTTTAAAAGGAACGAAGCGTTGGTTTTAAAGCAAGAAAAGCGGCTTTATTAGCGGGTATATTTGCCTGTATCATAAACTTTTTGAGCAAAAAAGCTCTTTCAAAGAAATTTTTCTCATATCTTTGCGACGTGTTAAGTTAATAAATTGATTAAGGTCGATTTTTGACTGTTTCGAATCGGGAAGTATGGGGGTACTTTCCGATTCTTTTTATATAAAACAGGTCAACTCTGAATGTTACTAATAAAAAATCCCGTTTTTAAAAAAAACGGGATTAAATGCAAAGAAAAACAGACTCGGCTTAACCAAAGCAATAAATTAAGTCAGAGTCAGATTAGAATATACTGTGGGTTATCTCGTACCCGATGTTTCATTTTTAACACAGCGGATAGACTGCCCAAATGTCGGCAACTGATACATAAGTCCCGGATTCGGCCATTTACCCAAAAACATACTCCATACAGCATGAGGATCTTCGGCAGACGATGCAGCTATGGAAGAGGTATGGTAATAACCTGTCTGCCCAGCATACTCCAGACTACTATTCTGATTACGACGTCTTCCCGCCGAAGGAAAGAAAACAGAAGCACCATTCGACTCATTATAGACCAGAATTCCCATATACGCAGCCTGCGCATTCTCCGATGAAACACAATAAGGATAATTCCCGTCACCCGATCCCATTTTGACAGGTCGGCGGTCAAAGAAACCATCAGCATAAAAACCTATAGAGAATTTCATATGTTCTTGTGCTTCACTTGTACTATTTCTATCCTTCCAAAAGTTCTGATATCGGTCTACCTTAATTCCACCCACTCCCGCCGAACCATCATATCCTCCAATATTCGAATTCAAACCGGCATCTCCACTTAATGGATTTATAAATAAAGATTGCCGCAACTCGGAAAAAGCTATATCATCGCTATAATCCACCAAATTTGCCTTTATGACATTTTTATCGGTATCAACAATGACATGATCGCCATTCTGATCCAAATTATTGGGATACGGTCCGTTATAAGAGACTCTATCAATATACCCATCCGACGGGCGGTGATATCCTTCAGGACAAGATTCAAAAACCTCTGTGTATCCATAATCATATATAATTTCCGGTGATGAAGGAGCCGCTCCCCATACCGGTAAAAACAGCTTATACGTTTCATTGAGGAACTGTATATCTTTAATCCAATGGTCTACAGTGAGGGCAGTAGGATGATAAGCTAACCGGAAATAATCCTGATTCGCCTTCTTGGGAAGTCCCCATTGAAAGAAAGCCCCAGCCTGACTTGGATACTTTACAAACTTTGCCTGCTTATGATCCACCGGAGTATACAGGGCATTACTACCGTTATAATAGGCCGGAGAGGTCAGATTATAAGGTGATATTTTACGAGCATAATCACGGGATTTACCTTGCAATGGCCCTTTAGATATAGGGTCTGCAGTTCCCGGCCTCATAATATAATCGGGCTCTTCCCCCTGCCGGACATACAGATATTCTGCACTGTACCACACTTGATTGTCCCCTGTCCCCCATCTACCTCCATAACGTTCAATTTTAACTCTGGCATACCTTGGAGTTGCTCCCGTATTTTTCCCTTTTACACCAATACGGAAATAGACACGTCCCCTACCTTCCACATAGGTTCCTCCCTCTCCTTTATATGCATTAGGGAGCACCTGATAGTGTTCTGGATTCCCCGGATCATCCATTCCGACACGAGGGTCGAAGCTTGGAGTAGAACTCAAGACTACAAAATCACCGGATTCCACAGTCGCCTTCCAAGGAGAAATTGCTCCCAAATCTTCCGGACGCTCGCTTGCTCCCGCTATCCTAGCCTGCTGTCCGGAAATAATTCTTTCACCAATCTCATCATCTCTAAAAAAAGCACCTATGTACCCAGTTCCGTATGCATTAAATGCAAAACGTTTTCCGTCTTGAACTGTATTGACTTTTATTTCTCTTTGCAGTTTGCCACCGTCTTCGTCTTCAACAGACAAAACAATCCGATAAGTTTCCCGTGCACCCTTCACATTCTGTTCATCAAGCAACACATCCATATATCCTGTACCGGTTTGAGATGTTTTATCATAGGTGTACAGAAAACGGGAAGTGGCGTATGTGATCGTCGCCCCATTATCTTTGGCATCATTAGACTTTAATACAAGGTCATTAAATATCTTTTCTGTTTCGGCCTTAGTAGTTCCCGTAGCACCCACATACAATTCGGGTAACACTTTCACTATCGGCATATTGGAACTGAAAGAGATCCGCGCCCCATTAAAATCGGTAATACCGGTTTCCAAAGTCGATACATTCAATACTTTGACACCTACTATGTCCCAATCTTCATCCACATCTTCCCACTTCGATGCTATTATATTCACCTGCAATGGATCTTGTATATATCCTGTCAAGTCGAGCTTCGTATTTTTAGGCAAACTATAATTCACCGGACTCGAATTTATCTTCAATTCGCAAGACGGACTATAATTATCTACCATATCAACGGTGAAAATCACAGCCTCATCTTCGTCATTGACAGATGCCGGTTCGCTTGCCGGCAAGATAATACGGTTGACTTTCTTGCCCCATCCCCATTCGGCGGTAGCAGTGCCGTCAGCAAAATACCCCCCATCGTCGGTTAAGGTAAACTTACGTACCACATTCCGTTCAATAGCCGGACCATCATAACCTGCCGTCAAGGGAACGAGATTGGGGATATTACTGAATATTACTCCTTTAAAAACACTATTCAAGTCATCCACTGCTTTCAGTTCAACATCTACCCTCACTCCAAGTCGTTCCAAAGCCAATAGTAGCATGGACACTGTCGTACCATTTTCCAGTGTGGCCCCCTGACCATTGGAAAGTACGGTTACATTCTTTATCTCCTGCATCATCGGGATGAGTTGCTCCGATGAGAAAAAACTTGCCGGATAAGCAATATGATTCAAATCACTGTAATTACCAATAGCTTCCAACTTGGTTTTAACCGGTATATGAGGAGGTTCATTGGCCAAAAACACAAAATCATACGTTCCCGGATCAATAGGATGCCGAATGATATCTCCTGTTGATGCAGCATAAGATACATTACTAATCTTATTTCCAGTCGTCCGATCAAATGCCAGAATACGCAGGGTGCGCACTACTCGGTCTTCCGGAGTACCCTCGTGTGTGGTTGCTCCCAGAGGTGTTATCCCTCTCACTGTCAGAAATGTCCCTTCCACAGTATTCTCGGTGAAAGTTTCATCTATACAAGAAGAAAAGACAATCAGCAATAACGCATAAAGCCAATTTCTATATATTCTATTTCCACTCTTCATCATTCATTGTTTCCTTTTACACAACATCAAATTCTCTCTCTATTCTCAATATGCAAATATCGTGAATTCGCGTAACTCTATGAATTATATCCATTTCTGATATAAGCAATAAACGTATTGAATAACAACTGATTATGCAAATCAAAGGCACATACATTGTAAAATGCAAAAAGCGTATTGACAGCGCATCAGCATTTGCGGATTTCACAAAATCCGTAAAACCCAAGTTTCGATATTCGAAATTCGCAACGAATAGATCCCTATACATCCATATACAAAAAAGCCCTTGAACAATCACGCTTCAAGGGGAGGGTATCACCTCATTGATACTATACTTTCTGAGAAGTGGAATTAAAAAAAATAGTCTGAAAACTAAGTTTTCAGACTATTCATTATATAGAAGATATGACTCTTTTATTTCTTTTCCGGTCTTGGCATCAACACTTTTCTTGAAAGTTTGAATTTACCAGTTTTCTGGTCAACATCAATCAGTTTTACTTCAATCTCATCACCTTCCTTAATTCCAGCTTCTTCTACTGTTTCCAGACGCTTCCAATCAATTTCAGAGATGTGCAGCAAACCATCCTTGCCCGGCAAGAATTCGATGAATGCACCATAAGGCATAATAGAACGAACTTTACCTTTATAAACTTCGCCCACTTCAGGAACAGCAACGATTGCTTTAATCATGCGCATTGCATTATCAATACATTTTTTGTTTGTTCCGGAAACTTCGATGCGTCCCATACCATCAATTTCTTCGATAGTAATCACAGCACCTGTTTCTTCCTGCATACCTTGGATGATCTTTCCACCAGGACCGATCACAGCACCGATAAATTCTTTAGGAATTGTCATCGTTTCAATGCGTGGAGCATGTTCTTTCAGGTCGGCACGTGGTTCAGCGATTGTTTCAGTAATCTTACCCAGGATGTGCATACGTCCTTCTTTTGCCTGATTCAAAGCACGTTCCAGAATTTCGTAAGACAGACCGTCTACCTTGATATCCATCTGAGTAGCCGTAATACCATCTTTTGTTCCTGTTACTTTGAAGTCCATATCACCCAAGTGGTCTTCGTCACCCAGAATATCAGACAATACAGCATATTTCTCTTCGCCCGGATTCTTAATCAATCCCATAGCGATACCTGATACCGGTTTCTTGATCTTCACACCAGCATCCATCAATGCCAATGTTCCGGCACATACAGTAGCCATAGAAGAAGAACCGTTAGATTCGAGAATATCTGAAACCACACGTACTACATACGGATAGTCAGCAGGAATCTGTCCTTTTAAAGCACGCCAAGCCAAGTGACCGTGACCGATTTCGCGACGGCCTACACCACGTTGTGCTTTTGCTTCGCCTGTAGAGAAAGGAGGGAAATTATAATGTAACAAGAAACGTTCTTTTCCGTGTTCCAAAACATCGTCAATGATCTTCTCATCCAGTTTGGTACCCAGAGTAACGGAAGTCAGTGATTGTGTTTCACCACGAGTAAAGATAGCAGATCCGTGAGGACCAGGCAGAGGACCAACCTCACACCAGATCGGACGGATTTCAGTAGTCTTACGACCATCCAAACGCTTACCTTCGTCAAGGATAGAACGGCGCATTGCTTCTTTTTCTACATCGTGGTAGTAACGGTCGATCAACGCACCCTTTTCGTCCAACTCTTCTTCAGAGAATTGAGCTTTAAATTCTTCACGGATAGCTTCGAAAGCAGCAAAACGTTCGTGTTTGTTATTGTTTCCGGAAGCGGCAACAGCATAAGCTTTTTCGTAACATGCTTCACGAACAGCCTTGCGCAAATCTTCGTCGTTCACTTCATGGTTGTATTCACGTTTCACTGTTTTTCCAACCTCTTCAGTCAACTCCATCTGAGCTTTACAATGAACCTTGATAGCTTCATGAGCTACTTTCATTGCTTCCAGCAATTCAGCTTCGGATACTTCGTGCATTTCACCTTCTACCATCATGATATTCTCATAAGTAGCGGCTACCATCAGATCCATATCAGCTTTTTCCAGTTGTTCAAAAGTAGGATTGATAACGAACTGACCGTCGATACGTGCTACACGTACTTCAGAAATCGGTCCGTTGAAAGGAATATCTGAAACGGCAAGTGCTGCAGAAGCGGCAAGTCCTGCCAATGCATCCGGCATATCCACACCATCAGCAGAAAAGAGGATGATGTTTACATATACCTCTGCGTGATAATTATCGGGGAATAAAGGACGGAGAGCACGGTCGACAAGACGGCAAGTCAAAATCTCATAATCAGAAGCTCTACCTTCTCGCTTGGTGAAACCACCGGGGAAACGGCCGAATGCCGCAAATTTTTCTTTGTACTCTACCTGTAAAGGCATAAAATCTGTTCCGGGAACTGCATCTTTAGCGGCACAAACAGTAGCTAACAACATGGTATTTCCCATGCGGAGCATTACAGAACCGTCTGCCTGTTTTGCCAACTTTCCCGTCTCGAGTGTGATGGTTCTTCCATCAGGTAACTCGATTGTCTTAACAATTGGGTTAATCATAAAAATTGTTTTATCTATACTTTTTCTTTCAAAATTCCTGCAAAGATATACATTTATCGTGGTAATTAGGTGGAAATGAGGTAAAAAGTTAGTGGTGAACTGATTTTTTTTCAAAATTAGGATGAAGAACACAGCAAAATGCTTTGACTAATCTCGAAAAGAAGTATATTTGCATCTCGTTAATAACACACACTATATGAAAAAGGTTACTTTTGCAGCGCTCGCCGCACTTACTATTACTGCTTGTAGTTCCGGCCCTAAATTCCAGGTGAACGGGGATGTATCAGGAGCCGACGGTAAAATGCTTTATCTCGAAGCTTCCGGTCTGGAAGGTATTGTTCCGCTCGATTCAGTAAAGCTGAAAGGGGAAGGCACATTCAGTTTCAAGCAGCCTCGTCCTGAGTCACCCGAATTTTACCGTTTGCGGATTGACGACAAAATCATCAATTTTTCTGTAGATTCTATCGAAACGATCCAGATCAAAGCTCCGTATGTGGACTTCTCTACTGCTTATGCGGTGGAAGGTTCGGAAAACAGCAATAAAATCAAAGAACTGACGTTGAAGCAGATCCGGCTTCAAAAAGAGGTGGACGATTTGCTGGCATCCTTGCGCAGCAACAGGATAGGGCACGATGTGTTCGAAGATAGCTTGGCTACGTTGCTCAACAACTATAAGGAAGATGTCAAGGTGAACTATATTTTCGCTGCTCCCAACACGGCTGCGGCTTACTTTGCCCTGTTCCAGAAGCTCAATAATTATCTGATATTCGATCCGTTGAACAATAAAGACGATGTGAAATGTTTCGCTGCTGTTGCTACGAGCCTCAACAACTCGTTCCCTCATGCGGTACGTTCCAAAAACCTTTATAATATTGTAATCAAAGGAATGAAGAACACGCGCCAACCGCAAACGAAAGCACTGGAAATTCCACAGGATAAGATCGTAGAAACCGGCATCATCGACATTGCCTTGCGTGATGTGAAAGGAAATGTGCGCAAGCTGACCGACCTGAAAGGCAAAGTCGTTTTGCTTGATTTCTCTGTGTTCCAGTCACCTGCCGGAGCTCCTCACAACCTGATGCTTCGCGAACTATATAATACATACGCTAAAGAAGGACTGGAAATATACCAGGTATCTCTCGACGCGGACGAACACTACTGGAAAACAGCGGCAGACAACCTTCCATGGGTCTGTGTGCGCGATGGAAACGGAGTTTACTCTACCAACGTAGCTGTATATAATGTTCGTCAGGTTCCATCTATCTTTTTGATTAATCGTAACAAC
Source organism: Bacteroides sp. D55t1_190419_B8 (assembly GCF_015558905.1). NCBI lineage: Bacteria > Pseudomonadati > Bacteroidota > Bacteroidia > Bacteroidales > Bacteroidaceae > Bacteroides > Bacteroides sp. D55t1_190419_B8. Next base: position 90,236 of record NZ_JADMOU010000018.1, read on the forward strand.
GAATTGAAGCTTCGTGGCGAAGATATTAAGGATTTGGAAGCAGCTGTCAAGTCATTACTCTAAGTTGTTATAATTTAGCATATTTCTTTTAAATATGTTACATAGCATCTTTTTTCACTTGACACGTATCACATAAAAAGCTATCTTTGCAAAGAAATAATGAAAAGAGGGTTCCAACATGGCTCATGTTGGAATTCTTTTTTGTTTATATGACCATTTAAAACAATTAAAGGAGGAAAACATCATGGCTTATATGTCAGAAGAAGGTTACAAAAAACTGATGGCGGAACTGAAGGAACTGGAAACAGTGGAACGCCCGAAGATCTCTGCGGCAATAGCCGAAGCCAGAGATAAAGGAGACTTGTCTGAAAACGCTGAATACGATGCAGCAAAAGAAGCGCAAGGTATGCTCGAAATGCGTATCAACAAATTGAAAGCTACCATTGCAGATGCAAAAATCATCGATGAATCTAAATTGAAAACAGATTCCGTACAGATTTTAAATAAGGTGGAACTGAAGAATGTAAAGAATGGCATGAAGATGATTTATACCATCGTTTCAGAAAGTGAAGCTAACCTGAAGGAAGGAAAGATTTCCGTTAATACCCCGATTGCACAAGGTCTGCTTGGCAAGAAAGTGGGTGATGTAGCAGAAATCACTGTTCCACAAGGTAAAATTGCACTGGAAGTAGTAAACATATCAATTTAACGTAAAGGCAGGTCTCCGTGTGGGGCTTGCCTTAATTTATCAATAAAAGTTATGGCAACAATATTCAGTAGAATCATCGCAGGCGAGATACCCTGCTACAAGGTAGCGGAAAACGAAAAGTTTTTTGCTTTTCTCGATATCAATCCGTTGGTAAAGGGACATACATTGGTAGTGCCCAAACAGGAAGTAGACTATATTTTCGATTTGAGCGATGAAGACCTGGCTGCTATGCATGTGTTTGCAAAGCAAGTAGCCCGTGCCATTGAGAAAGCATTCCCTTGCCGAAAGGTAGGTGAAGCTGTTATCGGACTGGAAGTGCCTCATGCACATATTCATTTAATTCCTATTCAAAAGGAATCGGATATGCTGTTTTCGAATCCGAAACTGAAATTGTCGGACGAGGAATTCAAGTCCATAGCAAAAGCAATCAACTCCTCTCTATAAAACATGATGATGAAATAATGAAAGGCATTCCGTGATGGAATGCCTTTTTTTCTTTACTATTCTTTACTTTCGGCTACTTCAACCAGATAAACTCCAATACAAATAAAGATGATTGCAAACGTCTGCGTCCAACTAAAGCGATCTTGTCCTAGAGCAAGGGAGGCAATGGTCGCCACAATCAGAATCAGATAACCGTAGATAGCGACGACCGTTGTCTTCAGATATTTCAAACCGACAGGCAGCAGCATATAACTGATAGTGGTAGGGAAAATCAATACGAACATCAGAATAAGGAAAGGTGTCCAATGGAACGGCATGGAGAATACCGGGGCATCAAATCCAGTAATAAATGTGACTATAATGGCAGACACGGCAGCACCGGAAAAGGTATATCGCAACATCGTTATTGCTCCAATGGCCGTGAGGATGCGCTGACTAAGAATCAGATAGACAGCATACACCACAGAACTAAGAAGACAAAGCATATTCCCCATAAAAGCATCAGAGGCCAAATCATCGCTTTGCTGGGTTAAGATGCAAACCAACGCTCCTATCAGACCGATAGAAATTCCTATTATTTTTTTAGCGCCCGCCTTCTCCTTATAAAAGAATATCATCATTAGAAAAACCCAAATAGGCTGGAGACTGGTAAAAATGGAACTGGAAACAGGAGTTGTTTTACTCAATCCGGACAGATAGAGAAACATAAAACCGTAAAGTCCCAAAGCCCCCAACAGAAAGAGGAGCCATTTATCTCTGGCTGACGATTTCTCCGGAGGCATAAACCACCCGATCACCCAAAAAGCAGCCGCTGCAAATGTGCAACGAAGCGCGGCTCCCGTCAATGGACTCATCCACAAAGGCAGAAGATACTTTAAGGCATTCATATTTAAACCGCTAAATACTTTCGAGACAGCCATGCTAAGATTGGCCTCCAGTTTCTTATTCTTCATTTTTTTATTTCAATTGGTCGTTAAACAAAAAGGTATTACGGCGCCGATATGCCCAGAAAAGAGTGACAATAGTTATCAGAAGATTAAAGATAAAAGGAAACTCCTGTGATTGGGTATGGAATATCCACTGGAAAAAATCGACAATAAAGGGATAAAGCAAGATAGCCAGATAATTCATCATCATCACAAATGCCAAAGCCAAGGTAGTCTTTTGCGGTAAGGCAGTCTGCGTGGTCTTATCATAAAGCATAGGCTGAATAATGCCATATCCCAAACCAACCAGGATACATCCGGGAATAATCAGCCATTCGATTGGAGCTATCCAGATTAATAGCAGTCCCAACGCTATTGACAGCAGGCTGTATGCTTTCGTACGTCCTTTCAGCAGTGCTACGATCTTATCCAGACAGAAACCCGGAGCGGTGATAGCCAGAAAGAAGAGCGAAATCATCAATCCTGAATTACCACTGGAAAAGTGATGCTTCTCCATTAAGAAAGGCAGATTGAAAATCACTACTACCACAATATAGGTTATCACCCCATAAAAGAGCATCAACTCTATCAGATGTTTGATGTGAATACCGTATTTGCTGCCCCCTATATCTATGGAAGTAGATTGTTCGGAGGCTTCGTTGTCTTTTGTAGTATCTGCAGAAGAGGAAGGAGAGGGTGTATAAGCGACTTCTCCCGTCCGGTCTTCTTTCAAATGTCCTACCAGCAGAATGGAAATCAATGGGAGAAGATAGACAAGGAAAGGCAGATGCCAGCTGACTTCTGCAAGATAGCCCGTTACGGCAGTTGCTATCACTAACGTGAAATTAGTAATAGCGGAGCTTAATCCGAACTGTTTCACCCGATAGGTTCCTACAAAGTATCTGGAAACCAATCCGGTAGATAAAGGGATAATCAAACCGGAACCGATACCGAGCAAAGCACTTACCACAATTAATTGCCACATTCGATTGGAAATCAGATACAAAATGCCGCTCGCGGCAAAAAGCCAGAGTCCGACCTTTAATACACGGACATAATCGACTTTCTCTGTCAGTTTACCCCCCAGCAATATAAAAGGAATAATGAGCAGTGATGGTAGCGAAGTCAACATCTGTATGTCCAAATCCGTAGCTTTCGGAAATATCTTCGTAAGATCACCCAATATAGGTGAAACAGCTAGTCCCGGCAATGAAGTCAATGCCGAAATAGACCAGATAGCAATTAAAGTAATAAGGGGAATTGTTCCCCGTCCCGTCTGTATCTTCATAATGCTTATTCGTTAAATGTTTAGGTTTGAAGAAAACAATAGTCTTCTTATAAAGTTCAAAAAACGTATATCCGGGCTTCATCGCTTCAAAAGCATCCCGGGAAGTTCTTCCGTGCAGGCAAACCCACCCCCTTAATAAACGCCAAATAATGTAAAAGCCGGAAACTTTCAAACCTATCTGCTGTTGTTGTGGGAAATTCGACGGGGAAAATCCCCATCGCCCTAAACCTTTAAAAAAAAACAAATTAGTATGGAAGATTTAAATTTCAGAAAAGGTGATGCAAAAACCGATGTATTTGGTTCAGACAGAATGTTACAACCCTCTCCGGTAGAGAAAATACCTGATGGACCTACTACTCCTGAAGTCGCCTATCAAATGGTGAAAGATGAAACATTTGCTCAAACTCAGCCCCGTTTGAATCTGGCTACTTTCGTTACCACTTATATGGACGAATATGCTACCAAGCTGATGAATGAGGCCATCAACATCAACTACATTGATGAAACAGAATATCCGCGTATCGCTGTGATGAACGGCAAATGTATCAACATCGTTGCCAACTTGTGGAACTCTCCTGAAAAAGAGACTTGGAAAACAGGTGCTTTGGCTATCGGTTCTTCAGAAGCATGTATGTTGGGTGGTGTAGCTGCCTGGTTGCGTTGGCGTAAGAAAAGACAAGCACAGGGCAAACCGTTTGATAAACCAAACTTTGTTATTTCTACAGGTTTCCAGGTTGTTTGGGAAAAGTTTGCACAGTTGTGGCAGATCGAAATGCGTGAAGTGCCTTTGACACTTGAAAAAACCACTCTTGACCCCGAAGAAGCTCTGAAAATGTGTGATGAAAACACCATCTGTATCGTACCGATTCAAGGTGTTACATGGACTGGACTGAATGATGATGTCGAAGCATTGGACAAAGCTCTGGATGCTTACAATGCCAAGACCGGTTATGACATTCCTATCCACGTAGATGCCGCCAGTGGTGGTTTCATCCTTCCGTTCCTGTATCCGGAAAAGAAATGGGACTTCCGTTTGAAATGGGTACTTTCTATCAGTGTATCGGGCCACAAGTTTGGTTTGGTATATCCGGGACTCGGATGGGTTTGTTGGAAAGGCAAAGAATATCTGCCCGAAGAAATGTCATTCAGCGTCAATTATCTGGGAGCCAACATTACACAGGTAGGTTTGAACTTCTCTCGTCCGGCCGCACAAATTCTGGGACAATATTATCAATTCATCCGTTTAGGATTCCAGGGTTACAAAGAAGTGCAGTACAACTCTCTGCAAATAGCCAAATATATCCATAGCGAAATAGCTAAGATGGTTCCATTCGTCAACTACTCCGAAGATGTCGTGAACCCACTATTCATCTGGTATATGAAACCGGAATATGCAAAGAACGCCAAATGGACTTTGTATGATTTGCAAGACAAATTGTCTCAACACGGTTGGATGGTTCCTGCTTACACATTGCCTTCTAAACTGGAAGATTATGTAGTGATGCGTGTCGTTGTTCGTCAGGGATTCAGCCGCGACATGGCAGATATGCTTCTGGGAGACATCAACAATGCCATCGCCGAACTGGAAAAACTGGAATATCCGACTCCTACCCGCATGGCTCAAGAAAAGAATCTTCCGGTAGAAGCCAAGATGTTCAACCACGGTGGTCGCCGTAAAACCGTAAAAAAATAAAAGGATCTATGGATAAAAAAGTAACACTCGCTCAATTGAAAGAAGTGGTACAGGAGGCATACGATCAGGTAAAGACCAATACCGGCGGCAAGAATGCCGACTATATTCCTTATCTGGCAAATGTCAACAAGGATCTCTTTGGAATCAGCGTCTGCCTGCTCAACGGGCAGACCATCCATGTGGGAGACACAGACTATCGCTTCGGTATAGAATCCGTATCCAAAGTGCATACGGCTATCCTGGCACTGCGCCAATACGGTGCTAAAGAAATCCTGGACAAGATTGGAGCGGACGCAACAGGCTTGCCCTTCAATTCAATCATCGCTATCTTGCTGGAGAACGACCATCCGTCTACTCCCCTGGTAAACGCCGGAGCCATTTCTGCCTGCAGCATGGTGAAACCTATCGGAGACTCTGCCGGGAAATGGGAGGCCATCGTAGGAAATGTGACAGACCTATGCGGAAGTGCCCCGCAACTGATTGATGAATTGTACAAATCTGAATCGGACACCAACTTCAACAACCGTTCTATCGCATGGCTGCTGAAGAATTACAACCGGATTTATGATGACCCGGATATGTCATTAGACCTTTACACCCGCCAATGCTCATTGGGAGTTACTGCATTGCAGCTTTCCATTGCAGCTGGTACAATCGCCAACGGTGGTGTGAACCCTGTGACTAAAAAAGAGGTTTTTGATGCCGCACTAGCTCCCAAGATCACTGCCATGATTGCCGCAGTAGGTTTCTACGAACATACCGGCGACTGGATGTATACTTCCGGTATTCCTGCTAAAACAGGTGTAGGTGGCGGTGTGATGGGTGTTCTGCCCGGACAGTTCGGTATTGCCGCATTTGCTCCTCCTTTGGATGGTTCGGGCAACTCCGTGAAAGCGCAGTTAGCTATTCAATACATCATGAACAAGCTGGAATTGAATGTATTTAGCAACAACCACATCACCGTTGTTGACTAAAAACTCTCTCTATCTCTTTTATAAGAAAGGTAAAGGTTACTATCTCCCGATAGTAACCTTTTTCTATTCCCCATACCTTTTTTTTTTGGGGGGGGACAAGGTGGAGTTCATTCATTTAGTAACGAATACTATTGTTCTTGCCCTTATCCGCAAGCACATTATTATGTACTTGCTTTTTGCACGGCTGCTTTTTCCGCCAATTCTTTTTGTGCGGAAGCCTTTTTCTGTTGTTCCTCCTCCTCGTAATATTGTTTTCTACGTTTGTTGGATTGCTGAATCAGATTGGTTATATAAACCGTAAAGATAGGAAACATCATCATGCCTAAAGCAGCCAACAAAACGGAAAGTACACGTCCGGTCACCGTCTGCGCTATGATATTCGAGCCGACGGTAGTGACATCCATGAAAGCCCACCACAAAGCATCTCCATAACCATTCACCAAAGGATTCACCCGATGCTCCAACACAAAAAATGCCAGACTGGAAAAATAGACTGTTGCCAGCAACATCGTCAGGTAAGAAACAAACAAGCTCGAAGCCCGGTTGTAAGTCAACCAGCCGACCACAATGGCAAGTGCATATCCTCCTCTCAATAAAGGAATGAAACGGAGCAGATAGGTGATCTCATCCGAAAATGTCCACCCATAATAAGCGATAATATTCTGATAAGGAATCGCCACCAATAAAAAGATAAAATGCGTCCGCAAATAACGTCCCTTATGTTTTGCCAGAAAGAACTCCAATACAAAATCAAAAAGAAACCAAAGACAGATAAATAGCTGTACTTTCATGTACGAAGACTGTGTATAAAACGGTATTCCCTTAAAAGTATCCACCGAGATACTGATAACCAGGAATAGGGACATTATTAATATAATAATGTGAAGAATACCATAGATTCCCTTTTTCCCGGAAATAAAATCTGAAAGCGCTGATTTCATAACTACTTAGTTTATAATAAAATGATTCATATATTATTTAGATGGTTTAGAAACAATCGAAGAAAGCGATTGTTTCGGAAGAAGTAAATCCGGGATTACAATCTCCCATTTCGGGGATGTTAATTAACGAACTTTGAAAGAGATTGCGGAAACATCTCACGCAAAATGTTGTTATAACACTGACTTTAAAATATTTTTCACTTAAAACCTTAACTTATGGCGAATATTAAAAATGCAGTGAAGCTAGGCGTGTTTACCCTGGCTATCATGAATGTTACGGCAGTAGTATCCTTGCGTGGACTACCAGCCGAGGCCGTATATGGAATGAGTTCGGCCTTCTATTATCTTTTTGCAGCTATTGTCTTTCTAATCCCTACATCGCTCGTTGCAGCCGAGTTGGCGGCGATGTTTCAGGATAAACAGGGTGGTGTGTTCCGGTGGGTAGGCGAAGCCTACGGCAAAAAGCTGGGATTCCTCGCCATTTGGGTACAATGGATCGAAAGTACGATCTGGTATCCGACAGTGTTAACGTTTGGTGCCGTATCTATCGCTTTCATCGGAATGAATGACGTACATGACATGTCACTGGCAAACAATAAGTATTATACGCTCGTCGTAGTACTTATCATCTACTGGCTGGCTACTTTCATTTCCCTGAAAGGTATGAGCTGGGTAGGTAAAGTTGCCAAAGTCGGTGGTATGGTCGGTACAATTATCCCGGCTGCCCTGCTGATTATCTTGGGAATCATTTATCTGGCAAGCGGCGGACATTCCAATATGGATTTCAATAGCAGCTTCTTCCCCGACTTTACCAACTTTGACAATGTCGTTCTTGCTGCCAGTATCTTCTTGTTTTATGCCGGTATGGAAATGGGGGGTATCCACGTAAAAGACGTAGAGAATCCTTCTAAAAATTATCCGAAAGCCGTATTCATCGGTGCACTTATCACAGTGTTGATCTTCGTTTTGGGTACTTTTGCATTAGGTGTGATTATCCCTGCAAAAGATATCAACCTGACTCAAAGTCTGCTTGTCGGTTTCGACAACTATTTCAAGTATATCCATGCTTCTTGGTTGTCACCAATCATTGCCGTCGCCCTTGCATTTGGTGTACTGGCTGGTGTATTAACATGGGTTGCCGGTCCGTCAAAAGGTATATTTGCCGTAGGCAAAGCCGGATATATGCCTCCGTTCTTCCAGAAAACAAACAAACTGGGTGTACAGAAGAATATCCTGTTCGTACAAGGTATCGCTGTAACTGTATTAAGTCTGTTGTTCGTTGTCATGCCGTCCGTACAGAGCTTCTATCAGATTCTGTCACAGCTGACAGTTATTCTTTATCTGATTATGTACTTGTTGATGTTCTCCGGAGCTATCGCATTGCGTTATAAGATGAAGAAACTCAACCGTCCGTTCCGTATCGGTAAATCCGGCAACGGTCTGATGTGGTTTGTCGGTGGCCTTGGTTTCTGCGGATCATTACTTGCCTTTATCCTCAGCTTCATCCCGCCCAGCCAGATCTCTACAGGTAGCAACACCGTTTGGTTCTCCGTACTGATTATCGGTGCTATTATCGTTGTTGTTGCTCCGTTTATTATCTACGCTTCCAAGAAACCGTCTTGGGTAGATCCTAACTCCAATTTCGAACCGTTCCACTGGGAAGTTCAAGCTCAACCAGCCACTGTCAATGTCAGTGCAAATAACACTAATGCTGCCCGTCCTACCGCAACTTCTGTACATACAGGAGGCGCAACCGGGACAAGTACAGCTAAGCCCGGTGCAACCGCTCCTAATGCAGCAGTTTCTGATGCGGCATCCTCTGGTGCCACCGCCTCCGGTGCTACTCCATCAAACAGCAGTTCTGCTACATCCAGTGGAAATTCTACTTCCGGCAAAGCATCTCCGGGAACCGGAGACAAAGATAAGGATGCACCTAAGTCGTAAAGACTAAGTGTCCATCCTGTTCACAAAAAAATAAGAGGTTATTCAAACAGCCTTGAACTTATAAAATTACCCTCACTACAGTGAAGTGCTCCCCTAAAGTCAGTTATAAAACCTTTGGGATGCACTCCACGGTTGTAGTGAGGGTGATTTATTTTAGGGGATTTTCTCCAGCCTTCTTATTTAGAAGTATGTTCCCCATCATTTAATCGATACAATACCTGTCGATTGAAGAATCTTATTTTATTGCCTGTGGCTTTATCCGTTCCGGCTTTATCACCCGTGGCAACACAAAGCTGAAAGTAGATCCCCGGTTAATTTCCGAATCAAGTTCGAGACTTCCACCCAGATTTTGGAGGATCGTTTGTGAAAGAGTCAGCCCAAGTCCTGTCCCCTGCATTTCACGATCGAGTTTTATGAAACGTGAGAATATTTTTTTCTGTTCCTCTTCCGGTATGCCAATGCCTGTATCGGACACAACAAAACAAACTTCTTCCGTTCCTTTCTGGCTACAACTAAAACGAATTTCACCCGATTCGGTGAATTTCATTGCATTATGTAATAGGTTGGACAATACCTGAATGATACGTTCCCGCTCCGAATACATCATTATAGGTTGTATGTGTGCCTCACAAACCAATTCCACCGACGAGTTATTCAATTTCGTTTTAAAAATTCCCTCCAACTCTCTTAGTAAATCATTGGCATCAAAATCTGTATAAACAAAATCTACTGTTCCCGATTCTATTTGAGAAAGATCAAAAATATCATTCACCAGGCGCAACAAGCGTTCATTATTCTCTGCAATAACATCAGCATACATTTTTCGTTCCTCTTCACTGGAAGCCGATACCATCAAGCCCGAAAATCCGACAATCGCATTTAGCGGTGTACGTACCTCGTGGCTCATATTAGCAATAAAGGCAGATTTCAATTTATCGGCAGAAACAGAATGTTCTCTTTCAATAGACAGTAGCCTTTGCGCATTTTTCAGCTCCGTCACATCATAAACAGTCAACACCATATAATCTTCGCCATGAATATTCAAATAAGTACCCGATACCGATACATCGCAAGGAGTCACTTTCGTTTCATCCTCACTCAATAACTTCATGGAAGCTTCCAGATTTTTAAAACTTGCTTTCTTGCAAAAAGCCTTACCGATAGACGCACGGATACAACATAGTTTGCATTGTTCATGCTGACCACATTCACCGGCTGCAATCGCATTTCTACAATGCAGCAAATCCCCCACTCTTTTTGTAACTCCACCTACCTGAACTGGAAGATGGTTCAAAGAATAATAATTGGTATCACAAACTACAAAATCTTTGTCAATCAATAAAAAGTAAGCATTGATGTTCTGCAAAACCAGAGCCAACTTTTTAAGTTCATTCTCTTTGTTTTCCTTCAAATGCACCTCTTTCTGGAGTGACTGACACTTTGCCCACATATAAATGAAGGCAGCTAACAAAACTATTATAACAATAATCGCCAGTAATGACATAGTAATAGAGTGTTTATATTGTTTTGATCGTTTCAGTCCGTAAATTTATAAAATATGTCGCACAAACAGCTGTTTATCTACATATTTATTCTAGCAAAAATGCATTTATATTTCTACGAGTCTGAAATTGGTAAAAATTTCCCCTTAAGTTATTGCGGTATTAAAAAATATACTTATCTTTGCACCCGCAAACGAGAAAGGTGCCATAGCTCAGTTGGTAGAGCAAAGGACTGAAAATCCTTGTGTCCCCGGTTCGATTCCTGGTGGCACCACTTCTTAAGCAATCGGAATGTAGCGCAGTTGGTAGCGCACTACGTTCGGGACGTAGGGGTCGGGCGTTCGAGTCGCCTCATTCCGACAAAATCGGGGTTAACTAGCTGATTAGCAGAAAGTTATCCCCGATTTTTCAATAACAGCCGGGACGAAATCGGGACGGCTACCCTATATTAATCTAATAGCTTTTCAATTATCCCATTGTCTAAAATCAATCCAGACCATCTTCGTCATTTTGAGATCTGTCTTGGCTGAATCGTGCCCATAGCGGATACCACAGTTATAATGCACATAAGACTTTTGCAGATCAATGGCATCAGTAATGACAACAGAAACGACACCGGGCTGTGCATCTGAACTCAAAGAATAGATACACTGTTGTTGATGTAATTTCATACTGTTATTGATATGGCTTAAATAGTTCTGACGTAGCGTATAACCTCCCCATGTCACGTAATTGGGGGTCATAGCCTGCGCAGCATCAATCCATCGCTTTCCTTCGCTTGTTTCGTAAACAAAAGCTTCCGCTTTGTCGTAAAACTCACCGGGAATAAATTGCCAAAGTTTACTATACACCCCGTTTCCAAATTGTCCTTTACAAGAATAATCCATGGACAGAGTTTTATAAGATACATCTGTAGATGACTCTTTGCCAAATGATACTTGAAGAGCTTCCCAAGGTTTCTCTGCCAACTTGACGGGCGATACTTCAACAGATACTTTCCAAAAAGAGTTCTCTGTATAACTAGCTCCATGATTCACCGTTTGCGGTTGATAACTGACTTCCCGAAAAATACCTCCATCAGAGTGAATTGTCACCTCACTGGATGCTTGCCGCATCATGTTCCAGATATAAGCATATACATCAATCCCCTTGGGAGTTGTATAATCCTTGATATTAGCCGTAAAACCATTGCCGGCAGTGTTTGTTACACTCAATATGCAGTTATTGTTTTTACTATATATCTGAAAGTTATAGGCATCTATTGACCAAGCATTATCTATTATCACATCCGGAGTGGCGCCCTCTTTCATCTTATAAGGAACCGCTTGCATGGAATAATTCATATCTCCTTGAGCATAGCCATAAATACGATTATAAATTTCAATACGTTTCAAAGCTTCTTTGTCAGCCATCTGTGCATTGTATCCGGGATCTAATTCCAGACTTTCAGGCAGATTATCGACAGAATGGGTCAATAACCTCCGGCTGAAAGATTTCACTCCCTTGCCTATCATATTATCCTTAGCATAGGGATCGGCAGAAGGGAAGATACGATAATGCTGAACGTTATCATAGTTGATACCATAATAGCCCGGTTCCATATATACCCCTATCAAAGAAAGCATTTCATTTTTTTGATCCTGCGTAGTCCCGGTTGCTATAATGTAGAAATCCCGTTTATAAAACTTCAGCATACGAAATAAAGATACCGGATATTTGCCGGAAATCACATCATTGATATTTAATACAACCGTCGCATAGATATCCGGGTTCTTAATATCAGTATTAAGCTCCGTCTCCGGATCTGCCATTTTATCATAGTCAACAATCGTTTTTTTCCCAATCTCCCAAGACGCAGGAATGTTGTTAAACAGGCGGGAAGTGATATCCTTTACTTCAGCATCATCGGTTCCCATACGAATCAGGACGACATCTTTCTTTTCTTCGTTACTATAATTAGCCACCGGATCATCGTTGATATCATCCTGTACACATGCCCCGAAAAAAAGGCTTGCAAGCAAGAGTGTCTTATATAATATTCTTGTTCTCATCGTAATCCCTTTTTAATAGTTCGTTTTACCAATTATTATAATCAATCCATACGGTAGTGGTTTTATGCACATCTACCGTTGTATCATAGGCTGTGCCGGCACTACTGGGCAAAGGATGTAGGACGGCCTGTCCCCAGCTGGTGAACCAGGCTCCTCCACGCTGCAACGCCATCCCATCAGTAATTTCAACAGCTACCACACCTGCCGATGCCCCAGTTGTCCGAGCAGTGATAGCACACTCCTGTTGGTAATTGAGCAGGTTTTGATTAAACTGCAAATCGTTATCATAGTCGCAGAAAACATTGTCCGTACCTGGAGTACCCGCCACATGATCGTAAAGAATATCATACCATGCAGGCGAAATCATAGCAGCACCATCAATCATGCCATTCGCTTTCATAGCCTTACTACCCCGAAAGAGAGTTTCAGGATACCACTTCCAGCAATACTCCATCTCGGCATCGGTGATAGTACGAGTCACCTCCCGAGTCATCTCCGATAATTGATAAGTGATGGATTTCCCCCAACAGTAATCACCTTTCAAAACGGGGCTTACTCCCAAATCAAAGCCTACGCTCTTGCTGTACGAATGCCCGATGGTACTTTCGGTTTCCGGCAGCCCGGGTGCAAAATCAATCAGTTTCAGGTTCAGTTGCGAGCGCTGGCCATCACGGATGTTAATCTTCGTATAGGCATTGTTACGCAATCCCCAAATTAGTGCCCAAACTTCATACATGGGTGGATTGTCGAGCGATACCAGTGAATTGTCAAGCCTGTTGGAGAATCCATTGCCACCCGAACTGTAGACGGCAATCATATTATCTCCATTGGTCGGAGCATAAATGCGTAGATTATATACATCAATAGTCCATTCCCTGTCTACCAGTCCATCATACCTTTTATCATCTCTTGGAACGTAATTCCGAATTTCCGCCGTATAAGGCAAAAGCGACTCATATCCCGTCATATGATATTTGTAGTCGCTAGTATAAACATAAAAACGGTTGCTGATATAAATTTTCTTCATAGCATGCAATGCCCGCGCAGTTACTTCCGGAGCCGATGGATCATCTGTAGGTCCGGGAGCAGAAAACATATCACGTGTGTTGGGAATAAGCCCTCCAGTACCACAAAGTTTCTTCAAAGCATCCGGATCATTCACATCATAATAAGCGTACCGTTGCTCACGCGGAAAACTAACTTTATAATATCCCTTATCTACATAAAGTCCGAAAAGTTTCAGCATTTGTTCTTTCAAATCTTCGCCTTTGCTGTCATTGGCAATCAGGATCACTCCCTGACGATTGTGACGAACATCTTGTATCATTTCAGGAGTATATGTACCCGCGATAAAATCGGCAACATTGCCAACGATAGTCAAGTCATTCAGTGTATCTCTTGCCATCGCGACCAATGTTGCCGACTTATCAACTCCAGGTAAATCGTTAAAAGACAACGCCTTGTCATAGTGGTTCACTGCTTGCAGCTGATCTGCAATCTTCTTTGTTTCTGCACTTGCTCCATTAAGCCAGATGAGATAACTACCAGATTGGGCAGTTAGCTCGATAGCATCAGTCTCCTTATCGGTTGTAACCAATGAATCTTCTGCATTAATCGGATCGTCCATATCACAGGAGTAAAATGCAAGCAAAACAAACAGAAAAACAAATAAAGTTTTCATATTCGTATACATTTAAAAGTGAAACAATATGCCACATTCACCGACCAAATGTGACGATTCTGATTCCTTCGTCTATGTAAAGAGAACATACAGCAAAACGAATAGGTTCAGCCCAGTATATTCCAAGGTTAATATGCAGGCTATCAGAAAGAAATGATTTATGCTTGAAATTCCCATGAACACTATAATATAGGAAATTATTAGAACTTTCTAATTTGTATTATTTAATTGTTTTAGCAGCCCGAAGGGCCTCATCATAGCTATAGTCTGATATAAAAATTAATATATCAGTATAAATTACACAACAGAATACCGCTGTATATTATATAAAGTTTTCTAACCACTTTAGTCCCATTATTAGCATACAATTTACATTTCATCAGTTCAGCTTCTTCTACTGAACCAACCACATCAATCCATAAGTTTTTTTTTCATGATTTGATTCTCTTTCGTACGGTTCTGAATTAAACAAGTCATAAAATTTAGGCACGGATTACACAGATTACACGGTAGCTTTGCGCACTCACTACGCTAAAACCGTGAAATCCGTGTAATCCGTGCCTAAAAAGAATCATAAGCATTTGATTCATTTCCATACCGTTACGTTAATGATTATGATAGGATTTATTATCCTTTTGACCAAAAGATTTTCAATCTTTCTAATTAATTAAAAGTCAACCTTTTGCATCTTAGTCTTGACATTTTCTGCTCTTTCAGCCAAGCAGCAATCTTAAGATCGTAAAAGCCTTGATATATTCTCTTCTAAAAAAAGGTGGGGAAGCTTTACCTGCTATCCATCGGTACACAGATGCAGTAGTCGAGCTCGGCAAGTCAGCAATCCGTTTTATTGTATCAGTTTGCTAATTCGGAAAGCTTTATATACTTACTAAATGCCATGATTGATAAAATTTTAATTTATACTAATGTTATTACAAGATGTTTTATTAACTTCGTGGTGTTATTTTTATAACACGATGCAAACATGGAGCATTTATCTGTAAAATTCAACCAATTTATAGAATTTCTCTCTGTACAATTAAAAACAATTTAGCAAACCGATACATGACTGTAAAAGAAAGACTTATAAATTTTATAAAATATAAAGGTTTAAGCCAATGTAAGCGAATCAGATTTGGAGAAATAATCTATATAGTTTCAAAATACTAATTAACAATGCAATAATTTTGATGAACATTATGAAAAATAATAGTAAGAATGAAGCCCCGTTATCCGGGATGCAATCGGGACGAGAAAGTTCTAACCGTGAGATTTTAAGGAGTATAACTATTTAATAATCAGTTACCCTTGCGAGAGAATAATTGCGCGACAATTCGCCTCATTCCGACAAAAACAAAGGGTAGCTTTCTGGAGTACAGCAAGTTGCCCTTTATTTCTATTCAGTCACCTGAACAAATTCAGGACGGATATGTAATAAAAAACAACCCATTATATCATGAAAAACAGGATTTATCTCTTTACAGTAGCAGTAGCTTCATTTATGTGCATCAGTTGCACAAAGACTCAAACTATCCTTTCCGAGAATGAAAAGACAGTCAATCCTCCCATCATGGGATGGAGTTCATGGAATGCATTTCGTGTAGATATCAGCGAAGACATCATCAAGCATCAAGCCGACCTGATGGTGAAAAAAGGTCTGAAAGATGCCGGATATCATTATGTCAATGTTGATGACGGCTATTTCGGAAAGCGCGATGACAACGGGATTATGCATACCCACGAACAACGTTTCCCGAATGGGATGAAACCGATTGCGGATTACGTTCACAGCTTGGGAATGAAAGCCGGTCTCTATACCGATGCGGGCAACAGCACATGTGGCTCCATGTGGGACAATGATACAGCAGGTATAGGAGCTGGTATCTATGGACACGAACCACAAGACGCCCAATTGTACTTTGGCGACTGGGGTTTCGACTTTATCAAAATTGATTATTGCGGAGGAGATGCGCTGGGACTTAATGAAAAGGAACGATACACTTCCATCCGGAACAGTATAGACAAAGTAAACAAAGATGTTTCCATCAACATCTGCCGATGGGCTTTTCCAGGCACTTGGGCTAAAGATGCAGCAACTTCCTGGCGTATCAGTGGAGATATTAATGCACATTGGGGATCATTAAGATATGTAGTAGGAAAGAATCTCTACCTGTCAGCCTATGCCGGAAACGGACATTATAATGACATGGATATGATGGTCATCGGATTCCGTAACGACAGTAAAGTAGGCGGACAAGGTCTTACTCAGACAGAAGAAGAAGCTCATTTCGGTTTATGGTGTATCATGAGCTCTCCTTTGCTTATCGGATGCAATCTGGAAAACATACCGGATTCTTCGCTCGAACTGCTGACTAATAAAGAACTGATTGCCCTCAACCAAGATCCGCTGGGCTTGCAGGCCTATGTAGTGCAGCATGAAAATGAAGGCTATGTACTCGTTAAAGATATTGAACAGAAACGTGGGAATGTACGTGCAGTAGCTCTTTACAATCCTTCCGATACCATCTGCAGTTTCTCCGTGCCGTTCTCTTCACTGGAATTTGGAGGAAACGTAAAAGTACGTGATCTGGTAAAACATAGTGATTTAGGAAACTTCTCCGGTACCTTCGAACAAACGCTTCCTGCACACAGTGCCATGTTTCTCCGCATAGAAGGTGAAACACGCTTGGAACCGACCTTGTACGAAGCGGAATGGGCTTATTTACCTCTTTTCAATGACCTTGGCAAAAATCCTAAAGGTATTCTTTATGCCCATGATAAGGAAGCCTCCGGCAAAATGAAAGTAGGTTTCCTTGGCGGACAACCGGAAAATTATGCCGAATGGCGGGAAGTATATAGCGAAGATGGCGGACGCTATGATATGACCATCCATTATTTATATGGCAAAGGACGACAAATAGAACTGGACGTAAACGGCATCATTACCAAAATCGACTCTCTGGGAGAGGATAATGGTCATAACCAAATCACAGTTCCCGTCGAATTAAAAGCCGGATACAACACTATTCGCATGGGTAATAGTTATAACTGGGCACCGGATATCGACTGCTTCACTCTGAAGAAAGCGCTGTAATTTGACTATATAACCTCATCTATTAAAAGGAGCAATAACGGAATAAATGTGCCCCTAAAAGTTTTTCATCTTACTTTTAGGAGGCACTTTAAAATCCATTATTGCTCCTTTTTAGTTTAGATACTGTCTAGTAATCCGTATCATATTTGATCTCTTCATACTTATTCCTGTTTATTCCGGTGTTATCATAATCACCGCTTCCTCTCTTACATTCACCTGCAAACGTGCATCTTCTGTCAGAGGTGTCCAGACCACCCGCTTACATTCTCCTTTCTGCAGATCATTAGAGTGACGATCGCTGCCACTCAGATATTCCGTCCCCACTTCCGTATTCTCAAATGTCCATCTCCATACACCATCCAAATTCAAATAGAAGTTTTCAATTTTACTATCTTTTGCATGAAAGTCCAGTCCATTTCCCTGAATATCAAACGAACCAAGTCGGCAAGAATCCAATGATATGTTATAACGATTACCACGAACAAACAATGAATCTGTTTCAACATTTATCAGATTCAATTTCAAGCCTTCTGCATCAGCAATGATACTGGCCAGCGAATCCACAGCCAAACTCACATCAAAACCACTCACAAAGATATAATCTCTGTCCCGATACTTTTCCGGACTATTGTTCACATTAAGATCTAACTTCATAAACAAAGTATCATCCTTTTGGGTAACATTCAAATAGTCCCCTTTGGGATATGAAACCTGTTCTTTCCCTGACGAAGCGGCAGTAGATCCTATTTTCATTTCGCCGCTAATAAACACACGTCTCGTTTCAGGTACTCCATCCTGGCTGGTAAACACCTTTATAACATGTATGCCATTCAAATCCATCTTCACCTGTTCATTACCCAAAAAGGCTCCATCTTCCTGATACGGCTTCCCCGACATAAATATGAAAATAATAGTTGCCACAATTACAATCAATCCGGAAACGAGAAGGCCTATAAATATATAAGTAGTACGTTTCATAATATTTCGTCTTTATTCTATTTCTGCTTTTTTATAAACTCATGATACATTGTCTCTATTTCTTTTATCGGTATATCAAGCGTATACAACTGACGAAAGAAATAGTCCAATTCTTCCTTCAAAAAGGTATCTTTACGGAGAGAATGAATCAATTCTTTTGCTCCCGAAGCTACAAAATACCCTATGCCACGTTTATTATAAATAATATTTTGTACCTGAAGATAGTCAAAGGAACGCATCACCGTATTAGCATTCACCTCCACAATGGCAGCATACTCTCTGACAGAAGGAATCCGCTCCTCTTCCGGATATTGCCCCAGCAATATCTCATCACAGATTCTATCTGCAATCTGTAAATAAATAGCTTTACTTTCTTTAAAATTCATAGGTTAAGGTATTACATTCTATTAATAATTTCAGACTCCTTAAAGCGGAAATAAGCCAGTGTCCAATTCACCAACGCAAAAAAGATGCCGACGCCAATTACGATCCACATGACAACTTCCTGTGACTCCAATACGCCTCCTGAATAGTGCTTGTTACTGCCTTCCAACAACCCCCTACTCACCAAAGCAGCCACTAAAAAATATACTATGCCTATAATCGTTCCCGATGCAAATGTTTTCAAAAAAGAATTCTTAGGCCAAATAGAGCTACCTAACACAAATAAGGATTGAACAAAGAAATACCCTGATATCAGCGCTCCAAATTCCAACCCTCGCCTGCATAAAGTATAATATTTTTCATCACCAACCAAATGTGACAAGTCGACAGGAGTAATAAAATCCTTCTCCGGATAGGCTAAAGAATAGACAGCAAAGCGCGTATAGTCCGCCAACTTATAACATATCAGGAAAACAACCAGATACACAACCGTAAATACAAACCATCTGGAGAAAAACTTCTCGAAAGGAGTTGCCGGAATCATTAACATGGAAGTACGGCTCGTTTTCGTTTTCATCTTTTCCATTGTAAACGAAGCACTCAAACAGCCGAATCCCCACAAAGCCCAGATAAAAGTGACAAGAAGAAATACCCACGCCGGATCCTCCTGATAATTATAAGTACCTCTATACTCAAAATATCCATTCCAAACCATTACCACTGCCATCACTCCATACATCAACACCATACGAAGCACATTCGATCTCCAATTCTCCACCATCTCCTTACGGCAGAGATTTATAAAACGAGGCAAACTGAAAAAAGTATCTTTTATCATCGTCTTTTATTTTTGAGTGTGAAACAATCGGGCAATCTCTTCAGGAGTAGCCAGTGTAGCATTAAAAAGAAGTTCCAGGTTTAGTTCCGACTCGTCCTGCTTTTCATTAGGAAGGATCAGGTAGTTACCCTGAATAGTAGGAATTGCAAAAAGTGCACTTTTGGCCAATTCCCGATCATCACTCTCCACAAAGAAAAGTTTGTCGCAAATATTACTTGTCGACTCATCCAGCAACACACGGCTGTCATCCATAATCAACACATGATCGAGCACTTTGTCTATGTCACGAACCTGATGCGTGGAAATCACAATCGTTTTATCGTCCGACATACCTGATGCTATAAACTTACGAAACTGACTTTTGCCGGGAATATCCAACCCGTTGGTCGGTTCATCCATCAACAAAAGAGAGGTATTCGTAGCAAGCGCAAAACTCATGAACACTTTCTTTTTCTGCCCCATAGAAAGCGCTCCGAGATCAATATCTATATCCATCTCAAAATAATGAAGATATTTGATCATCTCTTCCTTACTGAAACGAGGATAAAAAGGACTGTTCAACTCAATATAGCTGACCAAAGAAACCGAAGGCAACTCAAATTCTTCGGGAACTAAAAACATATCCTGCAAAGTAACCGGCAACCGACGGCGCACATCTGTATCGTGGAACATCACTTTACCGTTTTTAGGAGTCAACAAGCCGGACATCAGATAGAGAAGAGTAGATTTTCCCGCGCCATTCTTTCCCAACAGTCCATATACCCTGCCGGATTCGAACGAAAGCGAAAAATCATGTAGTACCGCACGCTTCGATTTACGATAAGTAAATGAAAGATTTTCTACTGTAATCATAGTATTTCTGTTTAATGAATAATGTTCTTTTGGTGTATTAGTGTAATAGTACACCACAAAAGTAGACAATCTTTTGAATATTCCAATAGAAAAGAAGAAAAAAGTACAAAAAAAGGAGGAGCTAAGATCACTCTCCACTCCTCCTGTCACGACAAACAACTAAAATTATTCACTATTTGATGCCGTCCAATGCCCTTTTAGCAGTAGCATTAGCGGGGTCTATAGCCAGAATTTTACTCCAGTATTCGATGGATTTATCTTTATTAGCCTTTGCTTCGGCTTTCAATGCCGGATTTTCGATAGCTAACAAATAGTAATATCCAAGATAACTGTAGCATTCAACCAAAGCTGAATTGTAATGAGGATCGTTTTTGCTTTCCAATAAAGCGGCCACTTCCTCATAGAAAGGTTTCGCAAGTCCTTGAGTTGTCTCAGGGTCAAGTGCTGAATTGGCACGAGCTCTCCAGAAGTTACCCAAATAGCTGTCCGGCGCTGCTTCTGCAATTGCATGGAAAGTAGAATCGGCGGACATTAACGCTTGCTTGCGTTCTTCAACAGTGATTGCTAATGAATCAGGTTGCGTACCAGCACCGTAATAAAGTCGACCAAACTGGAACTGTAAGTCCGGAGTCTGTTTTTCTTTATCAAGAGATGAATAATATTTCTGGTAAGCACTGATTGCTTTCTTATAATCATTCTTCTGTTCGTATGCAGAAGAGATATTCTTATATAAATCCGTCTTTGTCGGATCCATCTTTACCGCTTTCTCATATTGTACCACTGCATCATCATATTTTTTCAGACTCTCCAGCAGATGTCCATAATACATATAATCCAAATATGAATAATCGGCTTTATCACATTCCTTGAAGAAGACATCTGCAGCCTTCAACGCTTCATCAAAACGCTTCAGGTCAGTATAATTATACATTGCCAAACGATTGAACGCAGCATGGTGGGCATTCTTTTGCAATCCCATATTAGCTACTTCGAGTGATTTATCAAAATCATGGTTCAAAAATAGAGCAAAAGCATACTTCACCAAATCTTCTTCCGTAGCAGTAGGTCCCATTGCAAAATTCGCATAAGCCTCTACCGCTTTATTAAAATCATTTTTTAAATAGTAAATCTCGGCTAATTTTTTATCTACAGCTGTGTTGGACGGTTCCAGTTCCTTCAATTGGTTCAGCTTCTCAATGGCAAGACTTGCATTGGCTGATTTATAAATATCTGCATATTTCAGATAAGCTTCCGTGCATTTCGGATCGAAATAAATTGCCTCCTCATACTTTTGAGAAGCCAGACCCGCATTTTTCTGTTTTACGGCAATATTTCCTTCCAATACAGAAGCAAGAGCCGATTTACCATTCGCTTTTCTGGCAAGAGCTGCATACTCCTGCGCTTCTGGAATCTTGTCAGCATTCAGATATGCATCTCCAATAGCTACCAGCAATTCCACATTTTTCTTATTTTTTCCTTTAATCAGATGCTCAGCTTCTTCAGCAGCCTGTGCCGGATTCGTCTGAATAGTTTCTTTCAATTTCGCAACCCCGGCCTGCCATTCGGCATCAGATGATTGCGCATAGAGCGACCCTACTGCTATAAACGCTCCAGCTAAAAACATTTGTACTCTTTTCATTATAGTCTCTAATTTTAGTTATTATTCGTCTTTCACGTGGACAATACGTACCGGCTGAGTAGCCGGAACAAGTCCGGATTTTAATATAATCCTCTGCCCTTTGTCGGATGTCATAAAAGAAGCAAATCCCCAAGGCAGCCCACTGCGAGGATCATTCAGCAATGCATAAATAGATCGTGCCAACGGATAGTTACCATAAAACAAGTAAGCCTGATAAGGTTTATAACTGTTAGCAGGAGTTGCTACATCCTCTGCACTCACTGACATCACTTTGATCTCTTCGCGAAAAGAAAGATTGGTTGTATCACTGCGGTTCCCCAACCAGTTTACTCCAATAACTCCCATAGCATCGGGATTATTCGCTACATAATCTATCACCTGCTGGTTGGTTTTCAAGGCACTGACGTTACCTTCAGCCAACTCTTTTCCACCACAGATTGAATCCATTGCAAAACGTACGGTACTGGAGTTCTTATTATCGAACACCACCTGAATCCCTTTCAAACGGGAATTCAGATTTACCTCTTTCCAGTTTTTCACTTCACCGGTAAGGATGCGGCGGAAATCACGTACACTCAACAAAGAATCCGGATTAGCACGATTCACAATCAATGCCAGACCATCCGTAGCCAATTTTATCTCGCGAGGGAAAAACTTACGGCTGTGGAATGAATTCATTTCTTCCTTAGTCAGTGTCCGGGTTGCAATAGCCAACCGGACACTGTCTTTCAGAAGTAAATTTATCGCTTCCACTTCAGTTGTGTAGCGAGGGACAATCCCGGCCAAAGGGTAAAGGCTTTCAAACACCTCTATCTCTTCTTGTATGATAGGTTCAAAACTCTCATCCGCTGCGATAGATACCACACCGGAAGAATAAGTATCCGTCGGTCCTTTTGACTTTGAGTTACAAGCACTCAACGTCGCTAACACAACAATTCCTATCAGCCTTAATTGTCTCTTCATCATTCTTTACTGTAGTTTAAACATTACCGGAACGGTGAACTTCACACGTACCGCTTTTCCATTCTGCTTACCAGGGAGCCATTTCGGCATGCTTTTTACCACACGAACAGCTTCCTTATCCAAATAAGGGTCTACACCACGAGCCACATGTACGTCAGAAATAGAACCATCACGTTCCACAACAAACTGTATAATAACGCGACCTTGTGTTCCATTCTCCTGTGCAATAGTCGGATATTTGATATTCTTACCCAGGTAAGCCATCAATTCAGACTGTCCACCGGGGAAAGTCGGCATCTGTTCTACCATATCGAAAACTTTTTCCGGTTCCGGTGCAGCCTGTGTTACCACCTGCTTAAGGTCTGCGATATCTTTACCGTTAGCCTCGTCATTACCTTTTACGTCGGCAATGGAGATAGATACTTTGGTAGCATTCAAATCTTCCTGGCTCTTGATTTCATTGTCTTCATGCACTTCTTCATCTTTCTTGATGACAGGAGCTGTAAACTTGATAGAACTCTTCAATGCAGGGGGAGGAGGTGCCACCGGTTCAACGCGTTTCATCTCTTCCTGTTTGATTTCAGGTTCTTCCAATTTTGACAGAGTAGTTACTTCTGTCATCACTTCTTTCTGCTCCGGAGTTGCCAACTTAAGCAGTGTAGGGATACTAAATCCAACCGCTGCTATGACCACTACAATCAACATAGCGACATTATGTCGTTTTGTTGAATTGGCACGCAGTCTATATGCGCCGTATGCTTGGTTTTTGCCTTCAAAAATCAGTTGACACCATTCCGAAGAAGCTAAATCTAATTTTGCCATTTTACTTTTCTTTTTTAGGTGTTACATCAATTATCGGCTAAGTTCTGTGACAATCCACCTTTCGCATCGTAATTCTTAATCAAGAATTCATCAGCTTCAGCGATATCTGTTATCACATATTTACCAATATTACATATCTGCATTTCGTCCAGCGCGTCAATCAGATTCATATAAGAAGCATCATCGGTAGCTTTGATAATTACGGTCGGTGTATCCTTTCCGCTCTTTATCTCAGAAACCTGCTTCTTAAATTCATCATCCGTGATCTTTAGATCAAGTTTTTGCTGCTTCAATTCCCTTACTTTATTGACAGCAACAGCATTCTTCTGAAGAAGTACGGCACGCAGTCCATCTGCGCCGTAGCTAGTTTCCTTCAACGAGGTATAATCCTTATAATTAGGTTCTCCCTCGTAATAATAGAGTTTGTTATCAGCTCCCAGCAATAACGTAATTGCTTGTGAAGCCTTCACCATACTCTTTTGTTGTTCAGTTATATCTTTGTCATTACTCGGCATGCTTATCTCCATCGTCTGAGGTTTGCTCAGTGTGGTACAAAGCATAAAGAAAGTAATCAGCAACATGTTCATGTCCACCATCGGTGTAAAGTCCACCCGGACAGATATTTTCTTTTGCTTGCTTTTTCCTCTTTTTCCGCCGCTCTCTTGTACTTCAGCACTCATTGTATTTCCTCCTTTTTAATTTTCAGATTCTGCTTTGAGAGAAGTAATCAGATTGTACCGATTTTCCCGCAAATCCTGAAGTGAGTTCATAACGTTCTTTATCACTGAGTATGGAGTCGTAGCGTCTGCCTTGATAGCAATACGTAGATCAGCGTTAGCAGTACGTGCATTACGTACCCACGATTTAAACTGATTGTCAACACTATCGCATGGAATACCTTCATTCTTTAAGATCTTATCCCGTTGATCTTCCGGGAGATCAAGATATTTCTGCATACTTCTGATAGGTACTCCAAAAGTAGAAGACAAGATAAATCTCTTCTCCTGTTCCGGAGTAAACTTAATGCCATACTCTTCACCCATGCTCTCCAATACAGCCTGCATATCCTGCTGCTTGTCGAGGCTCATAAATATTTTTCCTTCCGGATCAACCAGAATCTGGAGTACATTCGTCTCCGGAATCTTGATTTCCGATACGGAAGCCGGAGTGGTAACTTGTACTGGTTCTTTCTTCACAAATGTTGAAGTCAACATAAAGAAAGTCAGAAGCAATACAGTAACGTCACTCATAGCTGTCATATCTATGAACGTACTTTTCTTTTTAATTTGCGCTCTACCCATGATTAATAATAGATTTTATAAGGGTTCGCAGAATTAGTGAGTAGCAGCAAAAGTTTGCACGATAGAGAATCCGACTTCGTCGAGTCCGTAAGTCAATTTATCGATTTTGTTAGTGTAATAGTTGTAAGAGATAACAGCCAATGCACCAGTCAAGATACCGAAAGCAGTGTTAATCAAAGCTTCAGAGATACCTTGTGACAAAGCCATAGAGTCGGCACCACCACCAGCAGACAAAGCAGCAAATGAACGGATCATACCGATTACAGTACCAAGCAATCCCATCAATGTACCCAAAGTAGTGATAGTAGCGATGATCGGAAGGTTTTGTTGCATCATAGGCATTTCCAAAGCAGTAGCTTCTTCAAGTTCTTTCTGGATAGCCAACAGCTTCTGTTCTTTAGGAAGAGCAGTGTTCTTTTCCATTTCTTCATACTTACGCAAAGTAGAAGTTACTACGTTAGCAACAGAACCACGTTGTTTGTCACAGATTTCCTGTGCTTTCTTCATGTCACCTGCAGCTAAAGCGTCTTTGATATTAGCTACAAACTTAGCCAATGAACCTTTACCGAAAGCAGAACGAAGAGCAAAATAACGCTCGATGCTCAAAGCAAGTACAGTTAACAACAATGTCTGGATAATAGGTACGATGATACCACCTTTGTAAATAGTACCCAACATGTTCAACGGGTGATTGTTAGGGTCATTGTTCATAAAGTTGGACGGGTTACCTAATAGGAATTGAAAGATACATACAGCTATTACTAAACAGCAGATGATTACGATACCGGCATTCTTTATACCTACAACTTGAGTTTTTTTAGTAGTTTCCATAATAAGTTTTTTTGTTAAGAAATTAATTTTAGTTATTTAGGAAGTAAATATTTCGATTAGACACACTGCGCTACAGACCCTGCAACTTTTAAAAGGTAAAGTCACACGGTTTCATACAGAGTACGAAAAAAACGAATAAAAATAGGGGGAAAAGACTAAATAAGGATGCGTCTTAAAGCGAACACATAGTAGTCGCTACACGTAATGGAGTAATGTGGATCCTTATCCGAATAAAAAGATTTACTTTGATCTAATACTAAAGAGTTTTCTCTTAACACGAGAAACTTATGCATAACGTCTTTCAAGGAGTCATTGATTTCAATGATTCTACGCAGACGATAATTATTCGAGTTTGATTCTGATACGAGTTTAAGTCCTAATTCTACATCAGAAACAGATAAAGAACGGACGCTATCATAGCTAACAGACTGCCCATCTACAGAAGAGCGTTGACGGCTGTCAGAAGATAATTCTGATAATTGGCAAGAGGAGTCACTAAAAATACGGGGAGAGAAATTCATAGTATTCCCGCTTACGCTAAATGATAGCATCAGCAGAAGAAAAGCTAATATGAATTTCGGAGAAAGTTTCATTGTATTTTTAGTTGTTTAATCGATTACAATAGATTCAGCCACAAATGTAGCAATTAATTGTATATGTTTATCGTCATTCACATCATTTAAACATTAAAGTTTAACTCTTCTATAGAAACAAGCTACAATATGTTTTGTTCAATGAATTGGCGACTTAATGTGTTAAAAAAAACATATCCTCCGAATATCCAGAGTTTTAAGGAATTAAAAATCCCCTTCAATATTTCTACTGAAGGGGACTCTTTAAAAACGGCGGCTACCTACTCTCCCACTGTTACGCAGTACCATCGGCGTGACGAGGCTTAACTTCTCTGTTCGGAAT